>CAJMJM010000001.1 GCA_905213725.1 Collinsella aerofaciens
GTGCCTGCAGCCGAAGAGCCCGCAAACTGCATCTTTGAGCAGGTCTACTTTGCCCGCCCCGACTCCATCATGAACGGCAAGAGCGTCTATGCCTGCCGTTATGACATGGGTCGTCAGCTGGCACACGAGGAGCCCGTCGAGGCCGACCTGGTCATCGGCGTGCCCGACTCCGGCCTGCCGCCCGCGGAGGGCTATTCGCACGAGAGTGGCATTCCCTTTGGCGAGGGCCTCATCAAGAACCGCTATGTGGGCCGTACGTTTATCGAGCCTACGCAGGAGCTGCGTGCCATGGGCGTGCGTATGAAGCTCAACCCGCTGCGTGACAACATCGAGGGCAAGCGCCTGGTCGTCATCGACGACTCCATCGTGCGCGGCACCACCATGGTGCAGCTCGTCAAGATGCTGCGCAACGCCGGCGCCAAGGAGATTCATATCCGCATCAACTCGCCCGAGGTCATCTGGCCGTGCTTCTACGGTATCGATACCGACGTGCAGTCGCAGCTTATCAGCGCCAACAAGACGGTCGACGAGATTTGCGAGTATATCGGCGCCGATTCGCTGGCCTTCCTTTCGGTCGAGGGCCTGCTTAAGGTCATGCCCAAGGGCGGTTACTGCGATGCGTGCTTTACCGGCCGCTACCCCGTGGCGATTCCCGAGAGCTTTGGCCGCGACAAGTTCATGGAGGGCTTTAAGCCCCGCAACCTGGACAAGCCGCTGCACTTTGATGACGACGCCGTGGTCGAGAAATACGACGATCGCAGCTGGGAAGAGGAACACGGCGAGGCCTAAAACCTGCCAAAAAGGGACAGGTTTATTTTGGTAGGTTTTACCTGCTGTTTTGTTGATATGACGGCGCGCGTTGTTATGGCGCGCGCCGAAATGAACGCAACTATGAGCACCGTTTGGCGCCCGGGCGGCGCCACGGTAGTGGGAGAGGAAGGCTCAGATGAGCGACAGCAAGCATGTGACGTATGAGGATGCCGGCGTCGATACCGCCGAGGGCGGCCGCGCCGTTGACGCTATTAAGCAGATGGTTAAGGACACCAACCGTCCCGAGGTCATCGGCGGCATCGGTGGCTTTGGTGGCCTGTTCTCGGCTGCCGCGCTTAAGGATATGGAAGACCCGATTCTGATTAGCGGTACCGACGGCGTGGGCACCAAGCTCGTGCTCGCCCAGATCATGGACCGTCACGAGACGGTGGGCCAGGACCTGGTTGCTATGTGCGTCAACGACATTCTGGCTTCGGGTGCCGAGCCGCTGTTCTTCCTGGACTACGTTGCCATCGGCCACATCGAGGCCGAGCACATGGCAAAGATCATCAAGGGTGTGGCCGACGGCTGCAAGCTCGCGGGCTGCGCGCTCGTGGGCGGCGAGATGGCCGAGCACCCCGGCGTCATGGCTCCTGCCGACTACGACCTTGCCGGATTTACCGTGGGCGTCGTCGACCGTCCCAAGATGCTCGACCCCGCGAATGTCCGTCCCGGCGACGTGATCCTGGGCCTGCCTTCCACCGGCGTGCACTCCAACGGCTACTCGCTCGTGCGTAAGGTCATTGGCGTCGACGGTATTAAGCCGGGCACGCCCGAGGCCGCCGCTAAGGCCGAGGAGCTGAGCCGTCCGCTCGAGGAACTCGGCGGCGCATCGCTGGCAGACGCCCTGTTGGCCCCCACGCGCATCTATGTCAAGCCGATTCTGGAGCTGCTGCGCGGTGGCGCTCCGGTGCACGCCATCGCCCACATCACCGGCGGCGGCATCACCGAGAACCTCAACCGCGCGCTCGCCGACGACGTCGACGCCGTGGTCACCCGCAACGGCGCCGAGATGGGTTGGGACGTTCCGCCCGTCATCACCTACGTGTCGCGCCAGGCCGAGCTCGCGCCCAACGAGGCATGCAAGACCTTCAACATGGGCGTTGGCCTGTGCCTGATCGTCGCCCCCGAGGACGAGGCTGCCGTGACCGAGGCCCTGGTCGCGCTGGGCGAGAAGCCGTTCCGCGTGGGCGAGTGCGTCGAGGGCTCCGGTAAGGTCGTGTACTCCGATGAGCGCTAACGAGCAGATGGCTGCTGCCGCGAGCCTGGGCTTTGTGCCCTACACCCGTCCGACCGGCACCGATACGGCCGAGCCGCTCAAGATCGGTGTGCTCATCAGCGGTTCGGGTACCAACCTGCAGGCGCTGATCGATCTGATCGCCGCCGGCAAGCTCAACGCTTCGATTGAGCTTGTGGTGTCGAGCCGTCCTTCGGCTAAGGGTTTGCAGCGCGCTGCGCGCGCGGGCATCCAGACGCTCACGCTGTCCAAGGATGTCTATGCCGACCCCATCGCCGCCGACGAGATCATCGCGCACGAGCTGCTCGAGCGCGGCTGCGAATATGTGGTCATGGCCGGTTACATGCGCATGGTGCACACGCCGCTGCTGGCGGCGTTTCCCAACCGCGTGGTCAACTTGCATCCGGCACTGCTGCCGAGCTTTACCGGCGCGCATGCGATCGACGATGCCTTTGCGCGCGGCGTCAAGGTAACCGGTGTGACCGTGCACTTTGCCAACGAGATCTACGACAACGGCCCCATCATCGCCCAGCGCGCGCTGGCTGTCGAGGAAGGTTGGGATGTCGACACGCTCGAGGAGCACATCCACGCGATTGAGCACGTGCTGTATCCCGAGGTCGTGCAAATGCTCGCCGACG
Source organism: Collinsella aerofaciens (assembly GCA_905213725.1). GTDB lineage: Bacteria > Actinomycetota > Coriobacteriia > Coriobacteriales > Coriobacteriaceae > Collinsella > Collinsella aerofaciens_BZ. The sequence continues at coordinate 2,686 of CAJMJM010000001.1, forward strand.
GCCGCGTCCACGTGCTGGAGAGCGGCAAGGTCGCCGTGGATCCTGTGAAATAATTACCCGCTTGTAAAGGCGGTTAGGCATATCGTTGTCGCCTAACCGCCTTTTTTATTGCGCTTTATGCTGCTTGATTTAGCTGGAATTGAATAGGCTGCTCTTCTTGCCTGTCAATTACAGTAGTCGACTCTCATGTGGAATGCCGAGCTTCCGGCATGAGATTATCTGGGAAAACGACCAGAAAACTTGGCATTCGGCTTCAAATTGCGCATAATTCTATTTATCATCTATTTAACATTTTGTTATCAAAAATGAGCGCAAGGAGGCTGGCTCAATGGGTGAAGCAGATGGCATGGAGCTGATTTATTCACTCGTCGGTTATCCTGATGAAACCGAGTGGCTTGAATTTAAAGAAGGCAATAGCGATCCCGTTAGAACGGGGCGTGACATCTCGGCGCTTGCCAATGCTGCCGCTTACTGCGGCCGCGCATATGCCTATAAGATCTGGGGCGTGAGCGACGGTACGCATGAGCTTGTGGGCACCCAGTTCAACCCATATCACGCAAAGGGTAAGGGAAACCAAGAGCTTTTGATGTGGCTCAAGCTTGCGCTCTCAAACAATGCGAATTACGAGTTTGCGGTTATTGATCATGAGACAAAGCACTTTGTGGTGTTGAAAGTGCACGCCGCGAGCGCTCAGCCGGTCTATTTTGATAAGACAGCCTACATTCGAGAGGGCTCTTCGACGGCAGAACTGGTTCCCGGTAGTGCACGAGAGGCGGAGCTGTGGCGTCGCTTACAGTCAGGGAACGCGGAGCTCGCTGTAGTTGAGAGAGATCTGACATCTCGAGAGGTCGCCGAAATACTAGATGTTGATGCGTATTTTGAGTTGTGCAGATTGAGAAGACCTGTCGATTTGGACGGAGTGATGCTTGCTCTTTGTGAACAAGAGCTGATTCGTCGTCAAGATAACGGCCGATATAGTGTGACGCGCTTGGGAATGCTTCTGGTGGGAAAAAAGCTCTCTCGCTACCCGGAGCTCAGGAAACGCATGCTGCGAATCGTGCGATATGCGGGAAAAGGCAGTTTTGACATTGTCGGGGATACTGAAATCGACAAGGGCTACGCTTTGGCGCTTCCACAGGCTGAACAGCTGGTCATGTCGATGATTCCGGCTGTTGAGGCACTGGATGGCGCATTTCGACGTATTCAGACGGCTTATCCTCAAAGGGCGATTCGCGAGTTACTATCAAACGCCGTGATTCATCAAGACATTGCTGACAATACGGCGGGGCCTCTTGTTGCGATTTACGACAATCGCATTGAGTTCTCTAATCCCGGGACAACGCTTATTCCGGCAGAACGAGTGCTCAACGCCCAGCCGAAAACGCGAAATTCGATGATAGCGTCCCTCATGCGCCAAATGGATCTTTGCGAAGAAGGCGGTACAGGCTGGGATTTAATCGTAGATTCGCTCGAAAAAGCCGGCATGCCTTCACCGGTTATCAAGAGTGAGGGCGGGCTGGGAACGCTCGTGACGCTCTATTGCGACTGTCCGTATACTCGAATGAAAAAAAGTGAGCGAAAAAACGCCGTGTACTGGCATGCCTGTCTTTTGTATGCCCAAGGTGAGTCGATGAGCAATCAGTCGCTGCGAGAGCGTTTTGGACTTTCCGATGAAAAGAAAAACACGGTGGCGATGTCTCGTCTAATCAAAGAGTGCCTGGAAGAGGCATTGATAAAGGAAGAGGACGAGGACGCGGGTTCCAAATACAAAAGGTATATTCCGTATTGGGCCTAAAGACAGGGAATGAAAAGAAGGAGGCGGCTTATGTCTGGTAATAACGAAGCGCTGTTTACGCCTGAGTTGGTGTTTTTTGATTGGGAGTGTGCGACGCCGGATGAGGTGTTCGCGCGGCTTGAGGGCGAGCTTGCACCACATGGCTACATTGCATCCGGTTGGCTCGATGCCGTCCGCACGCGCGAGGATGCCTATCCCACGGGTCTCGCTATGCCGGCGGCAAACATTGCCATTCCGCATACCGATCCGGGGTTTGTGGCCAAGCCCTATATCGCGGTGGTGAAGCCCGCCGCGCCCGTGACATTTAACGCTATGGCTGGCATGGGCGCTCCGGTGCCGGCGCAGATCGTCATCAATCTGGGCATCGCCGAGCCGGGCGGCCAGGTCGAGGCCCTGCAGGCACTCATGAACATCTTTATGGGCGCCGATGCCGCAGCCGACGTGCTCGGCCAGACCACGCCCCAGGGCATGGTCGACGCCATCCGCCGCCACTTCTAAGGTGGGGCTGAGTCGGCACTTGGGGACTGTCCCTAACTGCCGGCTGCCAGAGCTGTCCCCTTTGCACCAAAATGGTGCAGATTAATCTGTCCCCAATGCACCAAGCGTGCCGCGGGGGCTGCGTTGTGACACAATGGCGTTTGTTCGATTCGTTATGCGAAAGGCCAACTATGGCAAATAAGAAAAAGAACTCCGAGGCCGCGCCGACGCCCGAGCAGCAGGCCCGCGCTGCCTCCAGCTCTCGCAAGAAGCAGCGCAAGACGTACGTGTCTAAGACCGTCAAGATCGTTCTGGTGGTCATCGGCGTGCTGGCGATGCTGCTTTCCGTCTCGGCGATGGCGTGCTCCGGCCTTATGTCGCAGGCTGAGGACACCTCGGGCTACAAGCTGACCGGCGGTGTTGCTGCCACTATCAACGGCACCAACCTTACCGAGGACACCGTGACCAAGCAGATCATGAGCATGCGCACGTCCTACGGCTACACCAAGGATGAGGATTGGGCGCAGTATCTGGTTGACAACGACCTCACGCCCAAGAAGTACCGCAAGCAACTCATCGACTCCTACACGCAGCAGATTCTGCTTCAACAGGCACAGAAGGAGAACGGCGTGACGGTGTCGGACGAGAAGGTCGAGAAGGCTTGGAAGGACGCGTGCAAGAGCGCGGGCGGAGCCAAGGCCTTTAAGAAGACCCTCAAGACCTACGGCTATACCGAGGACACCTACAAGGACTCGCTCAAGGAGAGTCTGGCGCAACAGAAACTCAAGGATGCCGTCGCGCCCACGAGCAAGCCCAAGGACAGCGAGATTGTCGATTACATCAACGAAAATCTGTCCAGCTACAACGACGCCCGCCGCTCGTCGAACATCCTGATCAAGGTTGATTCCGACGCTTCCGACGAGGACAAGGCTGCCGCCAAGGCCAAGGCGCAGGAGTGCCTGGACAAGATCAACTCCGGTGAGCTGAGCTTTGAGGACGCCGTTGAGCAGTACTCCGAGGACACCGGTTCCAAGGAGAAGAAGGGCGATGTGGGCTGGGATAAGCTCACCACCTTTGTCGACAGCTACCAGACGGCGCTCGAGGGACTCAACAAGGGCGACGTGAGCGAAGTCGTCGAGTCGACCTATGGCTACCACATCATCAAGTGCACCGACTACTTCCATGTCGATAATCAGGTTGATGACATCAACCAGGTGCCCAAGGACATCAAAAAGTACGTCTCCAACGTGGTGAAGACGCAAGCGGCCAGCACCGCGTACAGCGAGTGGCTGGAGCAGTACAAGAAGGATGCCGACATCACCGTCAACCCCATGCCCAAAGACGTACCCTATAACGTGAGTCTGAAGGGTGTCACCAAGAGTTCGACCGACGATTCGTCGACGACTGAGTAATCATGGGGCGGTGCTCGCGCGAGTGCCGCCCACACTATTGAGGAGGATTTGCAGATGACCAACGAAGAGCTGCAGAAGGAAATGATTGCGGCCATGAAGGCCAAGGACAAGGTTCGCCTATCCATCATTCGCCAGGTTAAGGCCGAGGTGAAGAATATCGAGGTCAATGAGCGCCGCGATGTGACCGAGGAAGACGTCAACAGCATGATCAAGCGTCTGATCAAGCAGACGAGCGAGACGCTGGAGATGTCCATCAAGGCCGGCACCGACCAGGAGCGTACCGACAACCTGACCGAGCAGGTCAAGATTCTGGAGAGCCTGCTGCCCGCGCAGGTTTCGGGCGAGGAGCTCGAGGCCCTGATCGAGCAGGTTATCGCCGAGCTGGGCGCCACGTCCAAGAAGCAGATGGGCCAGGTTATGGGCGCACTCGGCAAGGCCACCGGTGGCAACTTCGATAAGCCGGCCGCGGCAAAGATCGTCGGAGCCAAACTCGCGTAGGGGCCGAGCGGTACATAGTTGATGTTTAGGGGGGCGTGGCCGTCATGGTCGCGCCCCTTTTTGCTGGGCTGGGCACTCATTGGGGACAGGCTTAAATGAGTGCCCGGGCTACGCTCATTGGGGACGGGCTTAAATGAGTGCCCAATGAGCAGGTACTCATTTAAGTCTGTCCCCAATGACTAGGTGGAAGGTTGCGGGTTCTTTACGGGAATGTAGTGTGGGCTGCGGAAACGTGATTCTTTCCGTACAATAGTTCAACTCGTGTAAACGCAGGGAAGGGACATTCATGGCAGACATGATCGAGATCAAGCATCTCAACAAGTACTTTGGCGACCTGCATGTGCTCAAAGATATCAACCTCACCGTCAAACGCGGCGAGAAGCTCGTAATGATCGGGCCTTCCGGCTCGGGTAAATCGACGCTCATCCGTTGCGTCGATTATCTGGAGGAGCCCACGTCGGGCGAGGTTGTCATCGACGGTACGCCGCTCACCAAAAAGAATCACCTGGAGATGGCTCGCAAGTATAGTTCCATGGTGTTTCAGCAGTTCAACCTGTATCCCAACATGACGGTGCTGGGCAACCTGACGCTCGCGCCCATCAAACTGCAAAAGAAGAGCAAGGAGGAGGCGACCGAGATCGCCATCGCTGCGCTCAAGCGCGTCGGCATGGCACATAAGGCCGGCGAGTATCCGCAGAATCTCTCGGGTGGTCAGCAGCAGCGCATCGCCATCGCCCGTGCCCTGTGCACCAAGCAGCCTATCATCCTGTTTGACGAGCCGACCTCGGCACTCGACCCCGAGATGGTCCAGGAAGTCCTGGACGTTATGATTGAGCTCGCGCAGGAGGACATCACCATGATCTGCGTGACGCACGAGATGGGCTTTGCGCGCCAGGTGGCCGACCGCGTCATCTTTATGGAGGACGGCCGCATCCTGGAGGAGGGCACGCCCGAGCATTTCTTCGATAACCCCGAGAACCCGCGTTGCCGCGAGTTCCTGTCCAAGATTCTGCACTAGGCGCGGTGATGGACATGACGGATATGACGAGGGCGGCCGTGTCGCGCCGTCACTTTTTGCAGCTGGCGGGCGCCGGTATGCTTACGCTGACGGGGGCCGCGCTTACCGGTTGCGGCAACTCCACCAGCGGCGAGGGCTCCGACAAGGGGTCCAAGCTTGCGGCCATTAAGTCGCGCGGCCATCTGAATGCCGGCGTTAAGAAGGATGTTCCCGGCTATGGCTATTACGACACCGCCAAGGGCCGCTTTGAGGGCATGGAAGTCGATTTGTGCTATCAGATCGCCGCTGCTGTCTTTGACGTGAGCTACAAGGAGGCCCGCGCCCAGGAGCTTGTCGAGTTTACCGACGTAACGCCCAAGACGCGCGGCCCGCTGATCGATAACGGCCAGCTTGACGTGGTCGCGGCGACCTACACCATCACCGACGAGCGCAAGAAGAGCTGGGATTTCTCGACGCCGTACCGCACCGACTACGTGGGACTCATGGTTAAGAAGCGTTCGGGCTTTACCTCGATTGAGGACCTGGACGGCAAGGTCATTGGCGTGAGCCAGGGTGCCACCACGCAGAGCCTGATCGAGCAGATGATCAAGGACAACGGCTTTAGCTGCGAGCCCGAGTTTAGGGCCTTTAGTGGCTACCCCATCATCAAGAGTTCGCTCGATGCCGGCAATATCGACGTCTTTGCCATGGACCGCTCCACGCTGGCCGGTTACATGAACGAGACCGTTGAGCTGCTGCAGCCCGAGGTCAAGTTTGGCGAGCAGGGCTACGGCGTGGCGACCAAGAAGAGCTGCGACCTTTCGGCCGTGGTCGATCAGGTGATTTGCGATCGCCTGGCCGATGGCTGGCTCGACCAAGAGGTCAAGACCTGGGGTCTTGTATAGGCGCATCGTCCAAGGAAGGAATCAAATGCTCGAAGGATTATTTGACGCCGACCGTTGGTCGACGACATTTCAAAATATGGGACCCTTCTGGGAGGGCTTTGGCGTGACGCTGCAAGTGGTCGTTGCCGGTCTACTGCTGTCGCTGGTACTGGGCACGCTGCTGGGCGTGTTCTCTACCACTCGCTCGCGCGTGCTGCGCGCCATAAGCCGCGTGTACGTGGAGTTTTACCAGAACACCCCGTTGCCCGTGCAGGTGCTCTTTATGTACATGGCCGGTCCGCAGTTTTTGCAGGCCATAACCGGTGCCGATCAGCCGGTGCGCATCGCGCCGTTCGTGCTGGGCTTCTTGGGTGTGGGCCTGTATCACGCGGCCTACATTTCGGAGGTCATCCGCACTGGTATCGAGGCGGTTCCGCGCGGTCAGATGGAGGCGGCCCAGAGCCAGGGCTTCACCCGTGCGCAGGCGTACTGGTACATCGTGCTGCCCCAGACATTCAAGATCATTCTGCCGCCGCTGTGTAACCAGGCACTCAACCTGGTCAAGAACACGTCGGTGCTGGCGCTTGTGGCCGGCGGCGACCTTATGTACCGTTCCGACAACTTTGTGAGTCTGTACGGTTACCTGCAGGGATACATCGTCTGCTGCCTTATGTACTTCATCATCTGCTTTCCGCTCGCCATGCTGGTGCAGTGGCTCGAGCGCCGCTCCAAGGAGCGTCCGCGCGGCGTGAGCCTGGCCGAGCTGGGGCCCGACAACGTAGAGGAGGCCTAGCGCATGGAAATCTTCAACGCGACCAACCTGCTCTACATTTGGGGCGGCTTTGTTAAGACAATCGAGATCTCGGCGCTGTCGATCTTTTTCTCGCTCATCTTTGGCACGGTGCTGGCGCTCGTTAAGAGCTATGCGCCCCGCCCGTTCCGTATTTTGGTGAGCGCCTATATCGAACTGTTCCGTTGCACGCCAAACCTGCTGTGGATCCTGTTTATCTACTTTACGGTGCAGGGTTTGGACATTGTGATTTCGACCATCGCCTTTACGCTGTTTACCAGCGCTGTTATGGCCGAGATTGTGCGCGGCGGCCTCAACTCGATTCCGCGCGGCCAGTTTGAGGCAGCGCAGAGCCAGGGCTTCGGCTTCTTTGCCACCATGCGCTACATCATTTTGCCGCAGACGTTTAAGACGATCATTCCGGCGCTGTTTAGCCAGTGCACGACCGTCATTAAGGACAGCTCGTATCTTTCGGGCATTAACGTGGCCGAGCTCATGTACACGGCAAACGTGGTGATGGCCCACGCGATCGACCTGTCGCAGGTGCTTATGCTCTACGGCCTGGTGTTTGCGATGTACTTTGTGCTCAACTTTGGTATCTCGCTGCTGGTTCGCGCATATCAGAGGCGAATGGTGGCAGCGTAGAATGTGGCAAAGGGACAGCCCCTTTGTCACATAGAGAAAGGAATCGCGATGAGCGATCTGGAGAATAAGAAGAATCCTGTGGTCATTACCATCGCGCGCGACTTTGGCGCCGAGGGCCACGAGATTGGCCGCATGCTTGCCGACGAGTTGGGGATTCCGCTGTACGATAACGAGCTGCTGGTACGTGCGTCGCTGCGCGCGGGCGAGTCGCTCGATAAGATGGCCGCCTATGATGAGCGTCTGGCCGTGGAGAACATGGCGTTTCTGCCCGACCGCTACGATGCGCGTTCGTAATCGGATAAGTTGTTCCAAAAGATGCGCCAGGTGATTTTGGATCTGGGAGAGACCGAGAGATGCAATATCGAAGGCCGACTGTCCGATTACCTGCTGCGCAACAACCCCAGCCACATTGCCGTGTTGGTGACCGCTCCCTTTGAGGACCGCGTCGAGATCGTGCGCAAGAAGCGTGGTCTTAACAAGAAGAAGGGCGCCAAGCTGGTCAAGCAGCAGCAGAAGGCGCGCGAGGCGTTCTACAAGCGCTACAGCGCCGGCAAGTGGAAGATGACGAGCGGTAAGGACATCGTCGTCAACCGCGCCAAGCTGGGCCGCGAAGGCTGCAAGGACGTCATCGCCGCTGCCTACCGCTACAAAGTGGCGCAGCTCGAAGACTAGCCGACCAAAACCACCGCAAGGGGGACAGGCACCTTTGCGGTGGTAGGGCGATCGGCATAGAAAAAGTCCCCGCCGGGCGTGTGCTCGACGGGGACTTTGCCGTTTGATGGCTAACGCTGTAGGTGATTACTCGCCCAGCAGGCTCTTGGTGATGGAAGCGGCGGCCTTCTTGCCGGCGCCCATCGCCAGAATGACCGTAGCGGCACCGGTGACGATGTCGCCGCCGGCCCAGATGCGGGGATCGGTGGTCTGGCCGGTCTCCTCGTCGGCGACGATGTAGCCCCACTTGTTGAGCTCCATCTTGCCGCCGATCTTCTTTGCGAAGGGGTTGGCGTTGGTACCGATAGCCGAGATTGCGACGTCGCAGGGAATCTCCTCGATGGCGCCCTCGATGGGCACCGGGCGACGACGGCCGGACTCATCGGGCTCGCCGAGCTCCATCTTCTGGACCTTGACGGCGCACACGGAGCCGTCCTCGCCAGCGACAAACTCGAGCGGGGAAACGAGCGGCAGAACCTCGACGCCCTCGGCCTTAGCATGATGCAGCTCGGCGCGACGGCAGGGCATCTCGTCCTCGGTACGACGATAGGCGATGATGGCGTGCTCGGCGCCCAGGCGCTTGGCGGTACGGACGGCATCCATAGCCACGTTGCCGCCACCAAAGACGACGACGTTCTTGCCGTGCTTGGTGGGGGTGTCGTACTCGGGGAACTTGTTGGCCTTCATCAGGTTCACGCGGGTGAGGTACTCGTTTGCGAAGAAGACGTTGGGCAGGTTCTCGCCGGGGACGTTGAGGAACTTGGGCAGGCCAGCGCCGGTCGCAACGTAGATGGCGTCGAAGCCCTGCTCGAACAGCTCCTCGGCCGTGGCCATGTTGCCCACGACGGAGTTGTACTCAAACTTGACGCCCATGTCCTCCAAGCCGTCAATCTCGCGCTTGACGACTGCCTTGGGCAGACGGAACTCGGGGATGCCGTAGACCAGCACGCCGCCGCCGGTGAAGAATGCCTCGAAGACGGTGACGTCAAAGCCGTTGCGGGCGAGCTCGCCGGCGCAGGTGATGCCGGACGGGCCGGAGCCGACGACGGCGACCTTCTTGCCGTTCTTGGGGGCCATCTTGGGCGTGGAGGCGAGCTCGGGGCGGTCACCCAGGAAGCGCTCGAGCTGGCCGATGGCCACGGGCTCGGACTTCTTGCCACGGATGCACTTGCCCTCGCACTGGTTCTCCTGCGGGCAGACGCGGCCGCAGATGGCGGGAAGCATGGAGTCCTCGCGGATGGTATCGAGAGCGCCGCCAAAGTCCTTCTCGCGGATCTGCTCGATAAAGCGGGGGATGTTGATGTTGACGGGGCAGCCCTCAACACAGAACGGCTTCTTGCAGTTGAGGCAGCGCTCGGCCTCGGCCAGTGCCATCTCCTCGGTGAAGCCCTTGTCGACGGGGCGGAAGTCGCAGGCGCGCTCGGCAGCCGGCTCCTCGTTATCGGGGGTGCGGGGCGACTTCATATCGGCAACGAAACGACCGTTAACTAGTGGCATGCGCAGCTCTTTTCCTCATAGGCCTTGAGGGACTCGCCCTCTTCGGAACGGTAAGCGGCCTGGCGGGCACGAAGGTCATCCCAGTCGACCAGGGTGGCATCGAAGTCGGGGCCGTCGACGCAAGCGAACTTGGTCACGCCGCCCACCTCGACGCGGCAGCAGCCGCACATGCCGGTGCCGTCAACCATGATGGGGTTGAGCGACGCGGTGATGGGGGTGTCGTACTTCTGGGCGGTGAGGGTCGAGAACTTCATCATCGGAACGGGGCCGACGCAGAAGACCTGGCTCACGGCCTTGTCCTGCAGCAGGCGCTCCAGCGGAGCGGTGACAACGCCCTGCTCGCCGTAGGAACCGTCATCGGTAGTGATGTGGATGTGGTCCTCGTCGAGGAGCTCGCGGAACTGGTCCTCCATGAGCAGGAGGTCCTTGGTGCGGGCGCCCATGATGGCGTGCACCTCGTGGCCGGTCTCGACCAGGTGCTTGGCGACCGGGAAGGCAATTGCCAGGCCGACGCCGCCGCCAATGACGGCGCAGGGGCCCTCAGCCATCTCGGTGGGACCGCCCAGCGGGCCCACGCCGTCGCGCAGCGGCCGCGTAGGTGGACAGCAGCTCGGTGGTCGTGCCGAGCACCATGAAGATGAACTCGACCCAGCCCTCGTCACCGTTCCAGCCGGCCAGGGTAAACGGGACGCGCTCGCCCGTCTCGTTGGCGCGAACCATGAGGAACTGTCCAGCGTGCGCATGCTTGGCGATTGCAGGCGCCTCGATGCGGAACTTGAACACCTTCTCCGAGAACTGCGTCTTCTCCAGGATCTTATACATAGAACCCCTCTCTTGTTAGGGCCGCCGAACCGTGCCTCCACGGAAATGGACGGTAGCCCGAATAAAACCGTACGCGCACAGGCGTTGTGCAGACATACGGTGCAAATTATACCCTCATGGCAATGTCGCTTACGTGTATCTTTGGCGGTTAGGAGCAGGGTTTATCCACTTCGGCCTACCAAATAGGGGCAGGTTTATTTTGGTCAGTTTTATCGGGTAAAACGGCAAAGGGGGCCGGCCTCGCGCTTCGTTGAGGCCGGCCCCCTTTGGGGCGTTATGCATGTATGGTGGCAACGCGTTTATTGCGATGTGCCGACTGCAGCGTTTGCGCAGATATAACCCGCCAAAATAAGCCTGCCCTTTTTTGGTAGGTTTTAGTGCTTGCCGTTGGCGGAAGCGGCGCCGTTTACGTGATCGCGGGCGTAGATTACGCCGTGGACGATGGCCAAACCGGCGACATCTGCGGCGCGGGCGCAGGTGTCCTGGAAGTCCTCGGCCTCGCGGGCGCGCAGCTGCTTGAGCACATAGTCTGCTACGGCCATCTTGCCGGGAGGGTTGCCGATGCCGGTGCGGATGCGACTAAAGTCGCGGCTGCCCATCTTGTCGATGATGGAGCGCAGGCCGTTGTGGCCGGCGTGGCCACCGCCCACCTTAACGCGTACGTCGCCGGCGGGAATGTCGAGCTCATCATGGATCACGAGCAGCTCCTCGGCCTTGATCTTGTACTCGCGGCAGAGCTTGGAGATGGGGCCACCCGAGGTATTCATATATGACTGCGGCTTGACCAGCACGATCTGGCGCTTGCCGCCCTCTTCCTCGGGATCGTTGATGTTGATGAGCGCGACCTCGGCGCCTGCCTGGTTTTTCCAGTACGTGACACCGGCCTGACGGGCCAACTCGTCGATTGCTTTGAAGCCAGCGTTGTGGCGGGTCTCGGCATATTCCTCGCCAGGGTTGCCAAGTCCGGCAACCATGCGAATCTTGAGCGGCTGTGCAGCTGCCATGTTTGTCCTCCGTTACGTAAATAGTTCAGTCAACGACAAAGGCTACCACGCCCGCCGAAGGCGAGACTTCGTTTCAGCGAAATCCCACCAGACAACAGCATGGCCGCAGCAGAGCGAGCCGTCGGAACAGAAGAAGCCCCCGCGCGACCTTTGCGAGCAAGGGGGAGCGCGGGGGCTTCTTCTGTTCCGACGGCGAAGCGCCGGGTTGCAAGGACGATGCGACTACAGCGCGAAGTCGCCGCCGACGAGCGTGGAGACAGGCTCCTCGTGGTAAACGGCGGAGATGGCCTGAGCGAACTCCTCGGCGACCGAGATGGTCTTGATCTTGCCGCCGACCTCGACGGGAATGGCGTCGGTGACGAGGCACTCGACGATCGGGGCGTCGTTCAGACGTTCGATGGCCGGACCGGAGAAGATGCCGTGGGTGGCGCAGACGTAGATGTCGCCAGCGCCCATAGCCTTGAGCTCCTTGACGTTGGCGCACAGGGTGCCAGCGGTGTCGATCATGTCGTCGTTGATGATGCAGGTCTTGCCCTTGATGTCACCGATGATGCCCATGACCTCGGCGGCGTTGTGGCGCGGACGGCCCTTGTGGGCGATGGCCAGGTCGCAGCCGAGCATGTCGGACAGCTTCTTGGCGGCCTTGGCACGACCCACGTCGGGGGAGACGACAACCAGGTTGTCGGTGTCGAAGTGCATGTTGTTGTAGTACTGGCCAAACAGCGGCAGCGCGGACAGGTGGTTAACCGGGATATCAAAGAAGCCCTGGATCTGGCCCTGGTGCAGGTCGAGGGTGATGATGCGGTTGACGCCGGCGCGCTCGAGCAGGTTGGCGACGAGGCGGGCGGTGATGGGCTCGCGCGGGCCGGCCTTGCGGTCCTGGCGGGCATAGCCGTAGTGGGTGATAACGGCGGTGATGGAGCGGGCGGATGCGCGCTTGGCAGCGTCGGTGGCGATGAGCAGCTCCATGAGCATGTCGTTAACGTTGCCGCCGGCCACGGACTGAATCAGGAAGACGTCGGCGCCGCGGACGGTCTCGTCGTAGCGGGCGTAAATCTCACCATTGGCGAACTGCTTTAGCGTAAGGCCCGAAAGCTCGACCCCAAGGTACTCAGCAATCTTCTGAGCGAGGGGACGGTTGGAGGAACCGGAATACACGCGGATGGACTTGCGCATATTCTCCGACTTCTCGGGATCATTAATCGGCATTACCCTTCTCCTTTATATCGAATGCCATATAGATGCCTTGTTGCATTGTAACCGCGCGGCGGGGTTTATCGAGTCTTGATAACGTCTTTACCGTCAACGGACACGAACCGACCACTCATCCGGCCACGCAGGTCAGCATAGAAAAAGGAGCCGTCCCCATGGGAACAGCTCCTTAGGTGCTTGGTAAAACGTTATACCTCGTCGTCCTCGTGCAGACGGCGGCGATAATCGGCGGCCCAGCCCTCAATATTTACCTGACGGGCGCGGCCCAGACCGAGCGCGTCTGCCGGGACCGGCTCGGTGATGACAGAGCCGGCGGCCACGAGCGCGCCGTCGCCAATCTGGGCGGGCGCGACCATCATGGTGTCGGAGCCGATGAAGGCATCCTTGCCGATGACGGTCTTGTGCTTGCGCACGCCGTCGTAGTTGCAGGTGATGGAGCCCGCGCCCACGTTGACGCCGGAGCCCATGGTGGTATCGCCGATGTAGGACAGGTGCGGCACCTTGGAGCCCTCGCCGATCGTGGACTTCTTGATCTCCACGTGCGTGCCGGCCTTGGAGCCGTCGAGCATGTGGGTGCCCGGGCGCAGGTAGGCGCGCGGGCCGCAGTCGACGCCGTTCTCGATGATGGCCTCGATGGCGATGGTCTCATCGAGGGGGCAGCCGCTGCCGACGGGGGTGTCGGTGTGGCGGCGGTGGGGACCGAGCGGGCACTCCTCGCCCACGGTGCCGTGGCCGATCAGATGCGTCTGCGGCCACACGACGGTGTCGCGGCCGATAACGGCATCGGGGCCGATCCAGGCCTGCGTGGGGTCGATGAAAGTAACGCCCTCGGCCATCCAGTGCTCGTTGATGCGGTCGCGCGCAATGGCGGTAAGCTGTGCGAGCTGGATGCGGCTGTTGACGCCCAGGCCGTCGCGGTAGTCATCGCAGTGGAAGATGGAGACTGCCTGGCCGTGGCCCTTGAGGATCTCGAGCATGTCGGGCAGGTAGTACTCGGACTGCGCGTTGTCGTTGCCGATCTCGTCAATGTGGGCGGCGAGCTGCGCGCCGTCGAAGGCGTAGCAGCCGGCGTTGCACTCGAGCAGCGCGGCGGCCTGCTCGGGCGTGCAGTCCTTCTGCTCGATGATGCGCTCGATCTGACCATCGGCGCCCAGCTTGATGCGGCCGTAGCCGAAAGGATCGGGCGGGGTCATGGTCATGACGGTGCAGGCGAGCTCGTCGGTAGCGACGGTCTGCGCGAACTTGGCGACGGTGTCGGCGGTGATGAGCGGCAAGTCGCCGTTGAGCACGACGACGGGGCCTTGCGTGATGCCGCAGGCCTCGAGCGCGACCTTCACGGCGTGACCGGTGCCCAGGCGCTCGGTCTGCTCGACGCACTCGACCTTGGTGGCGCTGCTGGCGTAGGCGCCGTCGATTAGGGCGCGCATCTCGTCGGCGTGGCTGCCGATGACGACCACGACGCGGCTGCAGCCGGCCTTGATGGTAGCGTCGACGATCCACTGGACCATGGGCTTGCCCAGGATCTTGTGCGAGACCTTGCAGTGGTTCGACTTCATGCGGGTGCCCTCGCCGGCAGCGAGGATAATTGCGGTTGCGTCCATGTGATCTCCTGTTACGTTATAGAGACGTGTGTTTGGAAACGATACACGGCGCAATATGATACCGCAGGCATATGATGAGCGCGTAACGATTGACACGCGACGGCCGATGCCGCTGCCGCCGGCGTGGTGTTTGCGCTGGTTGTGTATGGCGGCGGCGGTATTGCGGAGCTGCCGTTTGAGCGAGGGGACGGGGGTGCCCGTGGACAACATACGAGAGGAGTTTGGCAACGATCCCGTCGCGGCATTTTCGATGTCGCATCCGGCGGTGCCGGCGCTCTACATGGTACTGACGTTGGGGCTCACCATGTTCTCGATGCAACCGGTGCTGATCGCGCTGTCGCTTGCGGGCGGGTTGGCGTACGGGCTTGCGACGCGCGGTGTTGCGCGCACGTTGGGGGCGCTTCGCTGGCAGCTGCCGGTGATTTTGATCATCGCGGTGCTCAATCCGCTGTTTAGCGCCTCGGGCTCGACGGAGCTGTTTCGTATTGGCATGCGTGCGGTGTATCTAGAGAGCATGGTTTACGGTCTGTGCATGGGCGGGCTGTTTGTGGCGAGCGTGCTGTGGTTTGAGGCCGCGGCGTCGATGCTCGAATACGACAAGGTGCTCGCGCTGTTGGGCAACGCCGCGCCGGTGATCGCGCTCATGATTTCGATGTGTATGCGGCTTATCCCACAGTTTTTGCGCCGCGGCCGCACGGTACTGGCGGTGCAGGATGCGATTGATGTACCGGGGCGTGCGCCCACCGATCCCGTGCGATCGCGCCTGCGGGCGTCGAGCGTGCTGATGGGCTGGAGCATGGAAGATTCACTTGAGCGCGCGGATGCCATGCGCTCGCGCGGGTGGGGTGCTGCGTCGCGCCGTACGACGTACGCGCGGTATCGACTGGGGCGCAGCGACGTTGCCGCGCTGGTCGAGCTCGCGCTGTTTGGTGCCGCCGCGGTGGCAGTGGCATGGACCGCGACAACGCAGTATTCGTTTTACCCGCAGCTTTTGGTGCCCGCGCCGTGGCTGGGCTATGTCGTGTACGCTGCTTGGATGGTGCTGCCCTGCGTGCTGCAGGCGATCGATGAGAAGAGGTTCGGCTGATGTCTCGGTTGGATAGGGGCCCGGTGTCGGGCGCGGCGTGCGGCCCGGATGTGCCGGCAATTGAGGTGCGGAGCCTGAGCTTTGCCTACCCCGGGGCTGATGCTACGGTGCTCGAGGGGCTCGACTGGTCTGTTCCCCAAGGTGCATTTGCGCTGCTTGTTGGCGGTACCGGATCGGGTAAGTCGACGCTGCTGTCGCTGCTCAAGCCCGAGATCGCTCCGGCGGGCGAGCGCGCTGGCGAAGTGCGCGTGCTGGGCGAGAACGTTGCCGACATGGACGTGCGCGCGTCTGCGGAGCGCGTGGGCTACGTGTTCCAGGATCCCGAGAACCAGATTGTGTGCGAGACCGTGTGGCACGAGATGGCGTTTGGCCTAGAGAATCTGGGTGTGTCGCGCGACGAGATGCGCCGCCGTGTTGCCGAGACCAGCTATTTCTTTGGTCTGGAGGACTGGCTTCATCGCGATACCGATACGCTTTCGGGCGGCCGCAAGCAGCTGCTGTCGCTTGCCGCCGTCCTGGCGCTGCGTCCGCGTGTGCTGCTACTCGACGAGCCCACGTCTCAGCTTGATCCCGTTGCCGAGAAGAATTTTCTGCACGCGCTGTTTCGCGTGAACCGTGAGCTGGGCTGCACGGTTGTTGTAGCCACGCATCAACCGCGGCCGATGCTCGAGTATGCGACGTGTGCGTACCGGATTGAGAGCGGTCGCGTGCGCGAGGTGGCGGATATGGCTTCTTTGGGACGCCGAGAATCGCTGTTTTCCGACGACATGTTGGGGTGGGGTGCCATCCGATGTGCAAAAAACGGAGTATTCAGCAGGCGTGAGGACAATTTGGGCTCTCTGGAGCCGCCCGGGGACGTATCGAGCGCGAAAAAAAGTTCGGAATTGGACAAATCGTCCGAATTTGTGGCGCAAACGTCGCTCGAGAACGGCTCGGAAGCCTTTCCGCGCACGGATGGAAGCAGAATACTCCAAAAAATGCACGGCGGGTCGGCTACCACCCTGTCGGAAGGCTGGTTTCGCTACGATCGCGCGAGCGGTTGGGTGCTGCGCGGGCTCGATGTGACGTTTTCAGCCGGCGCGGTGCATGCGGTCGTGGGCGGAAACGGCTGTGGCAAGTCGACGATGCTCTCGGTGCTGGCCAAGACGGCTAAGCTGCAGCGTGGCCGCATGGTGCGTGGGACGGCCTCGGCGGCACTGCTGCCACAGAATCCCAAGGCATTGCTGGTCGCCGAAACGGTGCGCGACGAGCTGATGGAATGGGCTTCGACCTGCGGATATGACGAGAACTTGGCGCGGGAGCGTGCGGCGCAACTGGGACTGGACGGCTTGGAGGCGCGTCACCCGTACGATCTTTCGGGCGGTCAGCGCCAGCTGCTTGCGTTGGCAAAGCTGCTGTTGATTGGTCCGGAGCTGCTGCTGCTTGATGAGCCCACCAAGGGCCTTGATCTGGCAAGTCGCTGCATTATCGCCCGAGCCCTGCGCGAGCATGCGCAGGCCGGCGGCACCGTCATCATGGCCACGCACGACTTGGACTTTGCCGAGCAGGTGTCCGACGACGTCGCCATGATGTTCGACGGCGAGATCGCCTGCATGGAGCCTCCGGCAGATTTCTTTGCCGACAACGTGTTCTACAGGGCGTGATGGAATGACGGATCATCGCGCTTCGCGCTTACTCACAAAAATGGAGATTCCGCTGCTCCTGGCGGTGCCGGCAGTGATGACTGCGGCGTTGCTGGCGGGCATTGAGCAGGCGGCGCTTGCCATGCTGGTTGTAGTGGCGCTCGTGCTCGCACTGTTCTTTGCGGGCTACGAGACATCACGTCCAGGCCTGCGCCAGATCATGCCCACGCTGGTGCTGGCGGCGCTGGCCGCGGCGGGGCGCATCCTGTTTGGGCCCATTCCCGATTTTAAGCCCGTGAGCGCTATCGCCATTATCGCGGGTGCGACACTTGGCCGTCGCAATGGTTTTATGGTCGGCGCGTTGGCAGCGCTGACCAGTAATTTCTTTTTTGGACAGGGCATGTGGACGCCGTGGCAGATGTATGCCTGGGGTCTGGTGGGCTATATCGGTGGCGCGCTGGCGCATGCGGGTGCGTTCGACCGCGCGGATGGAACCGTGCGATTGCCGGCGCTGTTGGCGTATGGCTTTGCGTCGGGCCTGCTGTATGGCGTCGTGATCAACGCGTATGACATCATCGGTTTTGTGCAGCCGCTCACCTGGGCAGGCGCCGTAGCGCGTCTTGCTACGGCGGTGCCGTTCGACATCATGCATAGCCTCGCGACCTGCGTGTTTTTGGCCGCTCTGTACAAGCCCTGGTGTCGCCGCATCAACCGCGTCGTCGTGAAGTACGGGCTGTAATAGCGGTTGCGCCGACGCGAGAATCAATACTGCCTTGGTGTCATATCAAAACTATGCCGGTTTACGGGGCTGAATTGACGCAGACCGATCATACCGGCATTTTTCGAAAATAGACAAGCCGTCTACCTGCGGCTTTATTTTGCTCGAATTGCGCGTGGTTGGAGGCTCGCGATTCGGCCCCGTAAACCGGCATAGTTTTGAAATGGCCGGCATATATTGCTGTCGTCACTGATCTCAGAGGGCCGAAAGGATCCGTTTCCCCGTCCCTAAGCGGTCGCTGGGGATGCCCGCCACGAAACCAGCCCATCTACTACGTTTAACCCGATACCTCCAACCATACCCGCGTTTTATGAAAAACCGCAGGCTCTCTACCTGCGGTTTTCTTTTTGCGTTGTTCGCTGTGGTTGGGGGTAGTGGCTTAAACGTAGTAGATGGGCGCTTTTCGTGGCAGATGCATTACGCAGGTATCCTCGGAGAGCCAAAATGATCCGTTTTCCTCCGTCCCCGGGGGATCATTTGGGGGTTAGAGCTCCAGGGTGAGGGTGACGGGGCAGTGGTCACTGCCGAAGATGTCGCCGCGGATGCCGGTGTCGCGTACGTTGTCGGCGATTGCGTCGCTTACCAGGAAGTAGTCGATGCGCCAGCCTGCGTTGTTCTTGCGGGCATTAAAGCGGTAGCTCCACCAGCTGTAGACGCCCTCGACGTCCGGATTGGCCGCGCGCCAGGTGTCGGTAAAACCGGCGTCGAGCAGCTCGGTAAACTTGCCGCGCTCCTCGTCCGAAAAGCCGGCGTTGCCGCGGTTGGACTTGGGGTTCTTAAGGTCGATCTCCTCGTGCGCCACGTTAAAGTCGCCGCAGGTTACGACGGGCTTGCCGGTTTCGCGCTCAAGCGCGCTCAAAAAGCCGCGATAGGCATCGTCCCAGGCCATGCGCACGTCGATGCGGGCGAGTTCGTTTTGGGCGTTGGGCGTATAGACGTCGACAAACCAGAACTTGTCGAACTCGAGCGCGCAGACGCGGCCCTCGGTTGCGGCTTGGGCGACGAGCTCGGCAGCCCCACCCTCGCCGGCGTAGGGCAGCAGTGCATTGGCGTGCAGTACGCGCAGCGGTTCCTGGCGGCTAAAGACCGCGGTGCCCGAGTAGCCCTTGCGCTCGGCGTAGCTCCAGGTTTGGTGATAGCCGGGCAGGTCGATATCGACCTGGCCTTCCTGCAGCTTGGTCTCTTGCAGCGCCAGGATATCGACATCGAGCTCCTGTGCGATCTGGATAAAGCTCGGGTCTTTTTTGAGCACGGCGCGCAGGCCGTTGACGTTCCACGAGGCGAAAGTGTAAGTCTGAGGCATGGTGTCCTTTCGACGGAGTTGGCAGGCTTAAGATTAACGCAACAAGAGCGGGGCGGGGTCCGCGAGTGATAGTGCGAACGCCGCCGTCCCGGAGACACGGACGGAGGACATATATGACGCGGACAATATCGGACCCCAAACAGGCCTCCGCCGCGCTGGCGGAGCTGTTCGAAACCCATGGCCACGTGGTCTTCTTTGGCGGCGCGGGCGTATCCACGGCAAGCGGCATTCCCGATTTCCGCAGCGTGGACGGTCTGTATCACCAGCGGTTTTCCTATCCGCCCGAAACTATGCTCTCGCACAGCTTCTACGAGGCGCATCCGGCGGAGTTTTTCGACTTCTACCGGACCAAGATGATCGCCCTTAACGCCAAACCCAACCACTGCCACGCCAAGCTGGCGGAGCTGGAGCGCGCCGGCAAGCTCGACGCCGTGGTGACGCAAAATATCGACGGCCTGCATCAGATGGCCGGATCGCAGCGCGTGTTCGAGCTGCACGGCTCGGTTCACCGCAATATCTGCCAGACGTGCGGCGCGGTCTACAGCGCCGAATGGATTTGCGCGCGCGAGCACGAGGATGCCGCGGGCGTGCCCGTGTGCCCCGCATGCGGCGGTCGCATCAAGCCCGACGTGGTGCTCTACGAAGAGCCGCTCGACGAGCGCGTGCTCACCGGCGCCGTCACTGCCATCGCCGCGGCCGACGCCCTCGTCGTGGGCGGAACCTCGCTGGTGGTATATCCGGCGGCGGGCCTCACGCGCTACTTTACCGGCGATACGCTGGCCATTTGCAATTTGGCTCCCACCGATCAGGACGCAAATGCCGACCTGCTGATTTCTTGCGACATCGCGGCCGCGTTTGCGTTCTAGCCCGCGCGCGCGGATACAATAGAAAGACTGATTGCAAAGCGACCCCGCCGCCAGCGCCCGAGCGCGGCGGCGTGGGCATTTTAGGAGGATGTTCATGGCGAACGACAGCAAGACATGGCGGTGCGGAAAGTACGAGCTCAGCTTTGACCGTCCGCGCATCATGGGCGTCCTCAACGTGACGCCCGATTCGTTTAGCGACGGCGGTGAGCACTTTGACCAGGATGCCGCTATCGAGTACGGCCTGGCGATGCTCGATGCCGGCGCCGACATCATCGACGTGGGCGGCGAGTCCACGCGCCCCGGCTTTACCCCGGTCAACCCGGACGAGGAAGCGCGTCGCGTGCTGCCCGTCGTGCGCGCGCTCGCCAAAGAGGGCGCCATCGTCTCGATCGATACACGTCATGTGGCGGTTGCCAAGGCGGCTGTGCGCTGCGGTGCTTCGATTGTCAACGACGTGACGGGCTTCACCGATCCCAAAATGGTTGAGTTCGTTAAGACGAGCACCTGCGGCGTCATCGTAATGCACGCCGGCGAGGTCGCCGCACCCGCACGCACGCACGCGACGGTGCAGCTTGATACCTCGGCTGCGGCGTTTGTTGCTGAGAAGGCACGCGAAGCGGCTGCCGAGGCCGCGCGCGAGGCCGAGAAGCCGGCCCGTCGCCGTCGCGGCAAGTTGCTGGGCGAGCCCAGGGTTGAGGCCAAGCTTCCGGGCGGTGTGGTACAGCCCTCGCTGCCGTTTGGCGAATCGGAGCCCGCGCCCGAGTCCGAGCCGGAGACGCCGCCTGCCGAGCAGGCTGCCCCTGCCGCCGCTGCGCCCGAGACCGTGCCTGCAGCTACCGAAGCCGCGCCGGAGCCCAGCGACCACCTGGCCGCTATGATGCGCCGCAGCGCCCGTCGTGAGGAAGCCTATGTGCCCACCTCGCAGCTCCGTCGCTTTACCCTGCCCGATTCTGCGCCCATCATGCGCCGCGTCATGGGCTTTCTGTCCGACCAGGCCCGCACGCACAATCATGCCGGCGTGTCGCGCGACCGTATCTGCATCGATCCCGGCCCGGGCTTAGGCAAGACGGCCAACGAAGACATCGTCATCCAGCGCGAGACCGCCAAGATGGCGTCGCTGGGCTATCCGCTCATGTGCGCCGTGTCGCGCAAGCGCTTTGTGGGCGCCGTCTCGGGCGTGACCGATGCCGCCGCGCGCGATGCCGCCACGTTTGGTGTGTGCCTGGGCGCCATCCAGGCCGGCGCCAACATCGTGCGCGTGCATGACGTTGCGGGCTTTGCGCAGTTCCTGAACGGTTACTGGGCCGTTGCCAAGCCGCAGCCGCGCCGCGCGATTGTGGCCGTGGGTTCCAACCTGGGGCATCGCTGCGACAACATTCGCGCTGCGCGCGACATGATTGCCGAGATCCCGCTCACCTGCGTGTCCAACTGCTCGCGCATCTACGAGAGCGAGCCGGCCTACGAGACACGCCAGGACGCGTTTGCCAACGCCGTCATCGAGATCAAGACCGAACTGGCTCCGTTGGTGCTGCTTGACGAGCTCATGAAGATCGAGGCCGAGCTGGGGCGCGACCGCTCCAAAAAGGCCAAGGCCAATGGCCCACGCACCATCGACTTGGACCTGCTGTGGATGGACGGCGAGACCCACGGCGGCAAAAAGCTGCGCCTGCCGCATCCGCTCATTGGCGAGCGAGACTTTGTGCTGGTGCCGCTTGAGGACCTGATGCACGACCCGGCGCGGTTCTTCCGCTACAACGGCGTCGAGGTCAAGGAGCCCGAGGATCGCGTGGGCCATATCGTGGGCGAATTGGGGCGTATGTAGATGATTGAGATGAATGCTGTTGCCGCCGGTACCGAGCTCGACGCGGCGCGTGACGCGGGCCGCGAGGGCATGTCCGCGGGCTGGTGCGCGTGGAGCGCGGGCGAGGCGTCGTTGACGTTTTCGCTGGTCGTGCGCCCCGATGTGAACATGCATGCCTTCCACGGCCTGCCGTTTGTGGCCGCAATGGGCATGATGGACGCGCTCGCGGGCACGGCCGCAACGCCGGGCCTGGGGCTTGCCGGCAAAGTGGGCATCCAGTGGCCGAGTGACATCGTGTGCGGCGCTCCTGCGTTTGAGACGTCGCTCGCGCGCGTCGCCGTCAACGGTGGTGCCGGTGCTGCGGGCATGTTTGCCGCGGTGACGGTTGATGTTGAGCGTGCGGCGCTAGGCGAGCTCGGCGTGGATATGGCCGACGAGGTGCTGGTCGAGGTACTGGCCGCGGCGGTGCTCGCTCGCATTGACACCTGGGCGGTTGTCGCCAACACGCCACAGGGTGCTGCTGGTCCGTTGGCTCCCGTGCTGGGCGAGTACTTCGACATGGTGCCGCTGCTCGGTCGCCAAGTTGCGGCGGTGTCGCCCAACGGCTTGCCGCTCGCGGTCGGCGTGTTTGCGGGTCTGGACATCTGGGGTCGCGCAACCATTAAGACCGACGCCGGCGAGCAAGAGTTTCCGCCCGAGGCCGTGCGCATTCGCGGGCTGTAGCGCGAGGCGCCAGCGCTCAAAGACAACGATGACAAGCGAAGCCCTCCTCGGCTGTGCCGGGGAGGGCTTTCGCGTGACTGCAGGGCGGCATCTCGGCCCTATTCCTCAAAACTGACAAATTTTCGTTTTTGAGGAATAGGGCCGATGCGTTGCCTAGGTCGCCGCTCGCGCTCGTGCTCGACTTAGGCCCCTGTCCTACCCCAGCTCCTGCATGCGGCGGTAGATTTCGCAGATACCCTTGATGGTGAGCTGGCCGTCGACTATGTCGAAGGCGTCGGTCGAATCGGCGACGATGCTGGCGAGGCCGCCCGTGGCGATAACGGTGACGTCCTCGCGCCCCAGCTCGCGCTTCATGCGCGCGACCAGGCCCTCGGCCATGGCGGCAGCGCCCGTTACGGCGCCGACCTTGATGCACTCCTCGGTATCGCGGCCGATGGCGTGCTCGGGCGCCTCGAGCGGAACGCTAGCGAGCTTGGCGGCTCGGGCGGCGAGCGCGTCCATCGAAATGCGGATGCCCGGCGCAATCGCTCCGCCAATGTAATAGCCGTCCTCGTCGATGACGTCGATATTGGTCGCGGTGCCAAAGTCCACCACGATCGCCGGCGCACCGTAGAAGGTCTCGGCAGCGACGGCGTTGGCTACACGGTCGGCGCCCACGGCCTGGGGACGCGCCGCACGCAGCTTGGTCACGGCGGCCGTCTGTGGCCCGATGACGATGGCGTCCGCGGCAATGCGGTCGGCCACGGCGTGCCACTCGCGCGAGAGCTGTGGCACCACGCCGGCAAAGGCGATCGCGTCGACTGCGCCGAGCGAGAGGTCGTACATCTTAAAGAAGCCCATCAGGCGCACGTGGATCTCGTCGGCGGTATAGGAGCGGTCGGTGGGCATGCGCCACGACTGCACCAGCTCGTCTCCGTCAAACAGGCCCATGGCCGTCTGCGTGTTTCCCATATCGATAGCGAGCAGCATGTCTACTCCAGGTGTCGGCGTAAAAGGACGCGCACCATTGTATACGCGCCGCCGACAGTGCTCGGCTGCGATTCGTTTACGGTGATATGGGCTGAGGGGTTTAAATATGAAGGAATTATGCTCTACGAGATTTTCCTTGCCGTTTACCGAACTCCCGCGTAATATTCTTTCTTGCGCACATGAGGCGCCCAGACATTGCGGGGTGGAGCAGTCTGGTAGCTCGCCGGGCTCATAACCCGGAGGTCGTAGGTTCAAATCCTGCCCCCGCGACCAAGAACTTGCAGCTCGTCGGTCTAGCCGGCGAGCTTTTTTGTTATTCCGGGACTGTTTTCTCAGCCCAATTTCCAGCCTCTCAAACAAAATCTCGATCTGTAACATCTAGACCCGATTTGGGCGGTTATCTGTTACAGATCGAGATATACCGGTGGGTTGGGTCCCATTTGTCTAAATCTGTAACACGAGGGACGGATTTTGCCGAGTTGTTGTTACAGATTGAGATTTTCTAGCAGACGGGTTTGGATTGTCTCGATCTGTAACAGGTAGGGGCCAAAAGTGGGGCTAGGTGTTACAGATCTAGATTGTTGAGGATGGGTCGAGATGAATATCTTGATCTGTAACAGTAAGATCCGGTTTTGCTGTGTAACTGTTACAGATCGAGACATTTGGACGGAGCAGGTCCGAATATTCGATTCGAAACATGTCAGCAAGGCAGATACTAGGGAACTCTACTAGGCCGCCTCCCATTTCTTGGACATTAGAAATGGGAGGCTTCTTTATGGACGGGAGAGTCAGGCACGACCGCTCTCGGCCTTCACCCACCTCAACTGCTCCTCAATTACATAGAGCTGGTCGAAAAGGGCGCAAGCTAGCGGGCGCCTTCCTCGTCGTCGTTGGGTCGGTAGGTGATGAACTCGATAACAAAGGCCAGAACGGCAGAGACGAGTGAGGCGATGATCGCGTAGATCATGTGGGAGATCCCGGCGCCACCAGGGGTCGCGTCGATGAAGTTGAGCAGGTTGAAGACGCCGAGGCCGCCCGAGATGTACATGAGGGCGCCCGTCATTCCCACGATGGCGCCGCCCACGGCGGAGCTCAGGCATGCCACGACGAACGCGCGCTTGTTGGGGAGGGCGATGCCGTAGATGCCCGGCTCGGTGACGCCGAAGAAGAAGGCGGAGATCATCGCGGGAAGGGCGATGCCGCGGAAGCGCTCGTCCTTGTTTTTGAGGTACATGGCAAAGATGACCGCTCCGAGCGCGAACGCGTGGCCGATGGTGGCGGCGAGCACGCTGTCGTGGCCGAGGGTGTTCAGGTTCATGATGGAGATGGGGATGAGGCTCCAGTGGAAGCCAAAGATGACGAGGCACATCCACAGTCCGCCGACCAGGGCGCTGCCCAAGACGGAACCAACCACGGGAAGCTGGAAGATGAACGAGAACGCCGCGCTCAGCAGGTTGGTGATGAGGGTGGCCACCGGGCCGATGATGAGGTAGCCCAAGACGATGGAGACCGTCATCGTGGCGAGCGGGACGAGGAACATCTTGAGCGCAGCCGGCATCCAGCTCTTGAGCCAGCGCTCAAGGATAGAGCCGAACCACACCATGAGAAGGACGGGGATCACCGAGCTCACGTAGCCGGACACGGGCATGATGATGGGGAGCCCGAGGGCGGTGGCGTACCACGAGAACGTGCCGGCCACGCCGAGGTCGATGCTGCCGAGCGCCTCGCCCGAGGTCAGGGCGACCATCGTCGGGTAGAGGAGCGCCACGCCGATTGCCACACCGGTGAACTCGTTCATGCGGAACTTGCGCGCGGCGCTGAACGCCAGGGCGACGGGAAGGAAGTAGAAGAAGCCGTCAGCCACGGTGTAGAGCAGCGTGTAGAGGCCGTCGTTTGCAAAGGCCGGGACGAAGTAGGTGATGAGGGCAAGCAGTCCCTTCATGATGCCTGCGGCGGCAAGCGGTCCCAGGATGGGCTGGAAGATACCGGAGATGAGGTCGATGATGACGGAGGTCACGGTCTTCTCGCCCTGGGGCTCGTCGCCGGCGCTTGCGCCGCCCGAGAAGTTGCCGGCCTCCAGGACCGCGTCGTAGACGTCCTCGACGATGTTGCCCACGACCACCTGGTACTGGCCGTTGGCCTGGATGACCTGGATGACGCCCTTGAGGGCCTCGATCTTGGCCGTGTTGGCGCGGGACTCGTCCTTGAGCTTGAAGCGCACGCGCGTGATGCAGTGCGCGACGCTGGTGACGTTCTCGGCGCCGCCTACGTTCTCGAGTATGGATCTGGCCAGGTCGTCGTATTTTTCTGCCATTATTATCTCCTTAGTGATATTGCCCGGGCGGCTAGCCCAGGTCGCCTCCGTTGGTGGCGATGGCCTGTTGATACCAGTAGAAGCTCTTCTTGCGCCTGCGCTCGAGCGTGCCGTTGCCCAGGTTGTCGCGGTCCACGTAGATGAAGCCGTAGCGCTTCTCCATCTCGCCGGAGCCCGCGCTCACGAGGTCGATCGGCCCCCAGGTGGTGTAGCCGAGCATCTCGACGCCGTCCTGTTCGATGGCATCGCGCATGGCCTCGATGTGCTCGCGCAGGTAGGCGATGCGGTAGTCGTCCTCGATCGTGCCGTCGGGAAGCACCTCGTCATAGGCGCCGAGGCCGTTCTCCACCACAAAGAGCGGCTTCTGGTAGCGGTCCCAGAGGTCGTTGATCGTGATGCGGAATCCCAGCGGGTCGATGACCCAGCCCCAGTCGCTCGTGCGCACGTAGGGGTTCTCCACGCCGGCGAAGGCGTTGCCCTCGGCGATGCCGCCCACGGAGTCGGGGTCGCCCGCGGTGCAGCGCGAGGAGTAGTAGCTAAACGAGATGAAGTCGACGGTGTTCTCCGCAAGGATGCGCTCGTCCTCGGCGGTCATGCCCACGTCGATGCCCTCGCGCTCGAGCATCTTGAGGGCGTAGCCGGGGTAGCGCCCGCGTGCCTGCACGTCCACGAAGAAGAGGTCCTCCTGGTTCTTGACCTGCGCCGCGCGGACGTCCTCGGGGCGGCAGGAGTAGGGGTAGTAGCTTCCCGCGGCGAGCATGCAGCCCACCTTGTTCTCCGGGTCGACCTCGTGGGCGATCTTGGTGGCCCAGGCGCTCGCCACGAGCTCGTTGTGCGCGGCGCGGTACTCGGCCTCGCGGGCATTCTCCCCGGGCTCGAGGACGATGCCGGCACCCATGAAGGGACGGTGCAAGATCATGTTCATCTCGTTGAACGTGATCCACCAGCGAACGAGGCCGCGGTAGCGGTTGAAGAGTACCGTCACGAGCCGCTTGTAGAGCTCGATGAGGGTGCGGTTTCGCCAGGCGCCGTACTTCTTGACGAGGTGGATGGGGCAGTCGAAGTGCGTGATGGTCACGAGGGGCTCGATCCCGTGCTCGCGGCAGCAGCGGAACACGTCCTCGTAGAAGGCGAGCCCGGCATCGTTGGGCTCCTCTTCGTCGCCATTGGGGAAGATGCGGCTCCAGGCGATGGAGAGGCGAAAGACCTTGAAGCCCATCTCCGCGAAGAGGGCTATGTCCTCGCGGTAGTGGTGGTAGAAGTCGATGCCCGTCTGGGCCGGGTAGTAGTACCCGGGCTCGAAGTCGAGCATGCGCCTCAGGCCACGACTCACGTCGTTGCGCTCCGGCCCGTGTGGGATGACGTCGACGTTGGCAAGGCCGCGGCCGCCCTCGTCATAACCTCCCTCGCATTGGTTGGCGGCGGTGGCTCCTCCCCAAAGGAACCCTTTTGGAAATGGCATGGTGCCTCCTTCTCTCTGACGCCCCCACCTCTGCGGGGGACGCTTTATAACGTTCTTGCGACCTCACGCGCCGGGCCCGTGGCCCCCTGATGCGCGCGGGCCGCCTGTGAAGGGATGACTAGCTGACGGCTTGTCCTGCGGCGCGACGTGCCTCCCGGCCTTCGACCAGGGAGGGAACCTGTGCCAGGCACACGCCGACGAGAATGATGGCGACGCCCAGCCACTCGACGACGCCGAGCGGCTCGCCGAGGACGATCATGGCGATGAGCAGGCCGGCGGGGAGTTCCGCGGCGGCCATGACGGTGGAGAGGCCTGCGGGCAGGTGCGGAGAGCCCATGCCGAAGAGCAGGACCGGGCAGAGCATGCCAAAGAAGCCGGCGATGACGGCAAAGGGCAGGATGCCCTGGGCGAGGACGCCCGAGACGACGTAGTCCGGGCACACCGTGAGTGACATGATCACGGAGCCCGCGCACACGATGACGCCGCGCTGCTCGGACGAGCAGGGGGCCTCGACCCTGCCGGAGAGGGTGACAAAGAGGGAGCAGGACACGGCCGCCCCCAGCGCGCAGAGCAGGGCCACGGGGTCGTACCCGGTGATGCCGGTCTTGTAGACGCCGCTGGCGAACACCGTCCCGAAGACGATGACCAGGGCGGAAACTACTTGGAGGGGCCTCGGCGGCCGGCGCGTCATGACGGTCTGCCACACGAGCCCCAGCCACGTGAACTGGAAGAGGAGCGTGAGCGCCACCGGGGCGGGCAGCACGCTCATGGCGTAGCAATAGAGGATTGAGGTGAGGCAGGTGAGGGCTCCCAGGCCCATGAGCTTAAGGGCGAGCTTCCAGCCCACGCGCTGCCAGCGGTGCCCGAGCGCGTGCCCTGCGAGCGTGGCGAGGGCGAAGAAGAGGCAGCCGAACCACGCCTGGCTCGCCACCACCTGTGCCGAGGTGAAGCCCGCGGCGTAGGCGAGCTTGTAGGTCGTGGCCATCGCGCCGTAGCAGGCGCCGCCCGCAAAGACCTGGAGCGCCGCCTTGACCTGTCCCGCGCCCGCGGCTCCCGCCTCGGCGGTCTGCTGCTTGATTGTGTTTGTTTCTGCCATTAGGCTCCCTTCCGTCTGTTGTCTTGCAGACGCACATCTCGTGCGTCTGTTCCCTGCAGTCGGAAGGTGGGCTCGTGCGGTCCTCTGGCGGTGCATGTGGTACCTGCTGCCAAGACGAAAAAAGCCACGCAACCGACTGCTCGGTTGCGTGGCAAAAAGGTGGCTAGCGCCCAGAAAAGTCCACGCGTTTTTAGACGGAGACAAGGTACTACATCAGGTGAGATGCCGTCAAGAAAAGCCGAGGAAAAAAGTAGGTCTCTGCCCGCCGCACCTGTGGTGGTCGTTTCCCCGAACGGGGCGGTGCCGTTGGGGACTGTCTCGATCTGTAACAGTTGGGGGCCAAAAGTGGGTCTAGATGTTACAGATTGAGATCTTTCCGCAGGCCGATTTCCGTTCATCTAAATCTGTAACACGAGGGACGGATTTTGCCGAGTAACTGTTACAGATTTAGATCTTTCGGCAGGCCAGATTGGTTTGTCTCGATCTGTAACAGGTGGAGGCCAAAAGTGGGTCTAGATGTTACAGATCTAGATTGTTGGGGATGGGTCGAGAGGAATGTCTTGATCTGTAACAGTAAGACCCGGTTTTGCTGAGTAACTGTTACAGATCGAGACAAACCGACGGGCCGCCCCGTCCCATCCACCTGCTGCTACCTGCTATCCGCCGATTTCCGTTGCGCTGTTGTATTCCCATGCCATATCCTCTAGACAACTACGCGGCATCATCGCCGCCGCGCCTACAAGAGAGGAATGTCCATGACCGCACCTGCCACTAAGCTGCTCCAGCCCATTACGGTTGGCCCCCTTGAGCTCAAGAACCGCATTATGTTCCCGCCGCTTACCACCGGCTACGAGGAGCGCGACGGTTCCATTGGCGAGCGCAGCCTGGCTTTTTACGAGCGACTGGCCCGTGGCGGCGTGAGCTACATCGTCATCGGCGACGTCGCTCCCGTTATGACCGCAAGCCCCACGCCCAAGCTGGCGACCGCCGCCCAGATCCCCACGTTTAAGGCGCTGGCCGACGCCGTCCACAAGCACGGTGCCAAGGTCGCGCTGCAGCTGTTCCACCCCGAGTACGACGTGCCCGGTGTCGGCCGCATGGTCATGGGTTCCATGGCTGCCGCCAAGGCCGCGCAGGAGGCCAAGGCCGCCGGCGACGAGGAGACCTTTGCCGCCAAGATGGCCGAGTCCAACGAGATTCGCAACCAGGCCTACGCCAAGCTGCACCACGACATGCAGCACTTTGTGAACGAGGCCAGTGTGGAGCAGCTCACCCAGATCAAGGAGGCCATCGCCGCCTCGGCCGCTCGCGCGCAGCAGGCCGGGATCGACGCCATCGAGGTCCACGGCGACCGTCTGGTGGGTTCGCTGTGCTCGGCCATCCTCAACCAGCGCACCGACGAGTACGGCGGTTCGTTCGAGAACCGCGTTCGCTATGCGCTCGAGGTCGTCGCTGCCATTAAGGAAGCCGCGCCGCAGCTGATGGTGGAGTACAAGCTTCCCGTGATCATGGAGAACCCCGACGGCACGCCGCGCGGCAAGGGCGGCCTGCAGCCCGACGAGGCCTGCGAGTTTGCCAAGCTGCTCGAGGGCGCGGGCATCGACATGATCCAGGTCGCGCAGGCCAACCACACCGGCAACATGGGCGACACCATTCCGCCCATGGGCGCCATGCCCTACAACTGGACGCTGCCCGTGGCCGAGCGCGTCAAGGCCCTGGTCTCCGTGCCGGTGGCAACCGTCGGCCGTGTTGTCTCGGTCGAGGCCGGCGAGAAGATTCTGGAAGACGGCGCGGCCGACATCATCGCCTATGGCCGCTCGCTCATGTGCGACCCCGACATTGCGCTGAAGGCCGCCACGGGTGAGCCCATCCGCGAGTGCCTCAACTGCAACAAGGGCTGCGTCGACGCGATTCAAAACCGCAAGTACATCTCGTGCGTGCTCAATGCCGAGAACGGCGATGAGGCGACCATCGCCATTAAGCCGGGCGAGGGCGACAAGAAGATCGCCGTGGTGGGCGGCGGTATTGCCGGCCTGGAGGCCGCGCGCGTGGCGGCCAAGCGCGGTTACGACGTGACCGTCTACGAGGCGAGCGATCATCTGGGCGGCCAGATTGTGCTGGCGGCCGCGCCTCCGCGCAAGGACGAGATCATGCGCTCGGTCGAGTACTACGAGAAGATTCTGCCCGGCCTGGGCGTGAAGGTTGAGCTCAGCCATGCCGCTACCGCTGAGGACCTCAACGCCGCCGACGCTGCGATTGTGGCCGTGGGTGCGCACGACGTGGTCATCCCCGTTCCGGGTGCCGATTCGGACAAGGTCGTCTCGAGCTGGGACGTGCTGGCCGGCAAGGTGGAGCTCCGCGGCCGCGTCGCCGTCATTGGCGGTGGCCTGGTGGGCACCGAGACTGCCGAGTACCTGCTGCAGCACGGCTGCGAGGTGGCGATCGTGGAGATGCTCGACAAGATTGCCGCGGGCGAGTCCGAGACCATTCTGCCGTTGATTATGAGCGACTTTGCAGAGCATAACGTGGAGCAGCACGTGAAGACCCGCCTGACCGCCATTACCGACGAGGGTGTGGAGGCTGTTCGCACCACCGAGGACGGCGCCGTGGAGCCTGTGATGATTGCCTGCGATTACGCGGGGAGGGCCGTGGGCGCCAAGGCCAACGCGTTGGATCTGGACGGCGTGACGGTGCCCGTGACCTTCGTGGGCGACTGCTCGGGCGAGCGCACCGCCGATATCGCGAGCGCCATCCGCACGGCATATCACGCGGCCAACGAGCTGTAGTTAACTTCGCGGCCAGGCGGGGCGGTAGCACGGATCCGCCTCGCCCGACTGCGTCCCATCGGGTGTCAACCGGGGCGGGGTCTGCAAGCGCAGCAGGTCCCGCCCTTTTTGTTTTGCTCCGGTGGATGGCTATGCGCGCTAATCACGAGGAGCGAGGGCGTCTACTGCCTTGCGGACCGCTCAGAATTGTTGAGGGAGGGGTTAATACTTATATCCTCTATACCAAAGGACATAAAGAGATGCCAATTTTGTTGGCAAGCGAATGACGATTGGCTGCGAGCTAGCTACCAGCGTAAATAATCGATAAAGAAATGTCGTAAATTGGTGTCAAATGCCCAGATAACGCCGCGTCTATTTTAATTAACTGCTTTGAACAAACAGTAAAATGCTACTATCTAACTCGCACGTAAGAAAGCAATTTAACGTTTAAGGCTAAGAAGTAGAAGTGGCAGGTATGTCGGAAGCAACTAGGACTCGTACGCATGCGCCCGAGGTTAGGCAGCACGCCGTCGAGATCCTCCAAGAGGGGGTCGGTCACCGCGCCCTCGCCGCAAAGCTTGGCATTCCCCAGGCCACGGCTCGCCAGTGGGCCCGCGCATATGCCGTGGGCGGTGCCGACGCCGTTCTCAACGCCGGTTCGCACCATCACACCTATTCGTACGACGTAAAGCTCGCCGTGGTTAAGGACCGTCTGGAAAACGGCTTGACGGTTCGCGATGCCATGATCAAGTACAAGATTCCCAGCGAGTCTTCGGTCAAGGCTTGGTGCCGCCAGTATCGCGAGAGCGGTGAGTCCGCGCTGGTCGATAAGCCGCGCGGTCGCAAGCCGCGCGTTAAAAAGGCGGAATAGCAAACGGGATGGTGCGCCCACAGGGGCGCATTTTTCTTGCCGCCCCTCTGCTCCAAAGCGGACGTGCCCTTGCCCCGTACGCCTAAAACTCCCCAGTTGACCGAAAACCCGCCGCCGCTACTCCTCAATTGAGCTATAACGTTAAACAATTGCAGCGTTTTTGCATGGGGGAGTGATGGTATGACGCTACTGTATTTCCTTACCCTGTTTCCGCTGGTACCGGCGCTGGGCATGCTGTTCGCGCGCGGCGACCGCGCCCGCGATGCGGTGGGGCTCATAGGTTCCGGCATTATTATGGCGGTGACAGTTGTAGTCGCCGTCATGTTTTTTGGCATGGGTCCGCAGAGCTTTGAGGTTGCCTCCGGCACCTCGCATGTGCTCTCGATCATCAGCTCCGTCATCGACGTCATCCTGTGCGCCGTAATCCTGTACAACGCGTACAAATATAGGAGCGCGCTCACCACGGTGCTCGGCATAGTCCAGCTGGTGGGCTCGCTCGCCTTTGCAGCCATGACGCTGCCCGCGGCCGAAGCCGTCACGGCAACGCCGCTCTACCTGGACTACATGAGCGTGATCATGGTGCTCGCCGTCGGCATCGTCGGCAGCCTAATCTGCGTGTATGCCCTGGGCTACATGAAGGACTTCCAAGCGCACGATGAGCACGAGGCAGCGCTGCGCGGGCAGACCGCGCCCGATCGACGTCCGCAGTTCCTGGCACTTATGTTCCTGTTCCTCTCGGCCATGTTCGTCATCGTGACGAGCGACAACCTTGAGTGGCTGTTCTGCGGCTGGGAAATTACCACCGTGTGCTCGTTCCTTATGATTGGCTACACGCGCACGCCCGAGGCCATCAAGAACGCCTTTACCCAGATCATCCTCAACATGCTGGGCGGTATCGCGTTTTTGGCCGGACTCATGTATCTGCACGTTAACGGCATGCCGCTGACCATCTCGGGCATGATCGAGCTTTCCAGCGCCGGAACCGCGCAGTCCGCACTGCTGGTGATGCCGGTCATCCTGTTGTCGCTCGCCGCACTCACCTAGGCCGCACAGATGCCGTTCCTCACTTGGCTGTTGGGTGGCAGGGTTGCCCCCACGCCCACGAGCGCCCTGCTGCACTCGTCAACCATGGTCAAAGCCGGCGTGTTCCTGATGGTCAAGCTGAGCCCGCTCTATGCCATCTATCCCGTGACCGGCTTTATGGTCACGAGCGTGGGCGCCATCACGTTTTTGCTCGCTGCCCTTATGGCCATCTCGCAGAGCAATGCCAAGCGCGTGCTCGCGTACTCCACCATTTCCAACTTGGGCCTCATCAGTGCTTGCTTGGGTGTCGGCGCGCCCGAGGCCGTATGGGCGGCCATCTTCCTGATCCTGTTCCACACGGTGGCAAAGTCGTTGCTGTTCCTGTGCGTGGGCACGGCCGAGCATCATATCGGCAGCCGCAATATCGAGGACATGGACGGTATGTTCAGCCGCATGCCGCACCTGACGCGCCTGATGATGCTGGGCATCATGGGCATGTTTGTGGCGCCGTTTGGCATGCTCGTGTCCAAGTGGGGCGCCCTGGTGGCGTTCGCGCAGACCGGCAACGTGCTCATGATTATGGTGCTGGCCTTTGGCTCGGCCGCGACGTTTTTCTTCTGGGGCAAGTGGCTTGCCAAGCTTTCGGGCGTCGACCCCACGGCTCAAAACGTTGAGGTCAATGTCCATAAGACCGAATGGATGGCCCTCAACACCATCGCCGCGCTGCTGATTCTGTGCTGCGTGGCGTTCCCGGTTATCTCGAGCGGTCTGGTGTCGCCTTACTTGGCCATGGTGTTTGGCCGCGTGCCGTACGTTATTGGCAAGGACGCCATGTACCTGATGGTGGTTATCGTGGCGTTTATCGCCGTGGTGCTGCTGACTTCATTCCGAGTGAGCAACAAACCGCATGTAAACGTATATCTTTCGGGCGTGGGAACCGACAAATATCGCCATTTCCGCGGCTCGATGGGGCACGAGGTGAAGGCCGAAAAGCGCAATTGGTACTCGGAGGACGCCCTTGGCGAGAAGCGTATTGGCCCCGCGGGTAGCGTCGTGTGCTGCAGCATTATCTTGTTTGCGCTGCTGTGTTGCGCGTGGATTGGGCCCGAGCGGCTTGCCATGAGCGCGCCCTCGGTGCTGCGCGGCAAGTATTTCGAGGGTTCGGGCGTCGTGGGCATTTTTATTGGCACCGTGGCGTTTGCCTTGCTGGCGCCTTTGGTTGGTGGCCTGATCGACGGCGTTGACCGCAAACTTTCGGCCCGTATGCAGGGCCGCGTGGGCCCGCGCCTGCTCCAGCCTTTCTACGACGTTGCCAAGCTGCTGCGCAAAGCCCCTGCCAGCGTAAACACCATGGACGATACCTATATGGCGTGCGCGCTCATCTTTACCGTCGTGGGCGGCGGCATCTTTGTGTCGGGCTCTAACACGCTACTGTGCGCTTTTATGGTGACGCTCGCCGCGATCTTTGTGGTGTTGGCGTCCGCCTCGACGCAAAGCCCGTTTGCCCAGGTTGGCGCCGATCGTGAGTTACTGCAGGTTATGAGTTACGAGCCCGCCGTTTTGCTGATGAGCGTGGGCCTGTACCTTGCCACCGACAGCTTTGATTCCATCGCCGTGACGGGGCAGTCGGCCCCCATCATCGTGTACAGCGCGCCCATTTTCCTGGCGCTGCTCGCGGTGCTTACCATCAAGCTGCGCAAGTCGCCGTTTGACCTTTCGTACTCGCATCACGCGCATCAGGAGATCGTCCAGGGCGTCGCCACCGAGATGAGCGGCGGCACGCTGGCCAAGATGACCCTTATGCACTGGTGCGAGACCGTGCTGTTTTTGATGTGGGTGGGCATGTTCTTTGTTTGGGACAACCCCGTGAGCTGGGTTGTAGCCCTGGTCGTGATGGCCGCGACGTATTTTGTCGAGGTCCTGATCGACAACACCTTCGCACGCAGCACCTGGCGCAGCTGCTTTAGGCTCGGATGGGGCGTGGCGCTGGTGTTTGGCCTGCTCAACCTTATGCCCATCCTCGTTGACGTGTTTATTTAGGAGGCGGCATCCATGGATCATAAAATGTCGCGCTCGCCGTGGGTCATTCATTACGACGGCTCGAGCTGCAACGGATGCGATATCGAGGTGCTGGCCTCGCTCACGCCGCTGTTCGATGCGGAGCGCTTTGGCGTGGTCAACACCGGCAACCCCAAGCATGCGGACATCTTTTTGGTGACGGGGTCGGTCAATGCCCAGAACCTGCCCGTCGTGCGCCAGATCTACAGCCAGATGCTCGAGCCCAAGTGCGTGGTGGCGTGCGGCATTTGCGCGTGTTCGGGCGGCGTATTCCGCGATGCCTATAACGTGATCGGCGGCGTGGACCGCGCGATTCCCGTGGACGTGTATGCGCCCGGGTGCGCCATTCGTCCCGAGACCGTGATCGATGCCATCGTGGAGGCGTGCGGCATCCTTGATCAGAAGGAGGCCGTGATGCGCGCCGGCGGTGACCCGCTTACCGTGGGCGGCGCTGCTACCTGGGATGGCGGCGTCGAGTTGGGCGAGGACGGGTTCGTGGCTGCAGCTGGGGCCGGGGCTGACGGTGCCGGTGACGCGCCTGCCGAGAAACCCGCAGCGCCTGCCGCTGGTGACGCACCTGCTGAGACGCCCGTCGCTGCAAAGGAGGCCGAGTAATGCAAAAGGCTATCTATACCACCGTCGGGCTCGACGAGCTCCTGCCGCATGTGCAGGCGCTCAAGGGCGTCGGCGCGCGCTTTGTGCAAATGCACGCCGAGCGCTGTGTGGACGACGGATCGTATCGCCTGGTCTATACGTTTATCAACGTCCGTGCTGCTCAGGAGCAGATTGCGCAGGACGGCAGCTATGCGATCGAGAACCTGGTGGTTGAGGGAATTAATCAGTACCAGGAGATTCCGTCCATCAGCTCGTACTATCCGGCAGTATTCCCGTTTGAAAACGAAGCGCACGACCTGTTTGGTTTTGCCATTACCGATATGCAGATTGACTTTAAGGGCTTTTTCTACCAGGTCTCGACTGCCGAGCCCATGAGCGTTATCACGCCCGAGGTGAAGGCCGCGCGCGAGAAAGCCATGAAGGTCCGTGCCGCTGCCGAGGCCAAGGCGCGCAAGGCCGCGGCCGAGAAGGCTGCTACTGCCACGGCCGCTGCGGGGGAGGGCACTGCGGGCGCTGGCGATGCTGCGGGCGCTGCCGTCGCTCAGCCCGCTGCGGCTGCCGGCTCCGATGCTCAGCACGATGAAACTGCTGCGAAGGCCGCGCTCAAGGCTGCCGAGATGGAGGCAAAGCTCGCCGCCATGGATCCCGAGAAAGCGGCCAAGGTCCGCGCGGCGCTTGCCGCCAAGGCCGCCCGCGACAAGCAGAAAAAGGAGGCGTAAGGTCCATGGCACATCGCTCCGTTATTCCGTTTGGCCCGCAGCACCCGGTGCTGCCCGAGCCGCTTCATCTGGACCTGGTAATCGAGGACGACCGCGTCATCGAGGCAATTCCGCAGATCGGCTTTGTGCACCGCGGGCTCGAGAAGCTCACCGAGAAGCGCGACATGCACCAGTTTGGCTACATCGCCGAGCGCATCTGTGGCATCTGCGCCGTGGGCCACAGCTACGGTTATGCCAGCGCCTGCGAGCGCATGCTCGACATCGAGGTGCCCGGCCGCGTGCAGTATATCCGCACCATTTTGCACGAGCTTTCGCGTATTCATTCGCACCTGTTGTGGCTGGGTCTGCTCGCCGACGCCTTTGGCTTCGAGGCACTGTTCTATCGGTCGTGGACCCTGCGCGAGCAGATTCTCAAGATCTTCGAGAGCACGTGCGGTGGCCGCGTGATTCTGTCGATTAACGAGATCGGCGGCCTTAAGCACGATATCGAGGACTCCGAGCTGGCCGGAATTGTCCAGACGCTCGATGCCATGCGTCCCGACTACGAGGCCCTGGTGCATACGTTTTTGGACGATGACAGCTGCGGCGAGCGCTTGCATGGCGTGGGTGTGATCAGCAAGAAAGATGCGCTGGATCTGTCGATGGTCGGCCCGTTTGGGCGCGCCTCGGGCGTGGATTACGACGTGCGCATGTTTGGCGACGGTGCCTATGCGGATCTGGTTGCGTTTGAGCCCATCGTTGCTACCGATGGCGATTGCTATGCCCGCTGCCAGGTGCGCTGTGCCGAGGTCACGCAGGCCATGGACATCATTAAGGAGCTTGTGGGCAAGATTCCGCACGACGGGATAGGCGGGCGCACCAAGCTTACACCGGCCGACGGCGCACGCGGCGAGGTTGTGATTGAGCAGCCGCGCGGCGAGGCGTATTACTATGTGCGCGGTAACGGCACCAAGAACCTGGACCGCTTCCGCGTGCGCACGCCGACGTCGCAGAACCTGGCGGGTCTGACACATGCGCTGCAGGGCGTGCTCCTTGCCAACGTGCCCATGATTATCCTGACCATCGACCCCTGCATTAGCTGCACGGAAAGGTAGGCGCGGCATGAGTTTACTGACATTTGCCAAGACGGCCTTAGGTTCTATGGTCAAGCAGCCGGTCACGGTGCGCTATCCGCAGGAGAAGCTGACGGCACCCGAGCGCTTGCGCGGGCATATCGTCAACGACATGGACGTGTGCATCTGCTGCGGCATGTGCGCGCGCCGCTGCCCGGCGGGCGCGCTCGCGGTCGATCGCAAGGGCGGTACCTGGTCGATCGACCCGTACGCTTGCGTGGTGTGCGGTGAGTGCATCGAGAGCTGCCCCAAGCACTGCCTGACTATGGACACCGCCCGCACCCCAGTCGCAGCGGACAAGACTCCCACAGTAGAAACCAAACCGGAATAGCGCCGGAATAGAGCTGGAATAGGGGCCGGTGGGGCAAAAATGCCCCACCGGCCCCGCGCTTAAACGCGCGGCTGGGCCGCCGCAAACAAAACTATGCCGGTTTACGGGGCTGGATGGCGAACCTCCGACCATACGGAAAAACACAAAAACAAAACCGCAGGTAGATAGCCTGCCGTTTTTCAAAAAATGAGGGTATGGATGAGGGTCCCGACTTTTGCCCCGTAATCCGGCATAGTTTTGAAATAGCACCATATCCGTAGAAGCCCTTGATCTCCCGTGGACAGAGGGAAACGGATCATTTTTGCCTTGCGAGGGCTGCCGCGTGACCCGTCTGCCACGAAATGGGCCTATCTACTACGTTTAGGCGGCAGCCCTCGACCACGTCAAGTAATGCGAAATGAAAACCGCAGGTAGAACGCTTGCAGTTTTTCATGAAAAGCGGCTATGGTCGGGGGTATCGAGTCAAACGTAGTAGATGGCCCGATTTCGTGGCGAGCGTTACCAACTGATTCCCCGGGGACGGAGGAAAACGGGTCATTTTTGCCTGATGGCTCCGAGTCGCACCCGTTTTCCTGCGAAAACGCCGTGTCTCAACTTTGGTGAGACATTTGTCTCACGCCCAAAACCGAATCTGGAACATGTGTCACCTGCCCTAATTGTATCTCATTCCGTAACTTTAGGCTGATGCAAGGTCTGAGCCTGCGAGAAGGGAGACACGATGGGTAAGTACACGAGGGGTCTCTTGGCGGTGATACTGGCCGTAGTGCTGGTGTTGCCAGCCGCAGCATTCGCCATGCTGCCCGAGGCCAACGCCAGGTCCAGCACAGGAATGGACGGACCGATAATGACCGGAAAGGTCGCCGACCCCGACACCAGCGGTCGCTGGGAAATCTGGGCGGCAGGCCACGGTGGCAATAAGGTAACGACCCAAAACGTCGGTCGAATCTGGACCGACAAGACGGTCAAGGCAACCGAGGAAAACGAAGAGTCGGACTTTTTGACCACGCTTTCGGCGATGTCCTCGACGTCTAATTCAACCGTGACGGTCACCACGCCGCTTGACATCGTGATGGTGCTGGATGCCTCTGGCTCGATGGATGATCCTATGGGTGGCGGAGATTCCACCAAGCGTATCGATGCACTGAAGAGCGCTGCGAACAGCTTTATCAATACCATTGCCAAGCAAAACGAGGGTATCGAGGGTGTCGATAGGCAGCACAGGGTTGCCATTGTTAAGTTTGCGGGTGATAAGACCAATAAGGTCGGCAATGACCAGTACAAGAAAGGGCAATTTTGGTACAACAACTCGCAGGTGATGAAGGGTTTGACCGATTGCTCTGGCGGCAACGTGAAAGTTCTTGAGGATACAGTTGCTGGAATCAAACCAAGCGGTGCCACGCGTGCCGACTATGGTCTGGAACTGGCCGGGGATATCACTTTTGGCCGCGCAGATGCCAAGAAGATCGTTGTGTTCTTTACCGACGGCAAGCCAACGAGCTTCAGCGAGTTTGATTCTGACGTCGCCAAGGGTGCCGTGACGGCTGCCAAGAAGATGAAGGATGGCAAAGCCACCGTTTATACCATCGGCATCTTTAGTGGAGCGGACCCCGCTGACGATCCCTCGAAAGAGGGGACAAGCGACGTCAACAAGTTTATGCACGCCGTGTCGAGTAATTATCCCGATGCCACGTCGTATGCGAGCGCCAAGCTTGGCACACGCGCGGAAAACTCCGACTACTACAAGTCGGCGACCAACGCCGAAGAGCTCAAGAAGGTCTTCGACGACATCTCACAGGCCATCACATCGGAGGCGCCTTATCCGACCGAAATCCATAAGGGCTACGACGAGACCAAGTCCGGCTACATTACGTTTACCGACGAGCTGGGCGACTTTATGCAGGTCGACGGATTTACCGAAGTCGTCATCAACGGCACGCCGTTTACCGAGGCGAGCAAGACGTTCAACAAAGAAACCAATACCGACACATACGAGTTCACCGGCAAGGCAAAAGACCTGCTCATCACCGTGCAGCGTGCTGGCGCTGACAATCCCCAGAAGGGCGATATCGTAACGGTTAACATTCCTGCGTCGTTGATTCCGCTGAGCCACTTTAAGACCGTAGACGGCAAGCTTTCGGTCGACAACGCTAAGCCCATTCAGGTGAAGTATGCCTCGAGCGTGAAGAGCGCCGCACTTGACAACCTGTTTACGCCCGAGAAGGTCACGGGGCTCAAGGACTACATCGAGCATAATACGACTGTCGTTGACGGCACCAAGACCGTGAGCTTCTACGCGAACAAGTGGAGCGGTGGTGCGTTGGGTGATACGGTTGCGACCTTTGAGCCGGCCGACACCAACCGCTACTACTACTTCCAGAAGCAGACTCCCATTTACACGGACAAGGACTGCACACAGCCTGCAAAGAATTCGCTGACAGATACTGGCACCTATTACTACAAGGATGAGTTTGAGGAGCAGGGCGAGAACGGCGAGGCCAAGCCCGCCACTGCCGTCATCGAGTTTATCGGCGGCGACGCTGCCAAGTTTGACGGCGCTATTGTTGCCGACAAGGACGGCAACCTTTCGTTTAGCGTGGGAACCGCGCGTCTGGCCTTTATCGACGAGCTCCACACCACCAAGGGCAGCGTGGGCGGCAACAGCACTGGTACCGCGACCGACGTTCTCAACCCCAAATGGAACAACGTGTCCGCCAAGGCGGCTGCGACGCATGTCAATTCCTATCTGGGCAACAACGGCAAGATCAGCTTTGCGTATGACATGACGCCGGCAATGGTGAACACCAAGGCCAGCTTTGGTCTAACCTAGGTGCTCGAGGGGCGCGACTGGACGAATGCTGACGCGTTTGAGTTTGGCCTGACATCCGAGAGCGGCGCCCCGATGCCTGCGGCTAGGACTGCGACCGTGCGCAAGGCTGACCTGGACCAGGGCAAGGCTGCCATCGACTTCGGCACGATCGAATACACCGAACCTGGCACGTACGTCTACAAGGTCAGTGAAAAGCATGCCGGGACCACGAATGACGGCATCGCCTACAGCAAAAACGTCGCGGAGAACACCGTGACGGTAACGCCCGACAAGGAGGGCGAGCTCAGCGCCGCTGTGAAGGTGGCCTGGAGTGAAGCCGAAGTGACCGAGTTCAAGAACGTCTACGCTGCGGATCCTGTTGAGTCCAGCGTTACCGACCAGATTACCGTGGCCAAGTCCCTGACCGGGCGCGACTTGACGGAAGGCGAGTTCAGTTTTGAGCTGCGCGAGGTTAAGGGCGAGGACTCTGAGCTTATCGAGACCGTTGCGAACGCCGCCGACGGCAAGGTGACGTTCAGCACCATCAAGTACACCGAGATCGGCCAGCACACCTACATGCTGCGTGAGGTCAAGGGCGACGCCGGTGGC
The DNA here is from genome assembly GCA_905213725.1 of Collinsella aerofaciens. GTDB lineage: Bacteria > Actinomycetota > Coriobacteriia > Coriobacteriales > Coriobacteriaceae > Collinsella > Collinsella aerofaciens_BZ. The sequence continues at coordinate 43,961 of CAJMJM010000001.1, forward strand.
ATTACCTATGACGATACGATCTACACTGTCGTGACGACCATTGCCGATAACGGCAAGGGCCAGCTGGCCGCTACGCACGAGCTGAAGGGCGCCAAGGACGTCAAGAGCATCGAGTTCAAGAACGCCTACACCACAAATGCTGCCGAGGCATCGCTTACGGGCATCAAGAACCTGCAGGTCGCCGACGGCTTGACCCCGGCTGACATTGCCGGCAAGTTCACCTTTACCGTGACCGGTGAAGAGGGCGCACCCATGCCCGCGAACGCGAGTGTGACCAATGATGCCAAGGGCAAGGTCGACTTTGGCAAGATTACCTTTACGCTCGACGACCTTAACAAGGCTCTGGGCGAGAAGCCCGAGAAGCGCGAGCACACCTTTACCTACACCGTGACCGAGTCCGGCGAGGTCGCTGGCGTGACCAACGACGCCAAGCTGTCGCGCGAGGTTTCCTTCACCGTGACTGATGACGGCAAGGGCAATCTGAGCGTATCCCACAAGCCGGACGGCGATGTGGCATTTACGTTCACCAATACCTATAACGTGACGCCTGTCGAGACGAGCGTCACCGACCAGATTACCGCGACCAAGGTCCTGACCGGGCGCGAGCTTGCTGCCGGCGAGTTCTCCTTCGAGCTCGTCGAGGGCGAGGGCGAGGACGCCAAGGTTATCGCCACCGGCACTAACGCCGCCGATGGCAAGATCACGATGAGCGCCGTGAAGTACACCAAGGCCGGAACGCACGCCTACACGCTGCGCGAGGTCAAGGGCGGAACCATCAGCAAGGGCGTCACCTACAGCGATGCCGAGTACACCATCGAGACCACCATCACGGACAACGGCGACGGTACGCTCAGCGCCACGCATGTTCTGAAGGACGACGTCAAGGCTGCAACTTTCGAGAACGCTTACAGCGTGACCCCGCTCGACGCAGAGTTCGACTTTGGCCTGGGCAAGGCCATCGACGGTCGCGACTGGACGGACTCCGACAAGTTCAGCTTTACCATTACCGCTTCCGAGGGCACCCCGCTGCCCGATCCCGCAACCGTAACCGTGAGTAAGAAGGACGCGAAGGACGGCATCGCCGCCATCAAGTTCGGCAAGATCCACTACACGGCTGCCGGAACCTACAAGTATGAGATCCGCGAGAACGCGGGTAATACGGTCGGCATGACGTATGACTCCCACGTCGCGACCGCCGAAGTAACCGTGACCGAGGACGGCGATGGCAACCTGACCGCCAACGTCACCAAGAAGGAAAACGGACGCTTTACCAACACGTACCGCACTGAGCTTAACTACACCGCGGCCGGCGGTCTGTGGCTCAGCAAGTATCTGGACGGCCGCCCCATGACCGAGGGCCAGTTCACCTTTACCGTGACACCTGCTGACGACGCTTCGGCTCGCGCGCTCGGTCTGCTGCCCGGGGCCAACAGCTTCAAGTCTCCCGAAGCGGCAGAGGCAACGGTCGGACTGATCGACATTCTGGCTGGTCATGAGGTTAAATTTACGCAGGCTGACGCCGGCAAGACCTTCAAGTACACCGTGGCCGAAAAGAACGACGGCCAGCCCGGTTACACCTACGATGACGCCGTACGCACGGTGACGATCGCCATCGCCGACGACACCGCCGGTACGCTCACTGCTACGACGACCGTTTCCGGTGGTCCCGAGGGCACGCATGAGACGGTCCACAAGAGTGGCGAGAACAAGGTCGAGAAGGCCCTGGTGCCGTTCCACAACAGTTACAGCGCTACGACCAACACGCCTGGCGGCACCGCCGCTCAGGTCGTTGCCACCAAGACTCTGACCGGCCGCCCGATGGCCGACGGCGAGTTCTGGTTCGGCATCGCCTATCAGGGTGAGCTTGTGGCATACGAAAACCTCAAGCCCAATATCGGCGGGCACGTGAGCTTTGATACGCTGCACTACGACACTAAGATGCTTGCTAATCTTGAGGCTGCTGGGCTTGCCCATCGTACCGACAAGGACGGTAAGCTTGCCTGGACCATTAACTACACGGCCTACGAAGATTTATTCGGGCTGCCGAATGGCGTTTCCGCTACAACGTGGAGCTTTGGCTTTAAGGTTATCGTCGTCGACAACGGTGACGGTACCCTGACGGCGACGGTCGACTACGGCGGCGTCGAGCCCTTGTTCGAGAACGTCTACGGCGCCGACGCCGTGGATGCCGCGCTCACCGGTACTAAGAAGCTCCAGGTTGCCGAGGGCCTGACCCCGGCCGACATCACGGGTAAGTTCACCTTTACCGTGACCGCCGACGAGGCAGGTGCCCCGATGCCCGAGCGCACGACCGTAACCAACGACGCAGCCGGTAACGTGGACTTTGGCAAGATCCACTTTACGCTCGAGGACCTCAACCGCGCTCTGGGCGTGACGGACGATGCGACCGATAAGGCCGAGGCGGACGAAGCTGACGAGGCCGAGGCCGACGAGGCAGAGGCTGAAGAGGCCGACCCCGCCGCTGACGCCAATGTCGACGAGTCCGAGCCTGCGGCCCCCACCGCTCCGCGCTCGCACACCTTTGCCTATACGGTGACCGAGACCGGCAGCGCCCCTGGCGTGACCAACGATGCCAACGCCACGCGCAAGGTTTCCTATACCGTGACTGACGACGGCGCCGGACATCTGAGCGTCGTGCGCAACGGCGACGACGGTGCGGCCTTCACATTCATCAACACCTACAGCGTAACGCCCACCGACTCTGTCGTGACCGATCAGGTCAAGACGGTCAAGCGTCTGACCGGACGCGACCTTGCAGCCGGCGAGTTCACGTTTGATCTGCTCGAGGACGGCGTGGTTGTCGCTAGCGGCACCAACGACGCCAACGGCACTGTGACACTGAGCCCGATCCGCTACGAGGCGCCCGGCACGCACACGTACACGCTGCGCGAGGCTTGCCCCAATGCGCTCGGCCTGTACAAGGGCGTCACCTATGCCGGTACGACCTACACCGTCGTGGCCACCGTCTCTGACAACGGCGATGGCACACTGGCCGTGACGCACAAGCTCGAGGGAACCACCGAGTCGGCTGGTTTTACCAACAAGTATCACGCCATGCCCACCCAAGTCTCCATCGGCGCCATCAAGGTGCTCGAGGGACGCGAGCTCAAGAAGGACGAGTTCAGCTTTAAGCTCGTTGGCGAGGGCATCGAGTCCACCGTCACCAACGATGCCGACGGTAAGATCAGCTTCGACAAGTTTGAGTACGACGAGCCCGGTACGCACGTCTACACCATCAGCGAAGTCAAGGGCGACGAGGCCGGTATGACCTACGACAAGTCCGTCTTTACCGCGACCGTCAACGTGGTCGATGACGGCGAGGGCAACCTCAAGGCGAACGTCGCCTTTACCAAGGGCGACAGGAGCGTCGAGGGTATCGTGTTCAACAACACGTACAAGAAGCCCGAGACTCCTACGCCGACACCCGATCCCGGCACGCCCAAGACCGTGACGAACATCGTCAAGACGGTCAAGGGTTTCCTGCCCACCACGGGCGACCAGCAGGCTGCCGCTCTGCTTATGGCATTTGTCATCGCCATGGCCGGCGTCGGAGCCCTGGTCTGGGGTATCCGTAAGCGCTAGGCACGCTGGCAGCGCCCGGGGCCAGAAGGCCCCGGGCGGCCGGCGGGGAGCCAGAACATAGCCCCACCCCCAGCCCCAGCCGCCACGGAGGTATCTCCCTCCTCCGTGGCGGCGCTTTTGTGCGTAGGCGAGAAGGGTTCGCCACGAAACCGGCCCATCTACTACGTTTAGCCCCTTACCCCCAACCATGCCGAAAAGCGCAAAAACAAAACCGCAGGTAGAACGCCTGCGGTTTTGTTCAAAACGAAGGTATGGTCAGGGGTATCGAGTCAAACGTAGTAGATGGGCCGATTTCGTGGCGGGCGGTTTCGGCTGATCCATTGGGGACGGAGGAAAACGGCTCATTTTGGTCCCGCGAGGCTGGCGGAGACACTCGTGCAGGGCCGCCCGAACAAAACTATGCCGGTTTACGGGGCTAAGTCACGCGCTCCCAACCATGCCGATATCCGTGAAAATAAAACCGCAGGTAGACAAGCCGTCATTTTACGGAAAACGCGGGTATGGATGGGGGCCCTGAGCTTAGCCCCGTAAACCGGCATAGTTTTGAAATGGCATTAAATCGATAACAGCTATTTTGCTCTGTCGGAGCGGTTGGCCGTTGGGTAATTACCCTCGCAGGTAGGCGATGGCGATCTGCGTGCGGTTGCGTAGGCCCATTTTGGCAAGGATCGAGCTGATGTGGTTGCGTACGGTGCCTTCGCCCATATAGGCGGTGGCGGCAATCTCCTTGTTATCGAGGCCGCGGGCGATGAGCTCGGCGACTTCGAACTCGCGGTCGGTCAGACCGGCAAAGGCGGCGGGCCGGCGGGTCGCGCCGGCCTCGACGTCCGCCCCATCAAAGTTGATATCTTCGATCGCCTTGCCCTCGAGCACGCGTTTGCCGTCCATGACCTGCGCCAACGCCGGCGGAATGGCAGCGACATCGGTCTTGATCAGGTAGCCGCGGGCGCCCAGCTTGAGCGCCGACACAATGTACTCGTCATCCGAGAACGTCGTCAGAAACACCACGCGCGCCGCAGGGTCGTGCTCAAGGATCTCGCGCGCGGCCGAAAGGCCGTCGCGTCCCGGCATCTGGATGTCGAGCAGCGCAATATCGGGTGCGTGCTCGGCGTAGAGCGCCACCGCATCGTTGCCGTTGGCACCGGTGCCCACCACTTCGATCTGCGGCTGGGCGCCCAAGATAATCTTGAGCGAATCGACCACCAAGCGGTCGTCGTCGACAACGATGAGCCTCATCGGCCCTCATCTCCTTGCTGTTTGGGAACGGTGGCAAACACACGCCAGCCGCCGGCGCCGGCACGCGGGCCGGCGGTGAAGGTGCCGCCAAGCGCCTCGATGCGCTCGCGCATGGAGGCGAGCCCCATGCCCTCCGCGGTGCCGCGGCCGCTTGCTTGGACCTCACCCACGCCATCGTCGGTAACAATGAGCTGGTAAAACGACGGATGCTCCATGCACCGTACGGTGACGGTCTGGGCGCAAGCGTGGCGTATGGTATTGGAGAGCGCTTCGCGCAGGACCGCTGCAAAGCAGTTGGCGACGTTTGCGGGCGCATGTTCGGCCATAACTTCAAGCTCAATCTGCGGGCCGCCGTCCGAGCGTGTGCCTTCGACAATGCGTTCGAGCTGCACGGAAAGGTCGACGGCGTTGTCGTTGAGCGCGTGGACGCTGGCGCGCACAAGCTGGAGCGCCTCGTCAACCGTGCGTTTAACGTCGGCGAAATCGGCGGCGACGCCAGGCTCGTCGGCGTGGACCACGCGTAGGGCTTCGGCCTGCAGTGAGGCGCGCGTGAGCTGGTGCCCGACGTTATCGTGGATCTCGCGCGCGATGCGGGCGCGTTCGGCGAGCGTCGCGAGCTCGACTTCGTAGTCCTGGCGATCGGCAAGATCGCGGTTGCGCGCCTCGAGCGCGAGGGCTCGTTCCTGCAGCTCGTCGCGGGTGCGGCGCATGCGCCGCTGCTCGCGCTCCAACTGGGCGGTGCGTAGCGATAGCAAGGTGGCGGCAACCGAAAGGATGGCGGTCAGCAGGAGCGTTCGTGCGGTAAGCGCATCGGCGCGAAGGTCCGCGACGAGCGCAAAGGCAAAGACGGAGCCAATGCCCAACGCGACCCAGGCGTGCTCGCGGCGCACGCGTCGCGCGATGTCATAGAGGGCGAGAGGCGCAAACGGCACAAACGGCGGCACGAAGACAGCCGCGATGATGCAGGCGTAGCTCGCTGCCTCGCTTGCGCGTCGGGTGCGTTTCCCCTGTGCGACCTCGGCCAGCGAGGTGGCAATAATGCCAAGGCAAAACGCCACAACCAGACGAGCGTCCACGGCAAGACCCATGGCGGCCGCAATACAGCACGCCAGCACGATCGATTTGTCGAAAAGCCTGTTCATACGGGTATTGTACGCGAAGCTACGCGTGGTGGAGGGGCCGCCTAGCGCAACCGTGACATTCCTCCCGCACGGTGGGGCGGTCGCGTCAGCGGGCCACGCGACCGAGCCCCCGCACTCGTGACAAAGCTCACTGGTGCGCGCCGTCCGCTCCTGCGATGATGCAATCGTACCGGGCCGCAATCAACAGAAGGGCCGCCTCATGACAGACATCGTCCACGTCGAAAACCTCGTCAAGCGCTACGACGATCTTATCGCGCTCGACCACTTTAACCTGAGCATTGCCCCCGGCGAGATCTTTGGCCTGCTGGGCCCCAACGGCTCGGGCAAGACTACGTCCATCAACTGTATTCTGCAGCTGCTTGCCTACGACAAAGGCGCCATCGAGCTGTTCGGCGAACCCATGACGCCCGCCCGCTACGACCTCAAGCGCCGCATCGGCGTGGTGCCGCAGCAGGTGGCGGTGTTTGACGAGCTCACGGTGCGCGAGAACATCGACTATTTCTGCAGCCTTTACGTCAACGACCGCAAGCGCCGCCGCGCGCTGGTGGACGAGGCCATCGACTTTGTCGGGCTGGGCGACTTTACCAAGTTCCGCCCCGGTAAGCTCTCGGGCGGCCTAGCGCGACGCCTCAACATCGCCTGCGGTATCGCGCACAAGCCCGAGCTCATCTTCTTTGACGAGCCCACGGTGGCGGTCGACCCGCAGAGCCGCAACGCCATCCTGGAGGGCATCTGCCGCCTGCGCGACGAGGGCGCCACAGTGGTGTATACCAGCCATTACATGGAGGAAGTCGAGCAGATTTGCAGCCGCATCATGATCATGGACGGCGGGCGCGTGCTGGCGCAGGGCACCAACGACGAGCTCAAGCGCATGATTCAGATGGGCGAGCGCGTGACCGTCGAGGTCGGCGCCGTCGAGGCCGCCACGGTCGAGCGGCTGCGCGCCCTCGAGCATGTGCTTTCGGTTGAGCTGTCCGGCGGCGAGCTCGTCTGCACCTGCGAGGCGAGTCCGCACAATCTGGTCGACATCCTCGACACGCTGCGCACCGCCGACGTTGCGCTCGGCCGCGTGTGGAGCGAGCCGCCGACCCTCAACGACGTGTTCCTCGAGATCACCGGCCGCGAGCTGCGCGACTAGGGGGCGGCCATGTTCAACACTATCATCACCACGGTCAAGACGCTGCTGCGTCGGCCGAGCACATTGGTCTGGGGCGCGGTCTTTCCCATCGCGCTTTCCACGATGTTCATGTTTATGTTTGCGAATCTGAGCTCCGACGGCACGGTCGACCCGGTGCCGGTGGCCGTTGTCGCTGACGAAGCCTGGGACGCCTCGACCTTTAAGGATGTGGCGACGTCGCTTGCCAAGGAGGGCGACGACCAGCTGCTCGAGATCCACGAGTGCGACGATGCAGCCGACGCGAACCGTGCGCTTAAGGCCGGCGAGGTCGCGGGCATCTATACGGTCGACGACGCGGGCACGCCCAAGCTCACGCTGCTTTCGAGCTATGACAACTCGCGCGCCTCGTCGGTGCTCACCGACCGCAGCATTCTGGAGACGGTGGCAAGCTCGTATACGCAAAATGCCGAGCTCATGTCCCAGATTGCCCAGGACAACCCGGCGGCGCTCGCCGACCCGGAGGCGGTTGCGCGCGCCCTGTCGCTCGAGGGCGGCACCCGCCGCGTTAGCCTGACGCGCACCACGCCCGATGGCACGGTCATCTACTACTACGCGCTCTTTGGCCTGGTTGCGATGATGTCTGCCGAGTTTGCTGCCTTGAGCGTCGTCGATTTGCAGCCCAATCTGTCGGGCCTTGGCGCGCGCCGCTGCGTGGGCGGCCTTTCCAAGACGGCGTCGCTGGCCGGCATCTTTGTCGGCTCGTGGCTGGTCTCCTTCGCCTCGATGACGATCGCGATTGGCTATGTGCGCCTGGTCGTGGGCGTCGACTTTGGCGGGCGCGAGGGACTGTGTCTGGTGGGCGGCGCCGCTTCCGCGCTTGCCGCCACGGGCCTGGGGCTCTTTGTGGGCACGCTTCCCGTTAAGGGCGGCAAGGCGTCCAAGTCCGGCATCCTTACGGGCTTTGCTACCACGTGCGCCCTGTTCGCCGGCCTCTACGGCGAGCCGGCGATGGCGCTTGCCGACGACGTCGCCCGCGCCTGCCCTGCCGAGTGCTGGCTCAACCCCGTCAAGCTTATCTGCGACATGTTCAACCGCCTGTATTTCTTTGAGGACCTGGGCCCCTTTGCCGTTCGCGCCGGCGCACTGGTCCTTATGGCGCTGCTGTTCGTTGCCGCCGCCACGCTGATCTTTGGAAGGAGCCGCTATGAGCACCTTTAAGACCGCGCTTCGCATGGCGCTGGCGCACCCGTTCTACCTGCTCATCTATACGGTGTTCATCTCGCTCATGGGCGTATTCATCGCGGCATCGGTGAGCTGGAACTCGTCGCAGTTCACCGAGTACAAGCCCTACGATGCCAACGTGATTGTGGTCGACCGCGACGACAGCGACCTTTCGCGTGCGCTTACCAAGCATCTGGGTTCGCGCTTTGAGCTGGTCACGGGCGTCGGCGACGATGCGTACAATCTTGCGGACGCGCTCTCCAAGAGCAACAGTGCCAAGGGCAGCGCCGACTGCGTGTTCTTTATCCCGGAGGGGTTTGAGGGCGACCTCGTTGCGGCCGCTTGCGCGGGGGAGTCCCTGCCCAAACTCGACGTGACGTACGGCTCCGGCACCATGGCGGCGGCGCTTTCGTCTGCCGAGGCCTCGCGCTGGATCTCGCTCGCGGGCGCTGCGGCGGCACTTGAGCCCACTGCCTCCAACGGTGACGTCGCCAAGGCGGCCGAGCATGCGGCCGCGAAGCGTGCGGAGGTCGAGATCGATCAGGTCAAGGTCGACTCGACGGCCGCCGCCACGCTCGAGTCGTATTTCAACTTTGGTGCGTACGCGATTATCTCGTCGGTCATCGTGTCGGTGGGTCTGGTGTTCTCGGGCATGAACGAGCCCGAGCGCGTGCGTCGTATGGATGCCGGTCCAATCTCCGAGCGCCGGCGCTCGCTTGCCGTGTTTGCGGCCGCCGCCGTGATCACCGTCTGCATCTGGTTTGTGTCGAGCATGATGGGCGTCGTGGGCTTTGCCGGTGCGGTCGCTGAGGTTGGCGTGGACCGTGTGTGCTTGGCGCTGGCAGCGACGTTTGCCCTGGCGTGCACGCCGCTGGCCGTTGGCTTTGCGCTGTCGAGCCTGGGTGCGCGCGAGGAGCTGCTCAACGGCGTGGGCAACTTACTCGGCATGCTCATGACGTTTTTGGGCGGCGCCTGGATGCCGCTGTCGCTCATGGGCTCGGCCGTGCAGACCGTGGCGCATTTTGTGCCGACATATTGGGTGAACGACGCGATCAGCAAGGCACTCGCCTCGGATTTAACGTCCACCGTGCTGGGCGACATCGCCTGCGACCTGGGCGTCACGGCACTCTTCGCCGTGGCCATCGCCGCCGCAGGCCTCGCCCTCGCACGCACCAAATCCCACGCCTAGCCACCTAGTCATTTAAGAACGTCCCCAATGACTGGTCTGAAATAAATCCCAAGCCTCGCTCCAAAATAGTTCGCCAAGGTTTACTATTACGCTCATAAAGTAGTATGAGGCTAACAATGGGGGATACCATGGCAACGCAGGAAGCCTATGTCCAGGTTAAGGATCTCAAAAAGCATTACGGCGACGGTGATGCACGCCTGACGGTACTCGATGGCATCGACGCGTCCATCAACCGCGGCGAGATCTGCGTCATGCTGGGGCCCTCGGGCTCGGGCAAGTCGACCTTTCTCAACCTGATCGGCGGCCTGGAGGATGCCGACGGCGGTTCTATCATGGTGGACGGCTGCGACCTCACGGTGCTCAAGCCTACCGACCTGGGCGAGTATCGCCGCCGTGAGCTGGGCTTTGTCTTTCAGTTCTACAACCTGGTGCCCGACCTCACCATCAAGGAAAACATCGAGGTCACGGCACACCTGTCCAAAAAGCCGCTCAACATTGACGGCCTGCTACGCTCGCTGGGCCTCTACGAGCACCGCAACAAGTTCCCGCGCCAGGTTTCGGGCGGCCAGCAGCAGCGCTGCGCCATCGGCCGTGCGCTCGTCAAAAACCCGGGCCTGCTGCTGTGCGACGAGCCCACCGGTGCGCTCGACTATAAGACGTCCAAGGAAATCTTGCAGCTCATGGAGGATGTCAACCGCACCTACGGCTGCACCATCATCATTGTCACCCACAATGCCGCCATCGCGCGCATGGCCAATCGCGTGCTGCGCCTGCGCGACGGGCGCATCGTCGAGGATGAGCTCAACGAGTCGCCCGTCTCGGCCGCCGAGCTCGATTGGTAGGCGGCGCCATGACACCTCTCGCAAAACGTCTTCCACGCGAGCTGCGCCGCAATATCGGCAAGTACCTGGGCATCTTTTTGCTTATGTGTGGAAGTATCGCTCTCACCTCGGGCTTTTTGCTCGCGGCGCATTCCATCGGCTGCCTTATCGATGACATGCGCGATGCGTACACGATTGAGGACGGCCGCGTGACCACCTCCTTCGAGGCGACCGAGGAACAACTCAAGGCAGCCGAGGACGCGGCCGACGACGTCGGCGGCGTCACGCTCTACAAGAATTTCTCCATCGACGCCATCATCAAAAAGGCGTCCGGCGACGACGGCACCAAGCGCACGCTGCGCACCTATGCGCACCGCACCAAGGTCGATATCGCGTCCTACTGCGAAGGTAGGCGGCCTAAGGCGGACGACGAGGTGGCAATCGACCGTGTCTTCGCCACCAATAACAACCTGTCCGTGGGCGATAAAGTCGAGCTCGAGGGTCGCACCTACACCATCTGCGGCATCATGACCCAGCCCGATAGCCAGGCGCTGTTCCTCAACAATTCGGACTTTACGGTGAACACCATCACGTACGGTGTGGCCGAGGTCACCGACGCCGGCTTTGCCGCGCTTAAGGACGCCGGCGGCGCGCCTGCCTACACCTACTCCTTTACCTTTACCGATCGCGATCTCTCCACCGCGGATCGCGTCGATGCGGAGCAGGATATGGTGGAGGCGCTCACCGATGCCGATGCACGCGTGGATGACCTCATCGACGCCGATTCCAACCAGGGTATTGGCTACGCGCGCGACGACGTGGACGGCGACTCCACGATGTGGATGACGCTGCTCGACATCATCATCGTGATCATGGCGTTTGTCTTTGTGGTGCTCACCGACGCCACCATCGAGGAGGAGAGCGCCATCATCGGCACGCTGCTCGCCAGCGGCTACCGCCGCCGCGAGATCATGCTGCACTACCTGGCACTTCCCGCCATCGTGGGCGTGGTCGCGGCGCTTTTGGGCACTGCGCTCGGCGTTGTGTTCTTTACCGAGCCCATGCGCAGCCTCTATTACGGTTCGTACAGCCTGCCGCCCTTCCAGGTGTACTGGAGCTGGGAGATCTTTGTGAAGTGCGCCGTGGTTCCCGCCGCCGCGCTCATCCTCATCACGCTGGTGGGCCTGTTTCGCAAAATGGGCAAGACGCCGTTGCAGTTCCTTCGTCACGAGGCGGGCGGCAAGTCGGGCACCAAGCGCGGCCTGCAGCTGCCGGAGCGCATGGGCTTTGTCTCGCGCTTCCGCCTGCGCATCTTCCTGCGTAATCTGGGCAACTTCGCCACGCTTTTCGTGGGCATTGCGTTTGCCTCGCTGCTACTGCTCTTTGGCCTGGCGATTCTGCCCACGATGACGCACTACGCCGACAACCTCGAGACAAGCCTGGTCGCCGAGCACCAGTACACGCTCAAGGCGCCGCTGGAGCTCGAGGGTACTGCCGAGGAGCGCGAGCAGTGGTCGGCACTCGAGCGCTTACAATCGGTTGACGGCGCGCTGCTTTCCGCCGCCCAGGATGCCGATGACGAGCTTGACGACGTGGCCGATGCGGCGCAGGCGGCAGCCGATGCCGCGACCGCATCCCCGTCTGCCGAGAGCCTGGCCGCAGCGCAGGGTGCGCTTGCCAAGGTCCAGGACAAGAAGGATGCGCTCTACGCGCGCCTTGACGATCTTGCCGATGCCCTCGGCTGCGACCGCGACGAGGCTATCGACCTGATCGACAAGGCCTCTAAGATCGACGCCGACAACGACGACATTCACCCGGTCAACACGATCGACAACGGTGCAGGCGCAATCGCGCAGGCCGAGAAATACGCCGTCTACCAGCTGCAATACGATCGCGGCGACGGAAATGGCGAGGAGACGATTTCCGTTTACGGCATTTCATCCGATTCGCGCTATTGGAAAGACCTCAACGTCGGCGACGGACGCGTCGTCTTTGGCGGCGGCCTGCTCGACAAGTTTGGCTGGAGCGAGGGGCAGAAGGTCACGCTCCACGATAAGTATGAGGGCGAGAATTATTCTTTTGAGTTCGTGGGCAAGGACTGCGTTTGGGGCTCTAAATCGGATATGAATGTCTATATGAGTATCGATGACTTTAACAAGCTGTTCGACAACGATGCCGCCTACTTTAACGGCTATGTGAGCGACGAGAAGCTCGACCTCGATGCTCGTTACTTTGCCGGCGACACCACGCCCGACGACATGCGCGCCGTAGGCGACCAGTTCATCGGCATGATGAGCAAAATGATCGGAATGATGATCGGGCTCGCGGTGTTTATCTTCTTGCTGTTTATGTACCTGCTGACCAAGGCTGTGATCGACCGCAGCGCCCGTTCGATCAGCTACATGAAAGTCTTTGGCTATCGCGATAGCGAGATCTCGCATCTGTACATCCGCTCGATCACGCTGTGCGTGGCGGCGTCGCTCGTGCTGAGCCTGCCGGTCATTATTGGCTCGCTCACGGCCATCTTCCGCTCGATGCTGCTCGCCTACAACGGCAATATCGAGATCTATGTGCCCGCTTGGTCCATGGCTGCGTGCACAGGAATCGGCTTTGTGACCTACCTGGTCGTGGCGCTGCTGCACACGCGCTCCATCAAGCGCGTGAGCCTGGCCGAGGCCCTCAAGGTGCAGGAGTAGTCCCTTATTGGTCATTGGGGACGCTCTTAAACGACTAGTCGTCGGGGACAGTCTTTGCTGACTTGCCGGCTCGTCGGCCGTGCTGGCAAGGACTGTCCCCAACTGCCGGCAGGAAAGGAACGTCCCTAGCTGCCAGGTGGCGAGGCACTCATTTAAGTCCGTCCCCAATGAGTGGTTTCAGCCATTTAAGTCTGTCCCCAATGAGTACCCAATGACTAGGTGCCATACTTGACTTTAACTCTGCTTTAACTGGTACCATCCTCTATGTCTGTAACGCCATATAGACCGAGGGGATATATCTATGACCGCAACTGCACCCGCAGCACCCGCTAAGGTGTACTTCACCAACCTGCGCACGCATGCTCGCGAGAGCCAGCTCGACAAACTCAAGCGCCTCATCCGTCACGCCGGTATTGAGCAGATCGACTTTGAGAACAAGTTCGTCGCCATTAAGATTCACTTTGGCGAGCTGGGCAACCTGAGCTTTTTGCGCCCCAACTACGCCCGCGCCGTCGCAGACGTCGTGAAAGAGCTGGGCGGCAAGCCCTTCCTCACCGACTGCAATACGCTCTATGTCGGTAGCCGCAAAAACGCGCTCGAGCACATTGACACCGCCTACCAGAACGGCTTTACCCCGTATGCCACGGGTTGCCAGATCATCATCGCCGACGGCCTCAAGGGCACCGACGAGGCGCTTGTCCCGGTCGAGGGCGGCGAGTACGTGCACGAGGCCAAGATCGGTCAGGCGCTCATGGATGCCGATATCGTGATCAGCCTCACCCACTTTAAGGGCCATGAGCAGGCCGGTTTTGGCGGCGCCATGAAGAACCTGGGCATGGGAGGCGGCAGCCGTGCCGGCAAGATGGAGCAGCATGCCGCCGGCAAGCCGAACGTCGCGACCGAGCACTGCGTTGGCTGCCATGCCTGCGAAAAGATCTGCGCGCACAACGCTATCTCGTTCGACGGCACCCGCGAGCGCGAGCTTGCCAGCGGCGCCACTCGCACGGTGCACGTGGCTGCCATCGACCACGATCGCTGCGTGGGCTGCGGACGCTGCATTGCGGCATGCAACCAGGACTGCATCAAGCCCGGTTATGAGGCCGCGGCCGACGTGCTCAACTGCAAGATCGCCGAGTACACCAAGGCCGTTGTCCAGGATCGTCCCAGCTTCCACATTTCGCTGGCTATGGATATCAGCCCCAACTGCGACTGCCATCCCGAAAACGATACGCCTATCGTCAGCGACATCGGCATGTTCGCGAGCTTCGACCCGGTCGCCATCGACCAGGCCTGCGCCGACGCCGTCATGGCGTCCGAGCCGCTGCCCAACACCGAGCTCACCGACAGCGCGGCCAAGATGGAGCACAACCACGAGCATCTGGAGGGCGAGCAGGCCAAGGATCCCTTCTGCATCACGCATCCCGACACCGACTGGCGCGTGTGCATCGCGCACGCCGAGAAGATCGGCCTGGGCACGAGCAAGTACGAGCTCATCGAGGTCAAGTAGCACCTAGCTATTGGACAAAATAAGCGCCTTTGTAGCGTAAGTTGAGCAAAAGCCGCCCACGAGCACAACGCTCGCGGGCGGCTTTTCAGAAGTGTGGTGAAAAATCGAATACCGCCGACCACAAACCGATTTTTGGCAACAAAACCCCAGACGTTGCTTTTTGCCTAAAAATACTCGTCGAGGAAGTCGTCGACCGTGTTCCAGTAGAGTTCGGGGTCGACCTGCGCGCTCTTGGCGTGGGTGGCGCCATGGACGGTGAGCTTTTGCTTGACCTTGCTGGCGCACGCGTCGTAGTTTTGGTCGAGCATGCTGTACGGCACAAAGGTGTCTTGGTCACCGTGGATAAACAGCATGGGAACCGTCGCGCGCTTGAGCTGTTCCACGCTGCTCGCCTTATGAAAGTCGTAGCCCGCGCGCACGTTGCACACCAAGTTTGCTACATCAAGCAAGGGAAAGCTGGGCAGGCCGAACACGTCCTTGAGCTGCAGGGAAAACTCGTCCCAAACACTCGTATAACCGCAGTCCTCGATAATGCATTTCACGTTTGCGGGCAGAGATTCCCCCGCGACGTTCATGGCGGTTGCCGCACCCATCGACTCGCCAAAGACCAGGATACGTGCCTCGGGGTCAGCCTGAACGATTCGCTCGATCCATGCGACGATGTCAAGGCGCTCGGGCCAGCCCATGCCGATATAGTTGCCGCCGGAGCGCTCGTGGGCGCGGGCGGCGGGTGCGAGTACGTTCATGCCGCGGTCGTGGAATCGCTTGACGTATCGGGCCATACCGATGGGCTCGTTGGTATATCCATGCAGGCAGACGGCGTAGTCGTGCGTGCTCTCCGACGCAGCAAAATACCAGGCGGCAAGCTCGGTCCCGTCGTCCGCGGTGAGGCTGCTGCTCTCGCGGTTCTCTTTAAACCATGCCCGCGCCTCGGTATCCTCGGCATCCGGCTGCTCACCTTCTTTGTCGTTCTTGCTATCCTGCATCATCTTCATGGTGTATGGCGCGCGGGGATTCAGCGCGAAGTCAAACAGAAAGTTGCCGGCAAATCCGAGCAGCGCAACGACAACCACCAGTGCAATGATGCCGGCTATCTTGAGCTTTCGATGGGAACGTGCGTTTTGAGCCATGCGGTATTCTCCTATAAGATGTTAATACATCAACATTTAATGCAAGCGCATTATGGACGTTCGCCGTTGATGCGTCAACAGGCAAAGAATGGGTAAACAAAGGGTCACGTATGGTGCAAATTTCGCACGTACCTAGACGCTTTGATATAGTGTTGAGAACTCTTTACGTTGGAGGATGTAACCGGCATGTCCGATTCGAGCGACAGTTCTAAGCCGCGACCCAAGACCGCGGCCGTTCCACACTACACAGTGGGCGAGGAGATCATGAACTCCGTCACCCATGGTGTCGGCTGCCTGCTGGGTATCGCGGGCCTGGTGCTCCTGATCGTATTCGCCGCCCTGCGCGGCGGAGGCCCGGCCCATATGGCCGCGGCGATTGTCTATGGCGTCAGCATTATCCTCGAATACCTAGCCTCCACGCTCTACCACGCGATTCAGCCCGCGCGCGCCAAGCACGTGTTTCGCATCATCGACCACAGCTGCATCTACCTGCTCATTGCGGGCAGCTATACGCCGTTTTGCCTTATCACGCTCGCAAACGACGGCGGCCCTGCGCTGTTCTTTGCCGTATGGGCCATCGCCATTATCGGCATCGCTCTCGAGTGCTTCCTACGCGAGCGTCAACCGCACTGGGTAAGCGGCCTGGTCTACCTGCTGATGGGCTGGCTCGTTGTCTTTAAGCTGCCCGAACTTGTTGCGCTGCTCAACCCCGTGGCACTTGCCCTGCTCGCCGTCGGCGGCGTGTGCTACACCGCGGGCGTGCCGTTCTATATCGCCAAAAACGTGCGCTATCTGCACAGCGTGTTTCACCTGTGGGTGCTCGCCGGCAGCATCTTCCAGTTCATGGCGGTGATCCTCTTCGTAATCTAGCGACCATGCCTGCGCGCCCGCGTTCTCGTTTGGGCGCCGGTGCAATTGCCGTATCCGCCATCAACGTTTTAACCTGACGTCCCGAATCTTGGAGGTTCGAGAAACTCCCGATGGACATAACCATCTCCCTTATCACCACCCTCGTTTTGACCCTCATCAACGGCTACTTCTCTATGTCCGAGATGGCGCTCACCACGGCCAAGCGCGCCGTGTTGGAGCACGAGGCCGAGGAAGGCGACAAGCGCGCCGAGCGCGCCATTAAGCTGGCTGCCGACTCCGACCAGCTGCTCGCCACCATCCAGGTTGCCATTACGCTCGTGGGCTTCGCCTCGTCCGCCGTCGCCTCGACGAGTCTGTCCGACCCGCTCGCCACGTGGCTCATGAGCTTTGGCATCGCGCCGCTCTCCGCCATCGCGCGCGGCCTGGCGCCGGTCATCATCACCGTCGCGGTCGCCTTCGTGTCCATCGTGATCGGCGAGCTCGTCCCCAAGCGCATCGGCCTGGCCAATGCCGAGGGCGTGTCCAAGCAGGTCGTGGGACCGTTGTCGTTTTTCCAAAAGATCGCCCGTCCGCTCGTGTGGCTGACCGGCGCCTGCTCCGATGGCCTGGCCCGCATCCTGCGCATCAAGAGCGCCGACGACCGCCAAAACGTCTCGGAAGAAGAGATCAAGTACATGGTCTCGGAGCAGGACGACCTGCTCGACGAGGAAAAGCGTATGATCCACGAGATCTTTGACTTGGGCGATACCGTTGCCCGCGAGGTCATGGTGCCGCGCGTGGACACCACCATGTGCGAGGACGACGAGACGGTCGCCGACGTGCTGTCCACCATGCGCCAGACCGGCTTCAGCCGCATCCCCGTCTATCACGAGGATCCCGACAACGTCGCCGGCATTGCGCACATCAAGGACCTGATCCAACCCGCGCTCGACGGCAAGGGTGACCAGCCCATCGCCGGCTTTTTGCGCGACGCCACCTTTGTGCCCGACACCAAGGACATCCTGCCGCTACTGTCCGAGATGCAGACCTCGCACGACCAGATCGTGGTGGTCGTGGACGAGTACGGCGGCACGGCCGGCATTATCACCATCGAGGATATCGTCGAGGAGATCGTCGGCGAGATCGAGGACGAGTTCGACCCCGACAACAAGTATCTCACGCGCCTTTCGCGCCGCGAGTGGCTCGTTGATGGGCGTTTTTCGTGCGATGACGCGATTGAGCTTGGTTGGCCGCTCGAGGAAAGCGATGATTATGAGACCATCGCCGGCTGGATTTTGGAGCTTTGCGACTCGGTGCCCGACATCGGAGAGGTGTTTGAGGTCGCGGGGTACAAGTTTAAAGTTCAGTCGATGCGTGGCCAGCGCATCTCGCTCATTCGCGTGATCGCTCCGGCCGAAACCGATAAGAAGGATTCCGAGTCTTCGGTAGAGAAGCCGGCGGCGTCGGGTGCGGGCTCTGTGGATCCGCACGATGGCGACGAGTAGGGCAAGGAAGAGTAGGGGAGAGTTATGGCAGGCCTGTTCAACATCCTTAAGGTCACCGTCAGCGAGGACAAGATCTGCGCGCATGTGCTGGTGAACCCCGGCATGCCGCTCATGACCTCGGAGGATATCGAGGCCACGGCGCGCGTGTATTACCTGGTGCCGGCGATTGCCAAGCACCTGTGCCTGGGTGATTCCGGTCGCGAGTTCCAGGACTGCATGGGCCAGACCGAGCTCTGCCACCTGCTGGAGCACGTGACGGTTGAGCTCATGAACGAGACCGGGCTTGCCGGCAGCATCTCGTGCGGCCGCACGCGCGTAAGCGAGCACGACGAGCGCGTTTTTGAGGTTGAGCTTTCGTGCCCCGACGACGCGCTGGCCATCGGCGCGCTGTCTTCGGCCACCTTTATGATGGACTGGGCGTACCTGCACGCCGACCAGCCTGCCCCTGACGTGGAAGGCACGGTCGCGGGCCTGCGCAACCTGGTGCTGGGCATGCGCGCCGAGGCCGAGGGCAAGGATCCTCACGAGGCCGTCGCCGCTGCGAGCGGCGAAGATGCTGCCGAGGCCGAGGGCGCTGACGAGGGCGATGTGCCGGTCGACGCCGAGCCCGTTGCCGATGCGACCGCCGAGCCCGTTCCCACCGAGCCCCAGGGCGTCCCCAACTTTGACGACGAGCCCCAGGTGGCGATTGATACCGAGGGCGCGGTTGCCGAGAACCACGAGGCCTCCGCTGCCGTCTTTGGCGGTGCGGCGACGGTTCCGGCAGGATCTGCGCATGAGGGCGGCCTGCCGCTCGTGGACGGCGCCGGCGAGGACCCGGGTGCCACGGTGGCCATGCCGGCTATGCCTCAGGAGTAGGCCTACGCGTTTATCACCATCACGTACCTGCGCCTTTGCCGTACGCAGATGAGCGGAGCGGCAAGTGATGCGCTGCGGGTATAATGGACAGCATTCAAACGGTGGGCACCGACGTGCCCGCAGGAGAGGAATGATCATGGGTAAGACTTTCAGCTTTGTCTCCGGCGCACTTTTTGGTGCCGCTGCCGGCGCTATTGTCGGCGTTGCTCTGGCCCCGCGCTCGGGCGCCGAGACCCGCGCCATGGCTGCCGATATCGCCAACGACGCCTGGGACAATATGCGCGACACCTACGAGCACAGCGCCGAGGAGGCCCGTGCTGCGGTGAATGACTTTGGCCCGATGGTCGACGCCAAGACCGACGACCTGCGCGCCAAGGTCGACCTGGCCCGCGAGCGCATGGACCAGCTGCGCGAGCAGCTCAACGACGCCATTTCGGGCGGCAACGTGACGCCTGCCGCCGACGTCGTGGTCGAGAACGCCGTCGAGGCTGATACCGAGGCTGCGGAGCCCTCGACCGAGGCATAATGCGCGCCGGGGATTTTGTCGGCGCCAAGATCTATCGCAAGCCTACC
Organism: Collinsella aerofaciens; assembly: GCA_905213725.1. Taxonomy (GTDB): domain Bacteria; phylum Actinomycetota; class Coriobacteriia; order Coriobacteriales; family Coriobacteriaceae; genus Collinsella; species Collinsella aerofaciens_BZ. Next base: position 63,408 of record CAJMJM010000001.1, read on the forward strand.
GAGGACAAGCGTACCAAAAAGGACGGCACACCGCGCAGCCCTAAAAAGCTCGGAAAGATTCACTTTCCGGTCTTTACCCCGGGCGGTACGCGCGTGGTCGGCTTTATGGTCCGCCAGTCCGATATCGCGGGTATGATCGAGCGTCCCGACCGATTCGTAGCGCTCGACGCCATTGGTGTCTACGAGGGCGCCATCGCGGTTGACGACGTCAAGGGCACCTACGATACCGCTGCGGCCAAGCGCCTCGACATCAACCTGGACGATTGCATCATCTGGGTCGGTATGGACGTGCGCACGGAATCGGGCGACGTCGTGGGCTATTGCTCGGACGTTGAGTTCAAGCCGCGCTCGGGCATCGTGCAGGCATTCTATGTGACCGCCGGTGCTGCTTCGAGTGTTTTGGTTGGTGACACGCAGGTGCCGCCGACGATGCTGCGCGGCTACGAGAACGGCGCGATGGTCGTCTCGGACGAGGTCAAGTCGCTTGGGTATTCGGGCGGTGCCGCCGCAAAGGCTGCCGAGGCAAGCGTCGTGGTGGGCGATAAGGTCAAGAAGGGCGCCAAGGTGCTCGATGACAAGGGATCGGTTGCCGTGGACAAGGGCAGTCGCGCACTGGGCAAGCAGCTCGGCAAGACGCGCGGCATGTTCAAGGCCTTTAAGGACGAATACCAAAAGGCGAGCGGAGGCTCGTCAAAAGCTACAAAATAGCGACGTACCAAATGATGGGAGGCAAGCCGGAGACCTGTTGCTCCGGCTTGCTGTGTTTATGGGGGAGGGCACATGCGCCAAAACGGATCCAACTTAAACGGGCGTTCGGGTGCGCGTCCGACGGCGCGCCGCGACCTGGGGCAGCTGCCCAGCGGTCAGCGCAAGCGTCACCGTAAGCCCGGCGCGATGTATCTCAACCATAGCCGCGGCTTTAGCGACCGCAGTGCGCGCATCGGCAACAGCCGTACGCCCCGTCGTTCGTCTCGCCTGCCCTACGCGCTCATCGCCGTGGGTTGCGCGCTCGTGCTGTTTATCGCTGCCGTCGTGGGCTACGTCAACCGCAGTGTGGACGTGGAGCTCAACGGCCAGAAGACCGCGGTGCGTGTGGGCTCTACGCTGCAGAATCTCATCGACGACCAGGATTTGACTGGCACCTACGACGCAGGCGACCTGCTGGCCGTCGATGACAGCGTGCTCAAGCGCCATGGGGGCGAAAAGCTGTCGGTGAAGGTCGACGGCAAGCGCGTGAAGCAGGGCAAATGGGATAGCCGCGAACTCGAGGGCGGCGAGAAGGTGACGGTCAAGGATGGCCGTAACACTTACGAGAAGCACGAGGTTCAGGCTACGGTTATCGAGCCCAAGCTCAAGGTCGAGGGCACGGGCGCTATCGAGTATGTGCAGACATGGGGTGTCCAGGGCCGATCCGAGGTGTGGGTTGGTGAGCAGTCAGGCAAGACGCAAGACCGCG
>CAJMJM010000002.1 GCA_905213725.1 Collinsella aerofaciens
GCCCGCGTGGCAATTGGGCTAGTGGCCCTTGATGGAGTTGAGGAAGTCCTGGGCGCGCTTGGTCTGGGGGTGGTCGAAGAACTCGTCGGGTGTGCCGGTTTCCACGATCTGGCCGTCGGCCATAAACACGACGCGGTCGGCCACGCGGCGGGCGAAGTTCATCTCGTGCGTGATGACGATCATCGTCATGCCCTGCTGGGCCAGACGGACCATGACCTCGAGCACCTCGTTGATCATCTCGGGGTCCAGCGCGCTCGTGGGCTCGTCAAAAAGCATGGCCTTGGGTTGCATGGCAAGCGAACGTGCGATGGCTACACGCTGTTGCTGGCCGCCCGAGAGCTGTGCGGGCACCTTATCGGCCTGCTCGGCAACGCCCACGCGGCCCAGCAGGTCCATGGCGCGCTCACGAGCCTCGTCCTTGGACACGCCCAGCACATCGACCGGTCCCAGCATGACGTTCTGCAGTACGGTCATATGTGCAAACAGGTTGAACTGCTGAAATACCATGCCCAGCTCGGCACGCATGCGGGCAAGATCCTTGCCTTCCTGTGGCAGGGGCTCGCCCTCGATGAGGATCTCGCCTGAGTCGATGGTTTCCAGGCGATTGATGGTTCGGCACATGGTCGACTTGCCCGAGCCCGAGGGTCCGATCACAACGACGACCTCGCCGCGGTCGACCGACAGATTGATGTCGTTGAGGACGTGCAGATCGCCGTAGTGCTTATCGACGTGCCTGAGCTCGATCAGCGGCTGATTGCCGGTGGAAGAGGTGCTCTGTGCCATGGTGCTCGGCTCCTTATGACTCGAAATGGTAAAGCGTTAGCGGATGATGGTCGCGCCGGTCTTGTGCGAAACGTAGACAGCGGCCTTGTTGATCGCGACGTTGATGAGGATATAGATGACCGCGATTACCAGGTAGACCGACACGAGAGCGTCGTAGTTGGTAATGAGCACGCGGGCGTTTTGCATGAGGTCGGGGTAGCTCACCACATAGGCGACGGTGGTGTCTTTGACTACGACCACGAGCTGCGAAATCAACGACGGGATGATAAATCGAATAGCCTGCGGCAACACGATTTTAAAGGTGATTTTAGCCTTGGAGAGACCGAGCGCCTGAGCGGCTTCGACCTGGCCGCGCGGCACGGCGTTGACGCCGGCGCGGAAGATTTCGGCGAGTACGCCGGCGGCAGCGAGCGCGACGGGAAGCGTGAGCATCCAAAACGACGGCAGCGCGATCTTGTACTGGGGCAGCACCAAAAAGAAGAAGTAGATGAACAGCAGGCTCGGCACGCCGCGGAAAAAGTCGGTGAGCACGCGGCAGACCAGCTGCAGCGGCTTAATGTCGCTGGTGCGGCCGAGCATAAGGGCTAAGCCCAGCACCAGCGCGATGGCACCAGCGGTGAGTGCGACTTTAACGGTGCCCTCAAAGCCGGCAAGCAAGAACTTCCAGGTGGTGAGGTGCGTAAAGAAATACCAATAGTGGACCGAAAGCTGGCCGGTCACATAGAAGCGCTGCAGCACCAGGGCGACGAGCGCGGCCACGGCGACGAGTGAGATGGCGGTGCCGATGCGAATCTTGGCGCGCATCTTGGGGCCGGGAGCCTCGTAGAGCGCATCGCGCATGGTGAGTGCAGGGGAGGAATGCTTGCTCATCGGAGGATCCTCACCTTCTTATCGATATAGTTGCCAATGTGGCTTACCACAAAGGCCGTGCCCAGGTAGCCGAGCGCCGAGATAAAGAACGCGGCGACGCCGCCGAGCGAGCGCGTGTTGATATAGCTCACCACGCCGGTGAGCTCTTGCGGCTTAAGCGGCACCTGGCTGCCCAAGGCGGTGGTGAGCATGACAGCGATAAAGAGGTTGGTCATGGGCAGTACGCTCGAACGCAGTGCCTGCGGAATCACGATCTTGGCGAGGATGCGGTTAAAGCTCATGCCGAGCGAACGTGCGGCTTCGACCTGACCGACGCCGACGGTGTTGATGCCGCTCATAAAGTTCTCGGAGCCAAAGGCCGAGCCCAAAAGGACCGTGGCGACGATAACGCAGGTGCGGTAGGGCAGGACGACCTTGAGCGGTGGCAGCGCATAGACGACGATGATGAGCAGTGCGATGCCGGGGATGTTACGGAAGACCTGCACATACAGGTCGCCAAAGACGCGCAGCGGCTTGAGCGGCGACACGCGCATCACGGTGACGGCGACGGCCAGCACCATGGCGATGGCAAACGACTCAAGCGTCATGCCCCAGGTTGCGAGCAGCGCGTCGATATAGTTCTGGCCATAGAGCGACCAGAGTTCGGAGAGACTCATGCGGACCTCCCGCCGATAAGGAAAGGGGCTCCCGTGTGTACGGAAGCCCCGACAACTCAGTGAGGAAACAGTTTAGCGCAATAAAGCGCATCGTGCGTTTCCGTATGGTTTCGCAACGGCCGTTACTAGGCTCGCTGTCTAGGCGCCGACCTCGGGCAGCTCGGGAACATTGGTGTCGCCCGTACGGTCGCCAATGCAGATCTGCCACAGCTCGGTCCAGGTGCCATCGTCCTCAATCTTCTTAAGGAAGTCGTTGACGAAGGCGACACCGTCGGAATCGAGCGGCAGGCCGATGCCATAGGGCTCCTTGTTGCCGAAGGGCTTGCCGGCGATCTTGTACTTACCGGGCTCGCGGACCAGGGCGCTCTGCTGCATGTTGTTGTCGATGACGTAGGCGTCAACGCGGCCCTGCTGGAGTGCCTGACGGGCCTCCTCGTCGGTCTTGAACTCCTGCTGGCTGGCCTTGGGGGCGAACTCCTCCAGGATGGCGGGGCCGTTGGAGCCGGACTGGACGGCGACGTTCTTGTCGGCCAGGTCGTCGACGCTCTTGATGTCGTCGTTATCGGCGAGCACCAGGATGGCCTGCTGGGTGTAGTAGTAGGGACCGGCAAAGGAGACGAGCTTCTTGCGCTCGTCAGTGATGGTGTAGGTGGCAAAGACGGCGTCGACCTGGCCGTTCTGCAGGACGGACTCGCGCGTGTCCGAGGTCACCTGGGTGATCTCGACCTTGTTCTCGCCCAGAATGTAGTTGGACAGGAGCTGTGCGATACCGGCATCGAAGCCGCGGGTCTTGCCGTCCTTCTCGTTGAGGAGGGAGAAGAGCGTGGAAGTCTGAACGCTACCGATCTTAAAGACGCCGGCGTCCTTAACGGCCGTGGCCCAGGTGCTGGCGGCGATGGCATCGTCATCGGCCTTGGGGCCGTTGTCGACGAGCTTGTCGAATGCCTTAGCGTCGAGTGTGGTGGAAGCCTCGGTATCCTCGGAGCTCTTGGAGGAACCGGCGGCGGAACCCTTGTCGGCCTCGGCGCTGGTGTCGGAGCAGCCGGCAAGACCAAGGCCGGCGACGGTTGCGAAGGTGGCGGCAACGAAGCCGCGGCGGTCGAGAACGACCTGCTGGGAGAGGTTCTTGCTCATGGTAGAACACCTTTCTCAATAAAATCCCTAGCGGTTGAGTAGAGTTATACCCTATCGCGCTCAAATGGGTCAACACGAAATAACTCAGAAACATACTTACCTTATGGGTTATTCCGCCTATCAAAAAGGGACAGGTTTATTTTGGCAGGTTTTATCTGGGCAAACGTCGATTATTGCAGCTGAGATAGCGCTTTGCAGACGGCATGATCGCTCGCAGCGGTCGCTATAATGGCGGCAACACGACGCATATATAAGTAAGGAGATCGCGTATGAACGGTTATTCGTTTTTCGCACCGACCATGATTTAAAACCACCACATAGGGGACAGGCACCTTTGTGGTGGTTCTGGCCGATGCAGCGGCATGCCTTACTGTTTTGTCTCGATCTGTAACATCTGCGGCCGTTTCTGCCGAGTAACTGTTACAGATTGAGATTTTCTCTTCAGGGGAATTCGAATGTCTCGATCTGTAACATCTGGACGGACAAAAGGTCTCTATCTGTTACAGATTGAGACAAAGGTCAGGGACTAAGACGTTTTGTCTCGATCTGTAACAGTTAGACGGGAATTCGGGCCCTAGATGTTACAGATCGAGATAATCGCGCCACGAAAACAAAAACCTCCGCAGGGGTGCTTCCCTTGCGGAGGTTTTTCTACTCGTTGAGCAGTCTTGCGGCTTCGGCGGCCATGTTCTCGACCGTCATGCCGTTCTGCGCAAGCAGTTCGTTGGGGTCGTAGCGGTCGGGGAAGCCCTTGGCGATGCCGAAGGTGCGCGTGCGCAACGGCGTGCATGCCAGATAGCATGCCACGCGCTCGCCCCAGCCGCCGTCCAAGATGCCGTCCTCGAGGGTGACGACAAGGCGATGCTCGGCGGCAAGGCTGTCGAGGAACTCACGGTCAAGCTCGGTTGCAAAGCGCGGGTTGACGAGCGTGGCCTCGATACCGTACTCGGCAACCAGGTGGTTTGCCACGCGCTCGCCCAGCTCAAAGAAATCGCCGAGCGCGAGCACAGCAACGTCGCGACCCTGGCGCACCACGTTGTAGCGAACGGTGCTGTAGTCGGCGTCTTCGGCGGGCGCCAGATCGGGACGGCTTACCAGGCCAATACCAGGCACACGAATCGCCACGGGATGCTCGCGGTGGTCGAGCGACCAGCTCAGCATGGACAGGTATTCTTCCATGCAGGAAGGCGCCAAATAGTGCATGTTGGGAAGACCGCCCAGCATGGAAATATCAAAGAACGAGAGGTGCGTCTCGGACGTGGTGCCAAAGATCGACGCGCCAAACACCAAGATGGTTGCGGGGGCGTCGTTGAGGCACAGGTCGTGCCACAGCTCGTCGTAGGCACGCTGCAAAAACGTGCCGTACACGCCAAAGACCGGCTTGGCGCCCGAGCGCGCAAGCGCGGTGGCGAAGGTCACGGCGTGCTCCTCGGCAATGCCCACATCGACGAACTGTTTGCCGGCGGCAGCGCGAAGCTCGGGTGTAAAGCCCATGATGTAGGGCGTGGCGGCCGTGATGCCCACGACCTGCGGATCGCGCTCGATGGCGGTGCTGAGCGCCTCGCCCGTAATGTCGGCATAGGTACGCGGTGCGGGCTCGCTCGGATGGCCCGGGCAGAGCTTGCGGCCGGTCGCCATGTCAAAGGGGCCTACGTGATGCCAGCGCTCGGGGTCGTTTTGGGCTGGCTCAAAGCCCTTGCCCTTGGCGGTGGAGACGTGCAGCACGATGGGGTGGTCGATGTCGCGCAGTTCCTGCAGCGCGTCGACGAGGGCTAACACATCGTTACCGGCGTCCAGATAGCGGTAGTCGAGTCCCATCGCGCGGAAAACGTTGCGCTCACAGGTGCCGTTGCTGGCGCGCAGCTCGGCCAGATTGCGATACAGGCCGCCATGGTTCTCGGCAATGGACTGGTCGTTATCGTTGACGATGATGATCAGGTTGCTGTCGAGATCGGCGGCATTGTTGAAGCCCTCAAACGCCAGGCCGCCCGAAAGCGAGCCGTCGCCAATGATGGTGATGACGTTGTACGCGTCACCCGCCAGGTCGCGAGCGTGCGCCAGGCCGCAGCCCAGGCTTACCGACGTGGAGGTGTGGCCCATGGCGAACAGGTCGTGCTCGGACTCGTCGGGATTGGCAAAGCCAGAAGCCTCACCATAACGCTCCGGATCGATATAAGTGTACGCACGCCCGGTCAGCGCCTTGTGGGCGTAGGTCTGGTGCGACACGTCAAAGACAATTTTGTCGGTGGGGGAGTTAAACACGCGATGAAGCGCAACCGTAAGCTCAACGACGCCCAGGTTGGGGGCAACGTGCCCGCCGACGGCGGCGGAGCTTTCGAGGATTGCCTGACGGATCTCGCCGCAGAGCAGCGGAAGCTCGGTGCGGTCGAGAGCCTTGACGTCCTCGGGCGTTGTCGTTTGCGTAAGCAGCATCGTTGTGGGTTACTCCATGCGAATCGTGCGCCGGCACTCCCTCGGCCGGCACAATTGCACAAGACAGTCTCGCACATTTTGGCGTTTGATATGTGACGGCGGCGCGGTAATTCGCCAACTGGTGGGGCAAAACGTTTTGTCCGATGCCATACTAATGTGTTCCATGATGTTTTTATCGATTGTGCACAGGCCGTAGCTTGTCGCCGTGAGTCGCTGGAAGGAGACAGCATGTCTGATGTCGTTCGTGCCGAGAAAATCGCGTGCGAAGTAGACCATGCTGCCCGCCAGCTGGCCCAAGCGGGCCGCTTGGACCTGACGCGCGAGTTTATCCAGCATGGCGATGTGACGGTGTATACGCATGTGACCTCGGTGGCGCGGGCGAGCCTGTCCTTTGCCGAGCGCCTGGGCCGCGTCGGTGTCTCGGTCGCCAGCGCCTCGTTGCTGCGCGGGGCCCTGCTGCACGATTACTTTCTCTATGACTGGCACGATCCCGACCCAAGCCATCGGCTGCATGGCTTTCGGCATCCGTTTTTTGCCCTGGCGCGTGCGGAGGAAGATTTTGAGCTGACGTCTCGCGAGCGGAATATTATCGTGCGGCATATGTTTCCGCTGGTGCCGGTGCCGCCGACGTGTCGTGAGGCATGGATTGTGTGCCTGGCCGATAAATGGTGTGCCCTGCGCGAGACGGTCGCCGGTCGCCTGCAGCGCAAGGACGAGGCGGACGATGGCGTGAGCAGCGAATCGAGTGAAAAGAGGAGAGGGTAGACGGTGGAAACCGCGATCGACATGGCATTTGGCGGCGCGACGCTTGCCGCCTGCCCGCTCTCGGCACTGGTGCTCTCGTTTGCCTTCTACGGTTTTTGCGGCTGGGCGTGGGAGTCGACGGTCTGCGCCATGCTCAATCACGGACGATTTGCCAACAGTGGCTTTTTGCTGGGGCCGTGTTGTCCTATCTATGGTGTGGGTGGCATAGCCTGCTGGCTTTTGCTGCGCGGGATTCCGAATGCCTCGAGCCAGTTTGTCGCTGCAGCGCTCGTATGCAGCGTGATTGAGTACAGCGTAGGCGTGCTGTTGGAAAAAACAACGGGCGCTCGCTTTTGGGACTATTCGCACCTGCCGTTTAACCTGCACGGACGCATCTGTCTGTACTGGGCATGCGCGTTTGGCTTGGGTGCGTTGTGCATCTGCCGTTTAGTGGAGCCGGCATTGCTGGGGCTGCTTGGCCATCTGCCGGTGCTGATTGTGCGGCTGTCCGCCTTTATCGTCGCGGTCGCGATGATGGTCGATGCGGCGTGCTCGTTGGCGAGCTGGCGACGTCTGTCCGATCAGCTGGAGCGCGTCCGAGCCGACCTTGCCGACCGCATCAACGAGTCGCTTGCCGATGCCTCGGACTCAATGCTCGAGCGCATTCCCGATTCGACGATTGACTCGGTGGCACAGACACACATCCGTAGCCGTGCCGTTAACGCTTGGCTGGCCGAGCTTGGTGACGCCGCGCTCGATGCCCTGCGTGAGAAGGCTTCGATGCCGACGTTTATCGCGGATGGTGCTCGCGGCCTGGCACTTGCCGCCCGCCGCGTGGCCGATGCCGCGCCGAGCATGCCGCGTCCGTCGCTCAGTCGTCGCCTCGCAGGCAAGCGCATGAGCCGTCCGGTGCCGAGCGTGTCACTCAGCCGCCGCGACCTGCGCTTCTTCAATGCCTTCCCGCGCTTGCGCATCAACCGCTACGAGGGCGTCATCCGAGCTACCGACCTCCGTGACCGTGCCCGCGAGCTGTTCCGCCGCTAGCCGGGACGGGCACGCTCACGGCTCCCTTGCTCGCGCATTTCCCGTTCGTTTCGCGTCCGTTGCCGCGCCGTTTCCAAGATTGCGGCACTGTTGGAGACGGCAAGATCTGGGTCGAGCCGGTCGAGGAGGTTATCCGTATCCGTACCGGCGAGCATGGTCCCGCCGCGGTGTAGGACGATCTTTCGCCTAACGGGCGCGCTTCTCTTGGGGCGCGCCCGTTCTCGTCTACAATATCGTGCAGACGAAGGAGAGGCATGCCCATGATCAAGATGTTTGCGAGTGACTTAGACGGAACGCTGTTGAATGCCCTGCACGAGGCAGACGGGACCATTCGCCGTGCCATTCGCGAGCTGACCGAGGCCGGCCTGCATGTGGTTCCCGCGACCGGACGCTCGACGCTGCCGATCGGCGAGCATGGCTTCACAGGTCTGGCGCTTGACGCCTGCTGCTCCAATGGATCAATCGTACGCGACAGCCATGGCGAGGTGCTCAAGACCTGGACCATCGACCCTCAGATTACCGAGGAGCTGCTCAAGGAGTTTCCGGATATCTGTTTTGACTGCTCCACGCCCGATGGCATGTTTTCGAGCGGATCGTTTGAGATGCACCAGGCGGGCTTTAAAAAGGACAGTCCTATCAAGCGCATCGTGATGCGCGGCATGCGTGCGCGTGGCGGGTATCACGAGGAGCAGTATTTCGACCAGTCGATCGGTGACATCCTGCGTCATGACGTGTGCAAAATCAACTGTCGCGTGACCTCGCCCGAGTTGGAGCGTGACCTTAAGGCGTACCTTGCCGAGCGCTCCGACCGCGTGGGCAACGCACCGTTCGATCCGGTGATGTTCGAGAGCACGGACGTGGCGTGCAACAAGGGTGAGAGCGTGGCCTGGCTGGCGGGTTACTACGGCATTGCCGAGGACGAGGTCGCGGTCTATGGCGACGGCGGCAACGATATCGCCATGCTCAAGCGTTTCCGCCACAGCTATGCGACCAAAAACGCTAGCGCTGCGGCTAAAGCCGCCGCGAGCGCAACTATCGGCAGTTGCATGGTCCACGCCGTCCCCAAACACATGCTCGCCACCATGCACAAGCAAAACTCTCGCACCATCATCGAATAATGTGACAAAGGGGCAGCCCCTTTGTCACAGGGGTCTGTGTTCTTGGAATACGAACATATATTCGCATATACAACTACGCTTTGATAGAATCGGTATCGTTGGCGGCAGTTCCATGTGCCGGGCAGCGCCCTCCACCTGATGGGAGGTGATGCCCATGACCGATTTGATTGATTTCGTGAGACTTCTGACCGCTTTGGTCTCGTTCTCCACGGCGCTCGTCGGCCTTTCCGAGGCACTCAAGCAGCGTTCGAAGCGCAACAGAAGGGGTCGCCGCCGCTAAGGCGTTGACCCCCTAATGCAAACAACGGCGCTGCCCAGCTTTCCAGAACTTGGGCTGCCGTCGACACTATTCTACCCACGAATGACATTTTGAACAATCAGCAATGCCGCTCCAAAAGCCAGGCACAACTGGCACAACCTAGGCGGTCGCTGAATGTGACAAAGAGGCTGCCCCTTCGTCACATCCCAAATATTGCCTTTACGTGTTGATGCACACGGTGTGCAATAATACTCGCACTGTGCAATAGCGCACAGTCTGAGTAACAAGGAGGACGCTTGTCCCAGCTCGAGAAATGCGACCGCCGGTCCCTTCGCTCACAGCGTGCCCTTCGCCAGGCGCTTGCCAGCGAGCTTGCCGAAAGCGGCGACCTTTCGCGCATTAACGTCGCGTCGCTCACCGAGCGCGCTGGCCTTACGCGCCGCACGTTCTATTCGCACTACCGCGATATCCCCGACTTTATCAATCAAATCGAGGACGGCTTGCTGGCCGAGATCCGTGAGCGCATTGAGCTCATCACCGCAGCTCAGCTGCCCGATCTCTATCACAACATCGATGAGCTCGAGCCGGCACCCGGTTCGGTTGAGTTGCTGCGCTACCTTGCGGCCAACCGCGATTTAATCGGATCGCTGCTGGGCCCGGGCGGCGACCCCGCCTTTATTAAAAAGATCATCGATACCGCACGCGAGGCCGTGGTGCCGCGCGCACAGACGGGCATTTTGGGCTTGGCGCTGGGCACCTTCTTTGACTACTACGTCACCTATGTCGTGAGTGCCGAGGTCGGCATGATCCAGCGTTGGTTTGAGCGTGACCTTTCTGAATCGCCCGAGACCATGGCGCGCATTATGACGGTTATCGCCTTTGTGCGCCCCGGCGACCTGTATGGCCAACTCATCGATATCAACGTGCCGGAATTCGGCATGAAGCTATTGAACCTGCAGCTCGAGGACGCGGTCGACACCACCGCAACCGTCGAGTCCAACAACTAAGAGGAGAGACAATGAGCAAACTCGTCGAGGGCATTAAAGACCGTGTGGTCGCTGCCGCGCGTGAGGCTGCACCCGCCGTGGTGGATGCCGCGCAGAAGGCCGCGACCGCAGCTGCCGAGAAAGTTGCCGAGGCAGTTGCCGATGCCAAGAACGCGGCAGGGGAGGCGTCCGTCGCTAGCGAGCCCGCCCCCGCCGCTGCGCCCGTAGCCGCCACCGCCGCCCACGCCCCCGAAGGCGCGATCTTCAACCCCGGCAACGCCCACGGCAACCTGCACCTGGGCATTGACGTGGGCTCCACCACCGTTAAGCTCGCCGTACTCAACGACGATAACCAGATCGTCTACGCCAAGTACCAGCGCCACCACACCGACGTCCGTGCCTGCGCCCGCGACCTGTTCGAGGGCGCTGCGACGGTGCTGCCGACGGCCCAGATGACCTGCGCCATTACCGGCTCGGGCGGCCTGCTGCTGTCCCAGTGGCTCGACCTGGAGTTTGTCCAGGAGGTCATCGCCAGCAAGCGTGCCGTCGAGACCCTCATCCCGGCCACCGACGTCGCCATCGAGCTGGGCGGCGAGGACGCCAAGATCATCTACTTCGACAACGGCATCGAGCAGCGCATGAACGGCACCTGCGCCGGCGGCACGGGCGCGTTCATCGACCAGATGGCAACCCTGCTGCACACTGACGCCAGCGGCCTTAACGAACTCGCGGCCAACGCCACCACCATCTATCCCATCGCCAGCCGCTGCGGCGTTTTTGCCAAGACCGACGTGCAGCCGCTGCTCAACGAGGGCGCCCGCCCCGAGGACGTGGCCGCCTCCATCTTCCAGGCTGTCGTGACCCAGACCATCTCGGGCCTGGCGTGCGGCCGTCCCATCCGCGGCAACGTCGCCTTCCTGGGCGGCCCGCTGCAGTATCTCTCCGAGCTGCGCCACCGCTTCTACCTCACGCTCAATCTGGACGAGGAGCACCGTATCGTGCCCCAAAACGCTCACCTGTTTGTGGCGAGCGGCGCCGCCATGGCGCACGAGTCCAACAAGCTCAGCACGTTCCCGCAGCTCATCGGGGCCATCGATGCCCTGGGTGACACGCAGGGTGCCGAGGTCGAGCGTCTGGATCCGCTCTTTGCCACCGACGAGGACTTTGCCGAGTTCAAGACCCGCCACGACACCGAGGTCGTCCCCAAGGGCAAGCTCGAAGGCTACACCGGACGCGTGTTCCTCGGCATCGACGCCGGCTCCACCACCATGAAGGCCGCGCTCGTGGGCGAGGACGGTCAGCTGCTGCACACCTGGTACGGCAACAACAACGGCGACATCCTAGGCACGGCCAAGGTCATCATGGCCGATTTCTACAACCACATCCCCGCGGGCTGCACCATCGGCCACGTGACCACCACGGGCTACGGTGAGGCGCTGCTCATCGAGGCCCTCAAGGCCGATTCCGGCGAGATCGAGACCGTCGCGCACCTGCGCGGCGCCAAGGCGTTCCTGCCCGGCGTCGAGTTCATTCTGGACATTGGCGGCCAGGACATGAAGTGCCTGCGCGTCAAGGACGGCGTCATCGAGCACATCATGCTCAACGAGGCCTGCTCGTCGGGTTGCGGTAGCTTTATCGAGAGCTTCGCCGTCTCTATGAACATGGACGTGCGCGCGTTCGCCAACGCCGCCATCCATGCCAAAGCCCCGGTCGACCTGGGAAGTCGCTGCACGGTCTTTATGAACTCGCGCGTCAAGCAGGCGCAAAAGGAAGGCGCCACGGTGGGCGACATCGCCGCCGGCCTGTCCTATTCCGTCATCAAGAATGCCCTGTTCAAGGTCATTAAGCTGCGCGATCCCAAGGAGATCGGCAGCCAGGTAATCGTCCAGGGCGGCACCTTTATGTCCGATGCCACGCTGCGCGCGTTTGAGCAGCTCACCGGCGTTCATGCCGTGCGTCCCGACATCGCCGGCTGCATGGGCGCCTACGGTGCGGCCCTGCTCGCCCGCGATCGCGCCGGCGCCGACGGCACCTCGACCATTCTTTCGGCTGAGGACATCGCGCACCTCACCGTGACGCAAAAGCATGTCCGCTGCGGCCGTTGCTCCAACAACTGCCAGCTTACCGTCAACGACTTTGGCGGCGGTAGGCGCTTCATTACCGGCAACCGCTGCGAGAAGGGCGCCGGCCACAAAAAGCAGAAGACTGAGGCCCCCAACCTCTTCAAAAAGAAAAACGAGCTGCTCTTTGACCGCGAGGTCCTGAGCCCCGACGAGGCCCCGCGCGGCACCGTGGGTATCCCGCGCGCACTCAACATGTACGAGAACTACCCCTTCTGGCATGCGTTCTTTACGCGCCTGGGCTTTAGCGTGCAGCTGTCCGACCAGTCGAGCAAAAAGACCTACCAGGCGGGCATCGAGTCCATGCCGTCCGAGAGCGTGTGCTATCCGGCCAAGATGAGCCACGGCCACGTGATGAACCTCATTGACCGTGACGTCGACTTTATCTGGATGCCGTGCGTGCGCTGGGAGCGCAAGGAGGATCCGACCGCCGGCAACTGCTATAACTGCCCCATCGTCATGAGCTACCCCACGGCGCTGGCGCTCAACATCGACGAGATCCGTGAGCAGAACATCGAGTTCCTGTACCCGTTTGTGCCCTATCACGACAAGACCGAGCTCAAGCGCCGTCTATACCAGGTGCTCGCCGTCGACCGTGTGGCCGATGCTGAGGCCGGTCGCGGTCGCGTGCGCGGTCCCAAGATCACGCGCTCTGAGGTCGATGCCGCCGTCAACGCCGCCTACGAGGCCGACGCGCGTTTTCACGAGGACATCCAGACCATGGGCGAGGAGGCCCTTAAGTGGGTCGAGGACCACGGCGGCCACGGCATCGTACTCGCCGGTCGTCCCTACCATAACGACCCCGAGATCAACCATGCCCTGCCCGAGCTTATCTCGAGCTTTGGCTTTGCGGTCTTTACCGAGGATTCGCTCGCGCATCTGGTGAAGCCCGAGCGTCCGATTCGCGTCGTCGATCAGTGGATGTATCACAGCCGCCTGTACGCCGTCGCCTGTTTTGTGACGATGCGCAACGACCTGGACCTGATCCAGCTCAATTCCTTCGGCTGCGGCCTGGACGCTCTGACCACCGATCAGGTGCAGGAGATTCTGGAAGCCAGCGGCAAGATCTACACCGTGCTCAAGATTGACGAGGTGTCCAACTTGGGCGCCGCGCGTATCCGTATTCGCTCGCTCATGGCGGCGCTCAAGGACCAGGAGGCCGAGCGCTTGGCCGAGGCTACGGCCGCGGGCGAGACTTACGAGCAGGGCGCTGCCGCGCCGGTGGCGCCCTCCACGGATGCCCCCGCGTTCGCGAGCCGTAAGTACACGTTCGAGGCGCAGCGCGAGAGTGCTTCGACCGCGTGGCCCAAGGTGCCCTTTACCGAGCAGATGCGCGAGGAGGGCTACACCATCCTGTGCCCGCAGATGGCGCCGATCCACTTTGACCTGGTCAAAGAGGTGTTCCGTGGTGCTGGCTACAACTTGGAGCTGCTGCCCTCGACCGATCACGATGCCGTCGAGGCCGGCCTGCGCTACGTGAACAACGACATCTGCTATCCGTCGATCCTGGTGACGGGCCAGATCATGGAGGCCATCGAGAGCGGTCGATACGACCTGTCCAAGACAGCCGTGGTTATCAGCCAGACCGGCGGCGGCTGCCGTGCCACCAACTACATCGCACTCATCCGCAAGGCCCTGCGCGAGAGCGGCCACCCCGAGATCCCGGTGATCTCGCTTTCGGCCGTGGCGCTGGGCGAGGACAACCCTGGCTTTAAGATTACGCCGGCGCTGCTTAAGCAGGCAGTCTACGCGGTGCTCTTTGGCGACGTGATGATGCAGATGCTCTATCGCTGCCGCCCGTACGAGGCTACGCCCGGTGCCGCCAACGCGCTCTACGAGGAGTACATGGCGCGCGCTCGCAAGCTGGCGCCCAAGTTTAACCGCCACAACTACACCAAGCTGTGCCGCGAGGCCATCCGCGCGTTCGACACCATGCCGCTCGTGGGCGAGGGTACCAAGCCGCGCGTGGGCGTGGTCGGCGAGATCCTGGTCAAGTTCCATCCCACAGCCAACAACCACGTGGTCGATGTCATCGAGCGCGAGGGCTGCGAGGCCGTGGTGCCGGGTCTGCTCGACTTTTTCCTGTACTCCATGAGCAACGCCGAGCTGCAGAAGGACGAGTTGGGAAGCTCCGCTACCACGCGCGCTGGTATGCAGGCGCTCATCAAGCTCGTGGACTGGATGCGCACGCCGGTGGAGGAGATGCTCGAGAAGTCCCGCCGCTTCGAGGCGCCCGAGCGCATCGGCACCATGGCCGACAAGGCCCGTACGGTGCTTTCGGTGTGCAACAACATGGGCGAGGGCTGGTTGCTCACGGCCGAGATGCTCGACCTGATCGACCATGGCGCACCCAACATCATCTGCACGCAGCCCTTTGCGTGCCTGCCTAACCACGTGGTGGGCAAGGCCGTGATCAAGGAGCTGCGCCGTCAGCACCCCGAGAGCAATATCGTCGCAGTGGACTACGACCCCGGTGCGTCCGAGGTCAACCAGCTCAACCGTATTAAGCTCATGATCAGCGTGGCCAAGGAAAACATGCGCGCCGGCAAGGGCTTTAAGCTTGAGAAGGTGGCGCCGCTCGCGATGGACGAGGTCACCGGCCAGATGCGTGCCCACGACGGCTGCGTGAGCTGCGGTTCGGTCGATGAGAGCGCCGTGGCGTCGGTCGCTGAGCGCCTGGGACGCGGCATTAAGAAGTAGCTGGCCTGCTATGGGCTGGATATGAGACAAACGGGTGGTGGCCGTACCGGCTACCACCCGTTTTTGCTTGGACATATGTTGCGTAAACGCCCCGACTATCACCCTTTGCGAACTCAGATTTCGGAAGTATGCGGCAAAATCTGAATAGACCGAGCACACCGAATATGTCCAAGCCCTGTACCTGCGGTTTTATTGGCGGAAAATCGGGGGGTGCTCAAGGGTTCCGGAATTTGCCGCATACTTCCGAAAACGACGTCTCTGCGGCACCAAAAATCGCTCCCAGAACCCTGAGATAATGAACATATGTAGCCGTTTGCCGCGAAATACCATCCGTTTAAGGAACCCGTCCCCAACGCGCGTCATCTTTACGGTTGAATAAATACACATCTATGGAATTACGTAAGAGAGGACTGTTCCTATGAGCTACAAGACCGTTTGCGTTGCCGGCGGCGGCGTGCTGGGAAGCCAGATTGCCTTTCAGGCTGCCTACTGCGGCTTCGATGTAACGATTTGGCTGCGCAGCGAGGGCAGCATCGGCCGCACCCAGCCCAAGATCGATCATGTGCGCGAGGAGTACATCGCGGCAATCGAGGGTATGGCGGACGGCACGGGCGAGTGGTGCTCCGGTATCGCCGTTAGCGGCAAGCCCTTCGACATAGAGTCGGCTCTCGCCGCCGTTGAGCGCGCCTACTCCACACTCAAGCTGGAGCTCGATCTTGCCAAGGCAGTGGCCGACGCCGATTTGGTCATCGAGTCTATGGCTGAGGATACCCAGGCAAAGATTGACTTCTACAAGAAGCTCGCCCCGGTCCTTCCGCAAAAGACCGTCGTCGTGACCAACACCTCCACGTTACTGCCGAGTACCTTAGCCAAGTACACTGGCCGCCCCGAGAAGTACCTGTCGCTGCACTTTGCCAACTCTATCTGGAAGAACAACATGACCGAGGTCATGGCACAGGACCAGACCGACAAGCGCTACTTCGATGAACTCGTCGACTTTGCCAACGACATCCGTATGCTGGCGTTGCCCGTCAACAAGGAAAAGAACGGTTATCTGCTCAACTCCATGTTGGTACCGTGGCTGCTTTCGGGCCTTGATCTGTACGTCTCGGGCGTGAGCGATCCCAAGAGCATCGACCTCGCGTGGACGCGTGGCACCGGCGCTCCCAAGGGCCCGTTCCGCGTATTCGACACGGTGGGTATCCAGACGGCCTACAACATCGTCATGCAGTATCAGAAGGTGCCGGGCCTGGTGAGCCCGCTGCTCAAGAAGATGATGATGCCCTACAACTTTAAGGCCATGGCCTCCGTCCTCAAGAAAATGCTCGACGAAGGCAAGCTGGGCGAAAGCTCGGGCGAGGGCTTCTTCAAGTACTAAGAACGATCCCTCGGGGTCGGAGGAAAACGGATCATTTTCGGCCGCCAGCAGTGAGAAGATGGACCCAGAAATAGAAAGGAGTGGCAATGGGCTGGCTCGGGCTTTGAAGACAAGTTATTGCAGGCCCAGGGCGATTTCTCGCTCAATGCAGGCCAGCACAGCGTGACGTATCTGCCGAGTTCTGACACGGCAGCGACTGGTCGCTACCAGGTGCTGCTATACGACAACAACTTTGGTGCGGCCGAGAGCTATCCCAAGTTCGACTGGGGCCAGCTGGGCGCCGCGGTGGTGACCGACTACAGCAAGGGAACGCATTCGTTTGGGCGCATCTTTACGGTGGATGAGACCGCGCGCACCTACAAGCTTGTGGACCAGATCGCGGTGCCGTTCTCGGGCTACGTTAGTAGTGCGCAGCGCGTCGGCGATTCGAATAGCATGCTCGTGGCTTCGGGCCAGGCCAAGACCTTCACCGAGTACGATCGCTATGGACTTCCCATCGCCACCTACGAGATGGAAGCCGAGAAGTACATCTACCGCGTGTACAAGTACGAGCTGTAGCGCTGCGCTCTGCATCACTTCACGTCAAATTCCACGCGGTCGAGTTCAGGCACGTTGAGGTCGATGAGCTTGCGGGCGACGCGGCGATCGTGTGCCCCAAGCGCCTCGCTTGTCGTCACATGGGCGACGATTTCGCGCTCTACAATGCCTTCCTCGTCCCCTTCGGTGGCCGAGGTCTCGACGGCGACGGTGTAATCCTTAAAGCCTGGCAGCACCGCCGCAAGCTCGCGCGTGGTTTCGGTGACGCCGTAGCCGTCCTGCACGCCGGCCTGCGCCGAGCCAATGGAGCCTGCTGTCATGACGATGCAGGGGATGGCAAAGATCGTCGTGCCCACAATGATGCGGCGGCGCACCTTGCGCGACAGCTCGTCGACCTCGGCGTCTTCCTCAGCGGTCACAATGCCGTCGCCGTTCAGGTCGCGCTTGAGCGGCACGCGCAAAAGAAGCAGCACGGCTTCGGCAGCCAGTGCGATAAAGACCACGTTGATGCCAAACTCATAAAGTGCCGAGAGAAACAGTGATCCGCTTGCGATGGCGATGCCGTAGCCCGCCGCGCACAGGGGCGGCATGAGCGCGGTCGCCACGGCCACGCCGGCGATGAGCGTGGCGGGTTCCTGGTCGCGCGAGTTGCCCAGCCCGCCTGCAAAGCCGCCTGCGAGTGCGACGGTAAGGTCCCAGACGGTGGGTGTCGAGTTGTCGATGATGGCGGCCGTGGTGGTGCCAAGGGGCGAGAGCTTAAAGTACAGCGTGGACGTGACCAGGCAAAAGGCCATCTGCAGCGCAAGGCTGGCGACGGCTTCGACGGTAATCTCGCGGTCGAGCGTGGCAATACCGTATGCCATGGCAAGGACCGAGCCCATGAGCGGGCAGATGAGCATGGCGCCCACGATGGCGATGTCCGAATCGATATCGAGGCCGATGCTCGCGATCAACATGGCGATGATGAGGATGCATAGGTGGGAGCCAGTCAGACGCGCCCCGTTTACAAAACGCTTGCGGATCACATGATAGGGCGCGCGTCCCTCGCGAATGTTGAACGCGCGCTTGAGGAAGCGGGTGATGTTTTCCATGGCTTCGCTATGAGCGGGGCGGATGCCGGGACGCCGATGATGACGCTCGCGCAGTCGCTTGATCTGTTGTTTGTCGAGCTCCATGTCCACCTCGTTCCAGCGCGGTCCGCGCAACGCGCCCGTTGTCTTAACTCTACACCGTGGCGGGCGAGGTGTCTGTTGGATGCGGAATCCGATAGGACGGATGACGCGGGAGCAAATGCAAATCACAGGCTCAATTCCATCACGCGAAAATATGATGCACCAGCTCCTTCAAATGTGACGAAAATGTGAAGCACAGGAGCATGAATTTCAAAAAATACGCTGGTCGCCAATGTTGCGCAACAGAATTCAAAAATCAGCTCCTACATTTTGAAGCGTATGGATACATCCGTGTCAAAGGGAGAAAGCCATGACAAACTACAGTCCACAACACTTTGAGCCTCGGGCCAAGGCCGTCAACGTCAAGGGCGTTGCCAACCGCGCCGTCGCAACCGTTTTGACGGCGGGCCTCATCGCTCAGCCGCTTATGTCGCCGCTGGCGGCAATCGCCGCACCGTCAACCGGTAACGGCGATTCTGTGCAGGGGGGGGGTAGTTCTGTAGAGAATACCGTTGCCGCCGGTAACCAAGCGGTCGTAAAGACGGCTGCCCAGCTGGCCGAGGAGTCGGCAAAGCAGCTCAAGGACGCTCAGGCCGCCTACGATGCCGCCCAGAAGAAGGCCGACGCGGCGGGCCAGTCTCAAAAGCAGGCGCAGCAGCAAAAGAATCAGGCCTCGCAGGCCGTGACCGATAACGCCGCCGAGCAGAACGAGGCCGAGGTAGCCGCGCTTCAGGAGAAGATCGACGAGCTTAAGGCGGCCGTCGACAAGGCCGAGCAGCAGCAGAAGAAGCTGGGCGACCTGAACGATCAGCTCGATCAGGCCAACAAGAGTGTCGAGGATAAGACCCAGGCGCTCAAGGACGCCAAGGCAAAGCAGGATGAGGCCAAGAAGGCCCTCGATGATGCCCAGGCCAAGCTCGAGGCCATGGGTATGGACGAGTACGAGGCCGCCAAGAAGGCCGTCGAGGACGCACAGGCAAAGCTCGATGACGCCAATAAGGCCGTTGCTGCTGCACAGGCCAATCTGGACCAGGCCAAGGCCGCCGAGGCCAGTGCACAGCAGGAAAAGAAGGACACTGAGGCCGCTCTGACTTCCGCCCAGGCCAAGAAGCAGGAGACTGCCGCTGCTCTCGCAGCCGCAACCACCGCGCGCGATAACGCCCAGCAGAAGTTCAACCAGGCGCAAGCCGCGCTCGATGCTGCCGTCTCGGGTACGGGTGTTGACCTGAGTGCGCTTGAGGCCACCAAGAACGCTGCTGCTGGTGAGCTCAAGACCGCGCAGGCGGAGCTCAATGCCGCGACGGCTGCCGACGCCACCGCACAGGCGAACCTGCAGGCTGCGCAGACTACCGTCACCGCCGCGCAGGAGAAGGCCAACGCCGCCAACGCCGCCGTGGCATCTGCCCAGTCTGCATATGATGCGGTAAGCAAGGAATACAACGCTGTCGTCAGCAAGCGCGACGCCGCCAAGGCCGCATGCGAGCAGGCCCAGCAGACCGAAGCCGACAAGAAGGCGGAGTACGACCGACTCGTCGAGGTCCGTCAGCAGAAGCGCCGCGAGTGGGAGGCGGCCTGCGCCGCTTCGAACGCCGCGGAAAAGGCTTATGACGCTGCTAATGCCCAGGTTGAGGCTCTTGAACAGCAGATTGCAGACCTAAAGTCCAACATGACCGTTGACCAGGAAGTCATCAATAAGGGCATGCTCGGCTTTATGGCCTACATCAGCAACAGCAGCGATTTCACCGCCACACAGAAAAAGAACGCCCAGGATGCCGTATCGATGCTGACCGGTGCTGAGGACAAGGCCGACTGGTATGACCAGTACGTCGATCAGGATATGTCTCGCGACACCAATCCGCTCTCCTTGGAGCAGATGCGCAACGCCCTGACATATCTCGACACCCAGAACAACCTCCGCAAGGCGAACGGTCAGTCGGCGCTCAGCGTCAGCCTCCGTATGACTGCGGCAGCCGCCCTTAATACATCATATTCATCGAACATCTGGGGACACTCGAACTGCTACTTCGACAACGGTGAAAACCTTGCTGGCGGAGGCGGCGCATATACCGGCGGCGAGACCGAGGATACCCTCGGCTGGCCCTATACCGGCCTCTATACTCAGGAAAAGAAGATTTTCGACAAGTATGTAGAGCAGTATGGTGACAAACTCGGCAAATATCGATATGAGTCCTATTACATCTATCAGAACTACAACAGCATCTACCACGAGTGCGGGCACTAGCTCAACATTATCGATGCCTCTACGAGAGCCATCGGCATCGCGACCGGTAGCGGCAAGAATACCGATACCGAGGTAACCATCTTCGATTACAGCGATGATGACACGCAGGCTGATTTCACTGTCTCCGAGTTCAAGAAGCTCCTCAACGACTACATCGATTCCGCCTACAATGCGGGCGGCACGCAGGCGCAGAAGGCGCAGCTCAAGGAGCTCCAGGGCAAGCTTGCCGAGGCGCAGAAGAACTTTGGAACTACAAGGGAAGCTTACTTCGCAGCTGTAAACGGGCAGGATGCCGCCCAGGACGCTTTCACCGCAGCCGATGTGAACATGAACACCGCCAAGGGCGAGTACGAGAAGGCTAAGTCCGGCACCGCCGCCGCGAAGACGGCATACGACGCCGCCGAAGCCAAACTCAAGGGTATCGACGTCAAGACGCCCAAGACCAAGCTCGACGCCGCCAAGAGCGAGGCCGCTACTGCCCAGGCAGCTCTCGATAAGGCAAACGCCACGCTTGCTGACAGCAAGACGAAGGCAGCCGAGGCCGCCGCTCACAAGGCGAAGACTCGCAGCGCCCGCGATGCCGCCAAGGCAAAGTCCGAACAGGCCAACGAGGCGTATGACAACGCTACCGCTTCGGTCAAGGACCTTGCCGCCAAGCGCGATGCCGCCCAGGCGGACCTTGCGAATAAGCAGGGCTCGCTTGACGAGGCAAAGAAGGCCGACGATGCCGCCCAGGCTGGTGTAGACAAGGCCCAGGCCGCAGATGTCCAGGCCGCGACTGCTCTTTCGGACGCCAAGCAGGCAGTTGCCGCCAAGACGCAGGCCCTGTCCGACGCGCAGGCCAAGGCCAAGGCCGCCGAGGGCGAGCTTACCACCGCACACAAGGCCTTCGAGCGCTTCGCCGGCGCTCAGAAGGCGGTCGACGACGCCAAGGCCGCCTATGACGCTGCCGTCGCCGGTGTCGCCGATGCCCAGAAGCAGCTCGAGGCCGCCAACGAAGCCGTCGTCGATGCGAACCTCGAGATCGTCAAGGCCAAGGCCGAGCTTGCCAGCGATGAGGCACTCAAGGCCGATCTTGAGGCTGTCGACCACAAGGCCTCTCTTGCCGCGGGCACGACGGGTAACGAGAAGCTGGTCAAGCTGAACGCTGCCTACGCTCGCTATAAGGCCGCCGTCGATGCCGCCGCTGGCCTCAAGGCTGCTCTGAGCGATGCCGATGCCAAGCTGTCCGATGCCAACGACGCCTATGCCGCCGCGCTTGCCGAGCTCGGAGATGCCAAGGATGCCCTGGCTGCCGCTCAGGCCGAGTACGACAAGTATCATCCCAAGGCTGCGCCGCAGGCCAAGCCTCAGGTTGCGCAGGCTGCTGCAAAGGCCCCCGTTGCCAAGAAACAGGCTGCGCCTGCCGCGCTCGCCCAGACTGGCGACAATTCCGCGCTTGCGGGCGAGGTGTTCGTCATCGGCGGTGTGACGCTCGTGGCAGCGGGCGTGACGCTGGGCGATCGTCGTCGCAAGCAGATGTAGCGTTTCGAGCGTAGATTCTGCAACGAACTTCGGTTCATAGCAGGAACGCTTCGATAGCTTAACCGATAAGGCCGGCGCGCTGTTAAACGCAGCGCGCCGGCCTTTCTTTGTTTCGATATCAAAAAGTCCGGTCAGCAGCCGCAGAAGCTACCGACCGGGCAAGCCGTAGGCAATATGGTTGCTGTCGAGCAGCTGCTCGACTTAGCCCAGCAGGCTTAAGCCCACGGAGACAAACGCCAGGATAACGCCGACGATGGACTCGCCGCCGAGCAGGCCGCTGGCAACGACCAGACCCTGTTCCTGGAAGGCGGCGTCCTTGGCAGCTCTCTCCTCGTCGGAAAGACCAGCGGTGGCGTCGCGGTGGGCGGACCACTTGTCGTAGGCGAGCTTGACGCAGGAGCCCAGGAATGCCGTGAGTGACATGTAGAACGGCAGGTACACGCCCAGGCCGATCATCATGGCCGGAATGCCGAGCCAGTACATGACGATGCCGGCGATAAAGCCGCCAACGAACCACGGCACGCTCGGGATGCCCGAGACCATGGTGGCGACGACGCTTGCCTGCGCGGCAACAAAGCTCTTGTCGGGGCCAAAGGCGTCCGGGCCATAGGCGGTGACGAGCGCGACCATGACGGCTGCGGCGACCAGGGCGCCCACGATGCCGCCGATGGCTTGGCCGATCCATTGCGCACGCGGGTTGGTGCCCAGCACGGCGCCGGCCTTAAAGTCGTTCATGACGTCGCCCGCAAGGCCGCACGCCACGGCAACGATGCCGGCGATAAAGAACAGCTTGACCTGAGCGATCTGTGCGAAGGCAGCCACGATGAGCATAACGATGAGGCCAAAGATTTCCATGGGGTCGATACCCGTCTGGCCGCAGCTCTGCGCGCTCATGATGGTGGTGACAAAGGTGAACAACGTGACGATGACGGCCGGAACGGGGCCAAGGTCGAGCGCGATGGCAACGATTACGGCGATGGCGGCAGCGCCCAGGCCGATGATGCCGGCGTCGAGCTTAAGAGAGCCCGAGATAAGCGACTGCTCGTCGGTGTCGGTGGAGCTGTCGGCGGCAAGACCGCGGACGATGCCGGTGACCTGCGGCAGGATGTCCTTGAGGACGACGGCGACGCCAAAGCCCATCATGAGGCCCATGCCCAGGGACTTGACGATGCCCTGCGCGGTCACAATATCGAACAGGCCAGCAGCGGTACCGCCCACGATGATGCCAAAGTTGCCCAGCAGGGCGCCGGCAAACCAGAAGGCGACGGGGGCGAAGCCCACGAGGAAGCCGACGGAGAGCAGCATGGGCGAGTTGTAGATGCCAAAGGTCACGCCGGGGATGTTGAGCGTGCACAGCATGCTGGGCACCACGCCCAGGGCGTCGCGCAGCACGCTATAGATGCCGGCGATGGCCATGGAGCCAAAGAGCTGCTTGCCGGTTTTGCCGCCGGCCTCGGTGGCGCGCAGGGTCTGAGCTGCGGCGTTGCCGGTGGGGAACTCAAGCGCGGCGTCCACGATAAAGTGACGGTGGATGAGTGCCGTGGCCAGCAGGCCCAGGATGGTGCCGGCGAGTGCCACGATAAACATGTCGAGCCAGCTGATCTGGTCGGCATAGCCCAGCATCCAGGCACCCGGGATGGTAAACGCTAGGCCGCCGGCGACCATGGCGCCCGCGGACATGATGGTGTGGGTGACGTTGGCCTCGTTGAGGCTGGCATTGCCCATGAGCTTAAGGAAGAACAGCGAGATGACGGCAGCGAAGACGATCGGCCAGGGGAGTGCGCCCATCTTGAGGGCGGTGTAGGCCGAGCTTGCTGTGATAATCACGCAGCCAAGGACGCCGATGACGACGCCACGCAGCGTGAGTTGCCCGCGCATCGAAGCACGGTTCGAGGGATTGCTCATATAAAACTCCTTTGCGTATATCCGCTTCCTCCGGGAGCGCCGCTACGGATACGGCGCGGGAAGTCGGGTTACCAAGGGCCGCCGCGTGAGCTCGCGCGCGACCGCGCACCAGTATAGCCGCAAGCTAGTCATTTTGGGATGACTGGTTTAGGTAGGCGATATACTGCTGGGCAGACGAAAGGAGCGCCGACGATGCTTAATGGGTGCGCATATATATTGACGGTCGACGTGGGCAACACGTTCATTCGCTTTGGCCTATTTGCCGAGGATTCGGCTGCGGCGCAGGAATGTCCGCTTGCGACGTGCGAGATCACGACGCCGTCGAGCATCACGGCCGATGAGGCTCGTATGAGGCTCGCGCAGGTCATGGGCGCGCTGGCGGCCGATGCGGGCATGCCCGGCGCGCTCGTTCCCGCGGCCGCAGTGCTGAGCTGCGTGGTGCCGGCGCTCGAGCGCCCGTGGAAGGTGGCGCTTTCCCGTACCTGCACGGGACGCGTGCTCACGGTGGGACCGGGACTTAAGACTGGCATGCCCGTCCACTACGACGACCCGGCCGAGATCGGCCCCGACCGCATCGCCGACGCCGTGGCGGCCCGTGCCGTCTACGGCTCTCCGTGCATCGTGATTGACCTGGGCACCACGACCAATATCGAGGTCATCGACGCGCGCGGTACCTTTGTGGGCGGCGTCATCGCGCCGGGTCTGGCGCTTGGCGCCCGTTCGCTTTCGGCGGCCGCGGCGCGTTTGCCTCAGGTCGAGCCCTCGGCGCCCACGCATGTGATCGGCCGCAACACGCGCGAGGCTATGCGCTCGGGCGTGGTCTTGGGCGAGGTGGCCCGCATCGACGGCATGCTCGACATGGTGCTCGCCGAGATGCGCGCGACCAAGGCCGCGGGGGAGGGCGACGTGCCCATCGTCATTACCGGCGACGACGCCGAGGCGCTCGCGTTGCTGGTCGGCCATAGCCTGACGGTTGACGACGCGCTGACGTTGCGGGGTCTCGCCGAGCTCTACCGCATCAACCAAAAGCCCCGCCGCGTGTAAAGGTGAGGGCGCCGGTGGGACAAACGCCTCCACCTTTCACCTGCTACAATGGGTCAAACTATTGCGATTACGGAGGTGTCTGCCATGTCGGACGATCTTCATCAAACTTCGTCAGGCAAGCGCCTGGACGTCATTAGCTGGGACGAGTTCTTTATGAGCGTGGCCATCGCCGCGCAGCGCCGCAGCAAGGACCCCAACACGCAGGTGGGTGCGTGCATCGCCAACACCTACCACCGCATCCTTTCGGTGGGTTACAACTGCACACCCTCGGCACTCAACGATGACTTTTTCCCGTGGGTAACGAGCGACGACCCGCTGCAGGACAAGCACAACTACGTGGTGCATGCCGAGGCAAACGCCGTGCTCAACTACCGCGGCTCGCTCAAAGACCTCGAGGGTTCCACGGTCTACGTCACGCTGTTCCCGTGCCACGACTGCGCCAAGATCCTGGCGCAGGTGGGCGTGGGCGAGGTCGTCTACCTGGACAATAAGTATGCCGACACCGATGACGGCCGTATCAGCCGCCGCATCCTCGACTCCTGCGGCATCAGCTACCGCCAGGTCATCGTCGATGTTCAGATTGGTACCGGGGGACAAGCTCAGCAGTAGTGCGTGCCAACGCCAGCTGGCGGCAAAACAGCCAAAAGAGCCCCGTCCCAAATTGACTACTCGTGAAAGTCGCGTCTGCGCGCATGGCCGGCTCGTGAGCGGGTACATGGCTGTAGTAACATAGCTTCTGTCCGCGGGCGCGCCCGCGTTATTGTGAGAAAGGAGCCCCTGTGGCTGTTAACGAAGAGCTGCTTAAGAAGGTTCTTGAAGAGATTCGCCCCAACCTGCAGGCCGACGGCGGCGACATGGAGTATATAGGCGTTGATGACGAGGGCGTCGTCAAGCTGGAGCTTCAGGGCGCCTGTGCCGGTTGTCCCATGAGCGCCCTGACGCTTTCCATGGGCATCGAGCGTATCCTCAAGGAGCACGTGCCCGGCGTTACGCGTGTCGAGCAGGTCAATGCCTCCGGCGAGACCGATGACCTGTACGACGAGTATGCGCCGTTCTAAGAAGTGAAAGCTGCGGGCGATATGCTCCGCATAGACGTCACGCCCGAATATGCGGCTGCGAGCGCAAGGCCCGCGGCCGCATTTGTATGTAGGGAGCAGGGGGACCGATATGCTCAACGACCTCTACCATATGCTTGATCCCGTCGCCATCTCGGCGGGGCCCATCACCATCTACTGGTACGGCTTGGCCTATGTGGTCGGAGCTCTGCTCACGGCGGTCGTCATGTACCGCACGCAGCGCCGTTGGGGTTTTGACATTACGGTCGACGACCTGACGAGTGTCGTGGTCGGCGTGGTCTTTGGCCTTATCATTGGCGCCCGCCTGTTCTACGTCATCTTTTACGGCGACGGCTACTACTGGGCGCATCCGCTCGAGATCTTTGCTACCAATGAAGGCGGCATGAGCTTCCATGGCGGCCTGGTGGGCGGCATCATCGGCGGCGTGCTCGTGTGCCGCATGTACAAGCTCGACGCCTGGACCATCGCCGACCTTGCCGTTATCGGTGCTCCGCTGGCCTTATGTCTGGGACGCTGCGCCAACTTTGTCAACGGCGAGCTGTGGGGCAAGCCGACCGATCTGCCCTGGGGCGTGATCTTTGGCGGCACCGCGGGCGATATGCCGCGTCATCCTTCCCAGCTCTATGAGGCATTCCTAGAGGGCGTCGTGCTCTTCTGTATTTTGCAGGTGCTCAGCCGCAAAAAGCCGCTGCTGCCCCAGGGTACGTTTATGGGCGTGTTCGTGATGGGGTACGGCATCGTCCGCTTTCTCGTTGAGTTCGTGCGCGTGCCCGATGCCCAGCTGGGTTATCTGCTGGGGGGCGTCATCACCATGGGCCAGCTGCTGAGCCTGCCACTCGTGATTGCCGGTCTGGCGCTCATCATCTTCGCCCGACACCGCAATCGTCCCCAGCGCATCTACCTCGACGCCTAACCAAGACCACCACAAAGGGGACAGGCACCTTTGTGGTGGTCTTGCCGAGTTTGATAGGTTTCTAGAAAGGCTTTCGGACTGTGAAGGATTCCGACCTCTCCACAACGGCTGCGCGCGACGCTGCCCGCATCGTCTGGTTTAAGCGCTACCCCGCCAAGCAGACGCTCATCGCATTTTTGCTCGCGCTGTTGGCGACCACGGCGTTTTCCATCGATCCTGCCCCGGTGTCGAGCAACGCAGTCTTGGCGATTGACCCCAAAGCCTCGGGCATGCTGTACGTGTGCTACGAGGTGCTCCTCTCGTTTGCCGGCCATACCGACGCGGTCATGCTGCTTGCGCTTGCCTGCCTGCTCACCTTGCCGTTTCGCTACGTGTTCTTTGGCCGTGGCGACACCTGGCGTCCATCGATCATTCTGCCGTCGCTGTTCTTCGCCATCTGCATGGTGTTCGGCCGCAGCTACGATCTCACCGACTCGGCCGAGATTGTCCTTGGCGACAAAGCCCGCATCATCTGCGCCTGGATTGGCGGCGCGGGCTGGATGCTCTTAGCGATCGTGGCCTTCTATTTGGCTTTTGAGTGCCTGGATTGGCTGAGCTCTCGGCGCATTCCGTTTTCCGAAGCGCACTTTGGCCGCGTATGGCGTGTGACTCACGCCGTGCTCTCGGTCCATCCCTTTGCCGGCCCCTTCCTGGTGCTTATGATCGCCTGGGCGCCCACGCTTATCGCTTCGCTGCCCGGCCTTTTTATGGGAGATACGGGTGCGCAGATTCGCCAGTGGTTCAACTACCCCAACGGCACGAGTGACTACCTGCGTCTGCTCAATCCCAATGTGTTGCTCAACGGACATCATCCCGTGGTGCACACGGCTATCATCGGTTCGTGCGTCCAGCTGGGGCTTTCACTGTTCAACAGCGCCAACGCAGGTCTTGCCATCTACACCTGCGCTCAGTTCGTCATTACGGCCGCCTGCATGGCCTATTCCATCTCGTCGCTGCGCAAGCTGGGCGTGAGCCTGCCGGTCCGCGGCGTGATCTTGCTGTTCTTTGTGTTTATGCCGATGTTCTCTAACTACGCGGCGTTGCTCACCAAAGACGTGCTCTTTGCCGACGCGTTCTTGGTGCTGCTGGTACAGACCGTCAAGCTCGTGGCATGTGGCTTGCCCCGTCGTGATGCCAATGTCGAGCGAACGGGCGAGAAAGCCCCCGTGCTCTTTGCGCGCCACGACTGGCTGCTGCTTGCTCTGGGCGCCATGGGCTCCACGTTTCTGCGTAACGGCGGCCTGGTGTTTCCCCTGGCGGCATGCGTAATCGCGGCGGCGCTTTGCGCATGGGACGTGCATGTGGCTCGTCGTGCAGCCAAGCAGGCTGGTGCTGCGCCTTCGGGCGCCACCCCGCGTTTCCGCTGGGTGGGAGTTCTTGCGGTGCTTGCGCTCTGCCTTGCCTCTAATATGTACTTCACCAAGGTCTTTATGCCGGCACACGACATCACGCCTGGTTCCAAGCGCGAAATCCTCTCGATTCCGTTCCAGCAGACGGCTCGTTTTGTCCAAAAGCACGACGGCCTCAACTCGGGCGTCAACCCCACGGTTAAGGAGGACGGCACCATCGTGGAGGCTCCTTGCGACGGCTTGGTGACCGACGAAGAGCGTGCCGTGATCGACCGTGTGCTCAAGTACGAGAATCTGGGGCGCCGTTACAACCCGGATAAGTCGGACGCCGTCAAAAATTGCTTTAACGAGTACGCCTCGCAGGAGGACATCAAGGCTTATTTTGAGGTGTGGGCCCAGATGTTCAAAAAGGATCCCGAGTGCTATATCTCGGCGCTCATCAATAACTACTACGGCTACTTTTATCCGAGCGCCCGCGATGCGTGGGTCTACAGCACGGCGCGCAGTGCCGAGATTATGGCGAAGCCCGATAACCTCAAGTACTTTGACTTCCATCCGGTCGATAGCAAGGTCGTGCGCTGGTGCGACCACCTGATCAACCTGTATCGCGTGGCAGTACAACGCATCCCGTTTATCTCGCTCACCATGAGCTCGGCCACCTATGTGTGGATCATGATCGCCGTGGTGCTCTATCTGCTACGTCGTCATTCGTGGCGCGGGCTGGCCATTTGGGTGCCGCTGCTGGGCGTGCTCGCCGTGTGCCTGATCGGTCCCTGCAATGGCTCGACCTACATGCGCTACCTGTATCCGGTCATCGCCTGCATGCCCTTTGC
This sequence comes from Collinsella aerofaciens, assembly GCA_905213725.1. GTDB lineage: Bacteria > Actinomycetota > Coriobacteriia > Coriobacteriales > Coriobacteriaceae > Collinsella > Collinsella aerofaciens_BZ. The sequence goes on from CAJMJM010000002.1 coordinate 28,860, forward strand.
CATCGGCGCCACCATCACCCGCAGCGACCTCCTCTGGTCCTAATTTGGTGCATTGGGGTCAGGTTGCTTTGCACCAAAGGGTGGCATCATCACGACGCCTTCATTTTGGGGTTTATCTCGCAGGCCAGTAGGTATATCATAACGACGTTTGTTTATATTGCCCGAGCATCTGCGCTGGGCTTTAGGTCGAAACCGATAGGAGACACGTATGTCCGGACACTCTAAGTGGGCCACAACCAAGCATCGTAAGGGCGCGCAGGACGCCAAGCGTTCCGCCCTCTTCTCCAAGCTGAGCCGCAACATCACCGTTGCTGCCCGTCTCGGCGGTGACCCGCTGCCCGAGAACAACGCCAGCCTCGCCGCTGCCGTTGCCAAGGCCAAGGCTCAGTCCATGCCCAAGGACAAGATCAAGTCCGCTATCGACAAGGCTTTTGGTTCGGGTGCCGACGCTGCCGTCTACGAGAACATCGTGTACGAGGGCTACGGCCCCGCCGGTGTCGCCGTCTACGTTGACTGCCTGACCGACAACCGCAACCGCACCGCCGCTGATGTCCGTTCCGCCTTCTCCCACGCTGGTGGCAACCTGGGCACCTCCGGCTCCGTCGCCTTCCAGTTTGAGCGCAAGGGCCAGATCGTTGTTGCCAAGGAGATCCTGGACGAGAACGCCAAGAAGGAGACCATGATCGCCAACGGTGCTGCCGGTGACGAGGATGAGTTCATGATGGCCATCGCCGAGGCCGGTGGCGAGGACTACGAGGATGCCGGCGAGGAGTGGATCGTCTGGACTACTGCTAACGAGGTCATGGCTGTCTCCAAGGCGCTCGAGGAGCAGGGCGTCCAGGTCAAGGGCTCCGAGACCACCATGGTCCCGACCACCCCGACCGAGGTCTCCGGCGCCGACGCCAAGAAGGTTCAGCGCCTCATCGACCGTCTTGAGGAGCTCGACGACGTCCAGGATGTTTACAGCACCATGGACATGACCGACGAGGTCATCGCTGCCCTCGAGGAGGAGTAGCGCCCGCACGGGTTAAGCCGTGCATATCTGGGCATAATGAAGCGAGCATGCAAGCCTCGTGGAATAGATGAGCCGGATCCGCGTGCGTAGAGCACCGGACCCGGCTCTTTTATAATGATGCGAACCGTTTTGCATTTCGAGAGCCGAGATTTGAAGGGAGCGCCGCGTGCGCGTACTCAAACGAGCCCTAGCGATCGTGTATCTTGCCGCCACCATCGTGGCGCTGGGTACGCTTGTCTGCCAGTTTTGGGGGCCGTATACGTATCGCTTTATGCTGCTGATGCGCGACCCCATGCCGCGCATTGTCGTGACGGCATGCGGCGGAGTTGTGGCGATTGGCGTGCTGGTTAGCTTCTTCCGCCTGATGTTTGCTCGTCGCGAGCCGTCCTGCGTGCATCCGGCGGGGGAGCGCAATATCGAGGTCACGCTCGCGGCGCTTTCTTCGTGCGCCAGGGCTGCTGCAGAGCGCGACGATCGCGTGATGATCGAGCATGTCGAGGCCCGCGTCCAAGGTTCCGACGATTCGCATGTCCGTTTTAAGGTCGAGGCTATCGCGCTTGACGATAAGGACGTGGCATCTCTGGCTACCGCGATGCAGCAGCGCATCGAGGAAGCTTGCGACACCATGCTCGGCACGCCGGGTACGACCACGCGCGTCCGTTTTTTGCCGTCCAAGACTACCGTCCAGACCGTGGAGGTTTCCGGTGAGTGATACCAATCAAGATAAGACCGCTCGTACGCCGCGCCTGACGATTGACCAGAGCGCCACGCCGGCGAACGAACCTGTTGATTCCAAAGCAGAGGCAACTGAGTTACAAGACGCGGCGGCCGCGGATTTTGACGAGGCTATGGGTCTCATCAAGGGTACGGGCGCTGCCATCTGGAGCTATGCCGTGCGTCATCCCAACACCACGCTTGGCGCCGTCGCTGGCTTTATCCTCGCCGTGTTGGTGCTCACGTTGGGCCTGTGGGACACGCTCGTCATTGCATTCTTCGTGCTGATCGGCGCCGTGATCGGCCAAATTCGCGACGGCGAAAACGGGATCGTCAACTTCTTCGGCCGTCTGTTTAGCGGCCGCTAATATGTATTCGACTGTCGCATCCGCGGCAGGCATAAGGAGGAACCATGGCTTTTAATACGAAGGTCGATGTGGCCGATACCGAGCTCGAGGAGAACGAGGCGGCCGTCGCCGAAGCCGAGGATGTGACGCTCGAGGATGAGGCGCTCGTCGAGGCCGAGTCCGCCGATGACGCGGACGAGGATGATGAGGAAACAGACGAGTCCGAGGACTCGCTGACCTATTCCAACGGTGTGATCGAGAAGATCGTCGCCATGGCCACCCGCGAGGTGCCGCACGTCCTGGGCATGAAGGGTAACCTTATGCACTTTGTGCAGGAGCAGTTTGGTGCCGAGAATCTGACCAAGGGCGTGACGGTCGAGGTCACCGATGACAATCGCGTGGTCGTCAACATCTCCGTCATTATCGAGTACGGCGCCTATGCGCCCGCGATCTTCGACGATGTCAAGGCACGTGTCACCGAGCGCCTTGCCGCGATGACCGGCCTTGAGGTGGCGGGTGTCAACCTGCGCATCGAGGACGTCATCACCCCCGAGGAGTACGAGCACCGCACCAGCCAGCACGAGTAACCTTCCAAAAAGGGACAGGTTTGTTTTGGCAGGCTTTATCTGCGAAAACGTTAAACGGCCGACCGCGCAAGCAAAAGCGTGGCCGGCCGTTATTTGTATGCCCCCCGATGTGGGCATACCGCTCGTCTAACTAGGGGTTGCAATCGTCGCGTTCCGCGTTACCCTAATGGGCGCATTGTTTCCAAATTGTTAACGAGGGGTTGCCGTAATGGCCGACGAGCACGAAACAGAAAGCAAGGCATGGGCGATTGAGGCCGCCGCGGCAGAGGCGGCATCGCGTGCTGCCGAGGAGGTGCATCGTCCTCCCGTGGTGCCGATGGAGCGCGTGGTTGATCGCACCGATATCGAGCGCGGCGAGCGTGTCGGTCAAAAGCGCAGCCAGGAGCCGGGCTTCCCGCGCTTTTTTGCCGAGCTCAATCTGGGCCTGATTCTTACGGCCTTCGCCATCGTTGCGTTTAAAACCCCTAATCACTTTGCTTTTGGCGGCACCTCGGGCGTGTCGGTCATTCTGTCCACGCTGTTCCCGACCCTGCCCGTCGGCGTCTTTATGTGGATTATCAACGCGGTTCTCGTCGTTTTGGGCTTTATCTTTTTGGAGCGCAAGGCAATCCTGTGGAGCGTCTTCGCCTCGTTTGCGTTGTCCGCCTATGTTTCGCTGTTTGAGCTCTTTATTCCGACCGATGTCTCTCTGACGGGTGATATGTGGCTCGACCTGTGCTTTGCCGTCATCTTGCCGGCGCTCGGCAGCGCTATTGTCTTTGACATCGGCGCCTCGACGGGTGGCACGGACATTCTTGCCATGATCCTCAAGCGCCGCACGACGCTCGAGATTGGCCGTGCCCTGCTGCTGGTCGATATCGGCATCGTGACCATCGCGGCCTTTTTGTATGGCCCGCGTGTCGGTCTGTATTGCGTGCTTGGCTTGTTTGCCAAGACACTCGTGGTCGACAAGGCCATCGAGAGCATCCATCTTCGTAAGGTCTGCACGGTCATTTGCTCCGAACCCCTTAAGGTCGAGGAGTTTATCGTCAAGCATCTCAACCGCACAGCGACCATCAGTCGCGGCTACGGTGCCTTCTCGGGCAAGTGCGTGACGGTGATCATGAGCGTGCTGAGCCGTCGCGAGGCCGTGCAGCTGCGCCGCTATGCGCGCGAAGTCGATCCGGGTGCCTTTATCACGATCGTCGACAGCTCCGAGATCGTCGGCAAGGGCTTCCGCGGAACGAACTAGCACAGACGTATCCAACGAACCGCCTGCTGGCGCCGTGTATCTTGCAAATCGGTCATCTTTGAGTATTTGACCCCACATTGGGCAATAATGATGCTAAAGACATCGTTTGCGATCCAAGTGATTTGTTCAAGATACGAAGGGATGATTCTATGTTCTGCTCGCAGTGTGGCGCCCCCATGGGCGATAACGACAAGTTCTGCGGCGTGTGTGGTGCTCCTAATGCCGGTGCCGCTGGCCCCGCTCCCCAGGGACAGCCTCAGCCCCAGCAGTTTGTTCCGCAACCGCCCGTGGCGAATGCGCCAAAGGGCTGTGTGGCTCAGGCGTTCCAAGATATGACTAAGACTCCGGGCGTGCTTCAGCGTGTATGCCAAATCGCGTTTTTGCCGGCGCTGATTTGCGTTGTGTCGGTGCTCGTGTTGTTTATTCCCGTTATTGGCGGCATTGCGGCTGCCATCGGCTTTTTGGCAGCTTGCATTGCGAGTGTGTGCGGTTCCGGCTTCGGTATCGAGTGGGGCCGCGATCTGTCGCTCAAGGTCGATGACGGCATGGACCGTCCACTCATGCGTTCCACGTCGTTTGGTCTCGGAGTCTTTTCGAGCGTTATCTCGGTCGCGCTCGAGGTTATCGCTGCCATTCCCGTTATCGGTGTAGTGCTTTCGCTGGTGGAGGGCGTGGTAATTGGCGCCGCGGGCTCGTATTCTTATTACGGCTCTTATGCGCTCGAGGCTGCGCTGTTCGGTTCGCTCGGCCTGCTTGTCCTGGCGCTAATTGCCTCGGCGATTCTGGGTGTCTTCTTTAAGATGTTCGCCGACATTGCCGTGATGCACTTTGCGGTGACCGGGCGTGTCGAGAGCGCGTTTTCGCTCGATAAGGTCTGGGCGGCGTTTAAGCACAACAAGACCAAGCTGTTCTGTGCTTCGTTCCTTCCCGAGTTTTTGACGGGCCTGGTCGCCAACGTTGTCACATGGATCTTGACGGTCGTCTTTGGCGCCATTGCCTCTGTCGGTATGTATAGCTACTACTATCGTCCTACGGGTATTGAGGCAATTGTTACCGGCGGTGGCGTCACGCTCGCGCTGTTCTTGGTGCTGGTCGCTTTCGTCACCGTATTTCTTACGGTCTTTGGCAAGATACTCAAGCACCGTGCCGTTGGCTATTGGGCGGCACGTCATGCCAGTGAGTGGGCCGACGAGGATGCCGACGATGTCCTGACGTTTGTGCTTCCGGGCGAGAAGAAGCCTCCACCTACGGGCTTTAATCACATGGACGCAGGTGCTGCACCTGCACCCGCACCTGAGCCTGCATCGTCGCCCGCGCCGACGTCTGCTCCGGCACCGGCCCCTACACCCGCACCGGCGCCCGAGGCGACGCCTGCAGAACCCGATTGGAATGCCGTTGACACGCCGGCGGATGAGTCGGGCGATAATCCTGCTGCCGAAAACAATCAAACCGAATAGTCGGTCGAGGCGCCCTGGGCAACTGAACCCGGGGTGCCTTATTCTATGGCGAAAGCAAGAAAATGCCTGGAAACCGGTTGCGGCTATTTTACACGGAAATTGAACAATGTTGCGCAACAACGTCGCGGCTATTGTTGAGGACATAGACGTGTAAGGTTTGAAGGCGTGCGACGCCTTAGGAAAAGGAGAAGCTTATGTTCTGTACCACTTGTGGTTCTCCCATTTCGGATGATGCCAAATTCTGCCCTGTTTGCGGATCTGCCGTTGGTGCCGCTTCTGCCGCTGCGGCCCCGCAGCCCCAGCCCGCTCCGGCCCAGGCTATTCAGCCCGCGCCCCAGCCTCAGCAGCAGTACACCGGTCAGCAGCAGTACACCGGTCAATACGCCCAACAGTCCGCATCCGCTCCGATGGACTATGGCCCCGTCAAGGCTGACCGCAGCCTGATCGGCTGGCTGCTGCTCTCTCTTGTGACCTGCGGTATCTATTCGTTCTACTTCCTGTATTGCTTGGCCCGCGACATCAATGTCATGTGCCAGGATGACGGCGATTCCACGCCGGGTCTGGCGGCATTCATCCTGCTGTCGTTTGTGACCTGCGGCTTCTACGCGTACTACTGGTATTACAAGATTGGCAACCGCCTGCAGGCCAACGCTCCTCGCTACGGCCTGGTGTTCCAGGAAAACGGCACCACCGTTCTTCTGTGGCAGATCATCGGCGTGCTGCTGTGCGGCCTTGGCCCCATCTTTGCCATGAACATCATCATCAAGAATACCAATGCCATGGCAACGGCTTACAACATCCGTCTTGGCGCTCATGCCTAACAATAAGGGCGGCGTGAACAGCTCCCAGGGACATAAGGGCACGGCGGAGCTCCTTCGCCGCGCCCTTTCTTGCACCGGCGCGCTCTTTGTTGCCTGGCTCGCGCTCTACCTGCTCGACATCGGCTGCATTTTTCGATTGATGACGGGCATTCCTTGTCCGGGATGCGGTATGACGAGGGCGTGGCTGGCGGCACTGCGCCTCGATTTTGCGGCGGCCTTTGCCTACCATCCGCTGTTTTGGGTGGTACCGTTTGCGTTCGTGCTCGCGTTCGTGCGCGAGGAGGTGGCATCGAGCAAGCTAAAGCGTGGTATCGACATTGCGGTCACCATGTTGTGCGTGCTGGTCGTCGCCGTATGGATCGTGCGCCTTATCAGCCCGGCAGACGCGGGCCTGCTCTTTGGTGGTCACGCTCCCGCCGGAGTTCCCACCGATATCATCCACCTCGAACCCCCACGCTGGCTCTGCCATTTGGGGGCAGGGTTGAAATGGTAGAAATAGCGTTTGACAAATAATGAGAGGGCGGATGCTCGTTCCAACATCCGCCCTCTCATTATTTTGAATGGGTGTATAAAGAATCGTGCAGGATACGCGTTATGCTTTTCTTCGTTGCGAGCGGCAGCCCGTGCATCATGGATGCCCTTAATCGCAGCATGGCGGGCGGTGCGGGCATCGTGCATGGCGTCGCGCGCCTCAGCGGCCGTTGCCTTGGCAGAACGCAGTTTGGCGGCCAGATCGGGGTTGGTTTCGGCGACCGCGGTAATCGCGGGGCCGTCGAGCTCCTCTTGCGTGGGCTCGGCCAAAAAGTCGATAGCATACTGGGCGGCCACCATGGAGCCCTTTGCCAGCACGGTCTCGTCGATCTTGTAGAAGCAGGAATGTTGGGCGTACGTGGCGCCAATCTTGGGGTTGCGCGTACCTACAAAGGCGAGCACGCCCGGTACGCGACGCAGGTACTCCGAAAAATCCTCGCCCGAAAGCGTGCCGCGATAATGGCCTTGGCCGGTGGGGCCCAGGCACTTGATTACAGCCTGACGGCAGCGCTCGCTCGAGGCGGCGTCGTTTTCGACCTTGTAGTTGGCGATGGTGTAGTCGGTGAGCTCTGCCTCGGCGCCCAAGGCGGCCGCGGTATGCTCCACGATGCGGCGCATGAGCTCCGGCATTTCCTCGTGGGTCGAATCGCCGTAGGTGCGCACCGTGCCGGCGAGGTAGGCCGTGCCGGCGATAACGTTGCGTGCGGTGCCGCCGTGCAGCTCGCCGACGGTGATGACAGCCGGCTCGTAGGGGCTGATCTCGCGCGAGACGATGGTCTGCAGGGCGTTGACGATCTCTGCGGCCACCATAACGGCGTCGTGACCGCGCTGGGGCATGGCGCCGTGGCACGAGGTGCCGCGTACGTCGATACGGAACCAGTCGGTATTGGCCATGCGCGGTCCGGGCTCGCAGCTCACGGTGCCGGCGTCGACCTCGCTCCAGATGTGCGCGGCGTAGGCGCCATCGACGCCGTCGAGCACACCCGTGCCGATCATGAGCTTGGCGCCCTGGCCGTTTTCCTCGCTGGGCTGGAAGACGATGCGGACCTCGCCGTGGATGTCGTCGGTCATATGGCGCAGGATTTGCAGCGTTCCGAGCATCATGGCGATATGGCAGTCGTGGCCGCAAGCGTGCATGCAGCCCTCGTTGACGCTGGCGAACTCCTCGCCGGTCTGCTCGGTGACGGGCAGGGCGTCGATGTCGGCGCGCAGCAGGATGCGGCGGCGTGGCGTGCCGTCCTCGCGGTAGGCATCCGGCGCGGTACCGCGAAGCGTTGCCACCAAGCCGGTCTTGAGCGGACGCTCGTAGGGGATATTCATGGCGTCGAGCTGGTTGGCGATGTCGGAGGTCGTGCGCTCCTCGGCAAGGCTCAGCTCCGGGTGCTTATGGAAGTGCCGGCGCTGCTTGATGATATATGGTTCAAATTCGGTAGCGATATCTTTGATGGCTGCGGTGACGTCGTCAGCCGCGCGAGCCTCGGTCGCCGCCATAATCTGCTGTGCCTTGGTCTTCGTCATGGTCGATTTGCTCCTTGCTGGGTTGATCGCAAAATCGTACAGGCTCTCTCCAGTATGCCACCTGCCGCTAGGGCTGGTAAAGTTGCCGTTTGCCGCTAGGGGTTGTGTTACAAGGGCGGGGGAGTACACTCGGGGGTGTTGAATTTCCTGCCAGAGATGGGGATGCCCATGCAACATATCGATCGGATTATCCGCTCCAAGAACGTCTTTACCGCGCAAGACGGCATCGATACCACCCGCGAGCTGGCGATTGCCATCGCAGGCGACCGTATCGTCGCAGTCGGTGCGCCCGATGACGTGATCGCCGCCGCTCCTGCCGCTACGTCGGTTATCGACTACGGCGAGCAGTTTGTCTGCCCCGGTTTCCATGACGCTCATCTGCACTTCTTCCATACCTCGGTCGGTTCCTCGCCGTACATGCTCATGGATATGGGCACGTCCGAGGCGGCGCTGGTGCAACATGCGCTCGAGTTTTCCCAGGACCTGCCCGACGACGCTTGGGTTGTGACGCAGGGCTGGCGCGACTACCGTTGGGACCCGCCCGAGCATCCTACCAAGGCGTCGCTCGATGTGGCATTCCCCGATCGTCCCTGTGTTATGTATTCGGGCGACGGGCACACGCTGTGGCTCAACAGCCGCGCACTCGATGCACTCGGCGTCACGCGCGACAGCGAGCCACCAGCGGGCGGTAGCTACGACAAGGACGCAAACGGCGAGCTCACGGGTATTGCTCACGAGGCGGCTGCCATGCAGCTGCTACCGCGCTGCCTTGAGTGGCTGGGCGAGGATCGCATCGCAAGCGCTTACGCCGATCAAATGAGGCGGATGGCCGAGCAGGGCATCACCTCGATATGCGATATGTCGCTCATGCCCATGCCGGGCTGCGATTTTATCCGCGACGACGTCTACGACAAACTGCAGGCAGCCGGCAAGTTGGGCATCCGAGCCCATTTGTTTCCCACGCTGCTGGATGACCAATCGCGCTTGGAAGAGCTGCAGGTACGTTACGCGAACAACGCGCTGCTTTCGGCGCCAGGCTTTAAGCAGTTCTTCGACGGCGTGTCGAGCGAACACACGGCCTATCTCACCGAGCCCTATACCAACCCGCGCTTCCCGGGCGATCAAGGTCGCCTGACGGTTCCTGCCGAGCGCATGCGCAAGCTGGTTCTGGCGGCCGCGGAGCGCGGCCATACCGTGCGCATCCACGTCATCGGCGACGGTGCGATTCATGCCGCGCTGGATATCTTCGAGGAGGCCGCCGACCTGTACGGCCTGCCCCAGCACGGCCATAACACGCTCGAGCACCTGGAGAACCTCTTGCCCGAGGACATCGATCGTCTACGCAAGCTTAACGTCGTTGCCTCGAGCCAGCCCTGTCACATTACACTCGACCCGGGCGGCCCCGAGCGCGATCTGGGCCTGGAACGCAGCCGCATCATGTGGCCGTTTGCGACCTATAAGCAGCGCGGCATCCGCCAAGCCTTCGGCACCGATAGCCCCATCACAGCTGTTACAAGCATGAATGTGCTCTACACGGCTATCACGCGCCAGGATCCCAAAAGCCACTGGCCCGAGGGCGGCTGGTTACCGAGCGAGCGCATCGATGCAGCAACAGCCCTGCGCAACTACACCCTGGGCAGCGCCTATGCAGCGGGCGACGAGCAAAACCTCGGCAGCTTGGAGCCCGGCAAGTATGCCGACCTGGTAGTCCTGGACCAAAACCCGCTCACCATCGACCCCCAAGAACTGCAAGCCACCAAGGTTCAGGCCACCTACCTGGCAGGTAACTTGATTTACGAGCGCTAACCCCACATCCACACCTCAGTTGCGGTGAAATAGTCCCTAAAATCGGCCTTCAAGCCCAAAAACAGGAACTATTCCACCGCAACTTAAAAGAGCGCGTCCCAACAACGTGCCCCTATCTTGTGCATTCCATCCGCATCGCCATTTTGCTGCACTGACTTCTCTGAATTCCGGGCCCTAGTTAGTCAACCTGGCTCCCGGGGCGGACCGGAGGGCATGAAGTTTGTCGCGAGTTCCGCACGCAAAGGAAAGCACTTAATGTGCTTTCCGTCTTGCGCAGGACTGCAGAGCAGCAAACTTCATGCCCTCCGGTCCGCCCCGGGAGCCACCGCTAAGTTATCCCCCGGCATTCAGAAAATCTAAGTGCCAAAAAATAAGATTTTTTGACTCCGTGTTGTATAACCCGCCATTCGTGGGTACCATTCAACGCGTACGCAAACAAAAAGGGTTAACCCGCGCGGCATGACCGCGCGGCCCACAAAGGAGGAAACAAGCATGTCGTCTTTGAAGCCGCTTGCAGATCGCGTCCTGGTCAAGCCCGACGAGGCCGAGCAGAAGACCGCCTCTGGTCTGTACATCGCCAGCAACGCTCAGGAGAAGCCGCAGCGCGGCACCATCGTTGCCGTGGGCGCCGGCAAGGTCAACGACAAGGGTGAGCGCATCCCCATGGACGTCAAGGTCGGTGACGTTGTCATCTACGGTAAGTTCGGTGGCAACGAGGTCAAGGTCGACGGCGAGAAGTATCTGCTGATGCGCGCCGACGACATCTACGCTGTCGTCGAGGCCTAGTCTCGTCAGAATCTCTGATTCGTCTTTGAACGCGTCCGCCGCATAGGACTCGGAAGCGGCGACGCGAGTCACATTTCTTTTGGAGGATTACCTACCATGGCAAAGAACATTACGTTCAACACCGATGCCCGCGCTAAGCTCGCCAAGGGCGTCAACACTCTGGCCGACGCCGTTACCGTCACCATGGGCCCCAAGGGTCGCTACGTTGCGCTGCAGCGCACGTTCGGTGCCCCGACCATCCCCAACGACGGCGTTTCCGTCGCCAAGGAGATCGAGCTCGAGGACAACATCGAGAACATGGGCGCTCAGCTGGTGAAGGAGGTCGCCACCAAGACCAACGACACCGTGGGTGACGGCACCACCACCGCAACTCTGCTCGCTCAGGCCATCGTCAACGACGGTCTGCGCAACGTCGCCGCTGGCGCCAACCCGCTGGCCATCCGTCGCGGCATCGACAAGGCCGTCAACGCCGCCGTCGCCGAGATGAAGAAGCAGGCTAAGCCGGTCGAGACCAAGGAGCAGATTGCTTCCGTCGGCACCATCTCTGCCGGTGACCCCGAGGTCGGCGAGAAGATCGCCGAGGCCATGGAGGTCGTGGGCAAGGACGGCGTCATCACCGTCGAGGATTCCCAGACGTTCGACATCACCATCGACACCGTCGAGGGCATGCAGTTCGACAAGGGCTATGTCTCCGCTTACTTCGTCACGGATAACGACCGCATGGAGGCCGTGATGAAGGATCCGTACATCCTCATCACCGACCAGAAGATCTCCAGCGTTCAGGACATCATGCCCGTTCTCGAGGCTGTCCAGCGCGCTGGCCGTGGCCTGCTCATCATCGCTGAGGACATCGACGGCGCCGCTCTGCCTACCCTGGTCCTCAACAAGATCCGTGGCGCCCTCAACGTCTGCGCCGTCAAGGCCCCGGGCTACGGCGATCGCCGCAAGCGCATTCTCGAGGACATCGCCGTCCTCACCGGTGGCCAGGCTGCCCTGGACGAGTTGGGCGTGAAGGTCGCTGACATCACCGCCGATATGCTCGGTACCGCTAAGTCCGTCACCATCTCTAAGGACAACACCGTCGTCGTCGGCGGCGCTGGCTCCAAGGAGGCCATCGACGCCCGTATCGCTCAGATTAAGGGCGAGATGGAGAACACCACCTCTGACTTCGACCGTGAGAAGCTCCAGGAGCGCCTGGCCAAGCTCTCCGGTGGCGTTGCCGTCATCAAGGTCGGCGCTGCTACCGAGTCCGAGCTCAAGGAGATCAAACATCGCGTCGAGGACGCCCTGCAGGCCACCCGCGCTGCTGTCGAGGAGGGCATTGTCGCTGGCGGCGGCGTCGCCATCATGGACGCTGCTCCTGCGCTCGATGCCGTCGAGATCGATGACCCCGAGGAGAAGATCGGCGTCGACATCGTCAAGAAGGCTCTGACCGCTCCGGTCGCCACCATCGCCAAGAACGCTGGCTTTGAGGGCGCTGTCGTGGTCGACAAGGTCGCCGAGCTGCCCGCCGGCCAGGGTCTCAACTCTGCCAACGGCGAGTGGGGCGACATGATCGAGATGGGCGTCCTCGACCCCGTCAAGGTCAGCCGCGTCACCCTGCAGAACGCTGCTTCTGTCGCCAGCCTGATCCTCATCACCGAGGCCACCGTCTCCGATGTGCCCAAGAACACTCAGCTTGAGGACGCAATCGCTGCTGCTACCGCTGGTCAGCAGGGCGGCGGTATGTACTAAGGCCGACAAGGTCTAGAACTCCCACCGGGAATCCGGGGGCGGGACGGGGACTTCTCTCCGGAACGTCCTCGGACATGCAAAGAGGCTCCGCATCGCGCTTCGCGCTGCGGAGCCTCTTTGCGTCCTGCGGAATATTCCGGAGAGAAGTCCCCGTCCCGCCCCCGGATTCCCTGCGTTTACGGCCTTGAGGCCGGCGGGCGGAGAAGGATGTGGTCGATAGGGATACGTGTCCCCTTCGCTGTTTCGCGCTTTGCGCGAAAGGCGCGTTGCTTTGGGATGGGTGGGGGACGTGGTTGCTTTGGCAACTGATCTCCGCCACAAATTACCCTTGGCATACTTGCGCGAGAACCTGCTCGTGCTACACTTGCAATTGCTGTTTCAGGGCGGGGTGGAATTCCCCACTGGCGGTAAATCGGGCGGTGTCAAAGGGACGCCGTGGCGCAGGCGAGGTGTCTGCGACCGAGCCGATGAGTCCGCGACCCGTGCGTGTGTTGGTTCGCATGCCGGCTGAACTGGTGAGATCCCAGTACCAACGGTTAGAGTCCGGATGAAAGAGGCGGGTGATCTTATGTCTGAACAGTCGCAGCATATCCATTTTGAGAACACGAATAGGTGGAGCACCAAACAGCTCGTTACCATGGCGTTGATGTGCGCCTTGGGCGCCCTGTTTATGTACGTGCAGCTGCCTATCCTTCCTTCGGCGCCGTTTTTGACGTATGACCCGTCGCTGGTACCGGCGATGGTGTGCGGGTTTGCGTATGGTCCTGGCGCCGGCACTGCTGTTGCCGCTATGGCTATCGTTATCCATGCGCTCACCACGGGTGACTGGGTCGGCGCGCTTATGAACCTGGTTGCCACGCTGGGCTACATTCTGCCTGCGGCTATCGTCTATCAGAAGATGCATACCTATAAGGGTGCCGTGATTGGCCTGGTGCTCGGCGTTATTGCCGCTACGGCGTTGTCTATGGTCGCAAACCTTACCATTGGCGTATGGTTCTGGTATGGCTCGGTCGATGTGATCGCCCCGCTCATGATTCCTGCCGTGCTGCCGTTCAACCTAAACAAGACCGTGCTTAACTCGGTGTTGACACTGGCGGTGTATAAAGCGGTCTCCAACCTCATCACGCCTAAAAAGGACCAGGTCAAAGGCCGCGCATGATTGAGTGTCGGGGCGTTTCCTTTAGCTATGACGGTGCCGTACCGGCGCTCGACGGCGTCGATCTGAATATCGAGGACGGCGAGTTTTTCTGCATCCTCGGTGGCAATGGGTCGGGCAAGTCGACGTTTGCCAAGCATCTGAATGCGCTGTTGCAGCCCGATGCGGGCACGGTACGCATCAACGGCATGGATGCGTCCGACCCCGAGCTGGTCTACGACATTCGTTCGACCGCGGGCATGGTATTCCAGAATCCCGACGACCAGCTGGTGGCAACGCTTGTCGAAGATGACGTTGCGTTTGGTCCCGAAAACCTTGGCGTGCCATCGGCGCAAATTGCGCAGCGCGTACGCGAGGCGCTGAAGGGTGTGGGCCTGGTGGGCTTTGAGCGCCACGAGACCCATGCGCTTTCGGGCGGCCAAAAGCAGCGCGTGGCGCTTGCCGGCGTGCTCGCCATGGAACCGCGCGTGCTCATATTGGACGAGGCTTCCTCGATGCTCGATCCGCGTGGACGCAAGGGCCTCATGAAGGCTTGCCGCGCGTTGCACGCTCGCGGCATGACCATCGTGATGATTACGCACTTTATGGAGGAGGCTGCCGAGGCCGATCGTGTCGCCGTGTTTCAGACGGGACGAGTTGCCATGCTGGGCACGCCCGATGAGATTCTGACGCGGGCGAATGAACTCGTTCAGCTCAACCTTGACATGCCAGAGTCGTGCCGTTTGGGCATGGCACTTCGTGCGGAGGGCGTGCCCGTTTGCGCGCAGGTACGTGAGGCGGATATGGTCGCCGAGATTGCGCAGGCTTATGCCGAGCGAAGTGGGGCAGGCATCGCGGGGCAGTCTTCCGTATCCCAGTCGGAAATCGCTGACGGCACTGTTCCGGTAGACAACGAGGGCAACGCGTCGGAGCCCGTCATCGAGCTATCCCATGTTTCGTACAGTTATTCGCTCAGTCCGCGCGAGCGCCGCCGCTGGCATAAGCGCTCGGCCACTGCGGGCAAATCGAGCAAACAGGCTCTCTGGGGAAACGACCCAAGCAGCCCGTGGGCGCTGCGCGATGTATCGCTGACGGTGCGTCGCGGCGAGTTCCTGGGCTTGGCAGGTCATACCGGTTCGGGTAAGTCGACGCTGGTCCAGCATCTCAACGGTTTGATTCGCCCCCAGGAGGGATCCGTTCGCGCGCTGGGGCTCGATCTGTCAAACAAGAAAGACGCCGCCGCGGTTAAGGCCAAGGTCGGCGTGGTGTTTCAATATCCTGAGCGTCAGCTGTTTGCCGAAACCGTGGCGCAGGACGTGGCGTTTGGTCCGCATAACCTTGGCTTGCCGCAAGATGAAGTCGACCGTCGTGTCGAGTCATCGCGCTCACGCGTGGGCCTCGACCTTTCCACGGTCGGCGACAAGAGTCCCTTTGAGCTTTCGGGCGGTCAGCAACGGCGTGTGGCATTCGCCGGCGTGCTCGCCAGGGAGCCCGAAGTCCTGGTGCTCGATGAGCCCATGGCGGGGCTCGATCCGGCTGCGCGCAGGGATTTCCTTGAGCTAATCGATCGGCTCCATCGCGAGGGCCTGACCGTTGTCATGGTTTCGCACAGCATGGATGACCTGGCCAATTGCTGCGACCGCATCGTCGTAATGAACGAAGGCGCGGTGTTTGCCGAGGGAACCCCCGCGCAGGTGTTTGCGCATGCCGATGAGCTCAAGTCGATCGGCTTGGGCGTTCCCGCCGCCCAGCGTATGGCGCTGGCGCTTACGGAGGTGGGCGTGCCGCTGCGTCGCGGCGGGCTCTATACGGTTGAGTCGCTGGCAGGCGAGTTGGTGGACCTGCTAATCGGTCGCTCGGGCGGTCCTTCTAACGTCGCGGACATTGCTAAATCCAAGACGGTCGCGCGAGAGGAGGGCTGCTGATGGAGGCGTTTTCGTTTGGCAGCTACTATCCCGGCGATAGTGCAATCCACCGCCTGGACCCGCGAACCAAGTTGCTCTTGGGCTTTGTGTTTCTGATCACGACGCTCACGGTCAGTGGCTTCCGCGGACTGGCCCCGGTCGCAATTTTCGTTGTGCTGACCTATGCCGTGTCTCGGGTGCCGGTTCGTCGCGTTCTGTCGTCGATGGCGCCGCTGCTGGCAATCGTCGTCGTGGTCGCGGTGCTCAACTTGTTTACCGATCAGAGTGGGCGCATCCTGTGGCAGCTCGGCTTTCTGCAGATAAGCGAGGGCTGACTGCGTACTGCCGCCTTTATGGCGTGTCGCCTGACGTTGATGATGGCCGGTATGAGCGCCATTACACTCACCACGCCGACGCTCGACCTCACCGCGGGCTTTGAGCGCCTGCTCGCGCCGCTTGCGCGTGTGGGACTTCCTGCGCACGAGCTCGGCATGATCATGGGTATCGCGCTACGCTTTATGCCGCAGTTCGCTACCGAGATGAAGCAGACGGCCGATGCACAGGCAAGCCGCGGTGCGCGCGTGACGGGCGGTCCGCTCGGTGGCGTACGCATGCTCGGCAGTGTGGCGATCCCGCTGTTCACCGGCGTGTTCCGCCATGCCGAGACGCTGTCTGCTGCCATGGATGCACGCTGCTATCATGGCGAGCAGGGCCGCACGCGCCTGCATGCGCTTACGTTTGGCCGCGGCGATGCGTTGGCGGCGGTGGTGACGGCGTTGCTGCTCATCTGCGTCATCGTCATCAACCTTCAACTTGTTTAGGCGCGATTCGAGCGCAAGAAAGGGGTCCCTATGACCGACAACGACCGCACGGCTCAGCTTGAGCGCGCCTGTTCGTATCTCAGGCGCATTCCGGCGTGGTATCTGGCCACGACCGATGTGGCCGACGGACATCAGCCCCGCGTGAGACCGTTTTCGTTTGCCATGGTCGATGACGGTAAACTGTGGTTTTGTACGTCGCGCGACAAAGATATGTGGGCGGAGCTGAGCGCGAATCCCAAGTTTGAGCTCTCGGGCTGGAAGCCGGGGGAATGTTGGATCGTATTGACCGGCGAAGCCGCACTTGAGGACGACGCAGTTGCGAGCGACAAGGTGCGTCAAGCGGGTTTTAAGCACATGGTGGGCATTGGCGAGGAACACGAGAGTGCCAACGACGGCCGCCTTGCTTTCTTTTCGGTCCGCAACATTGCCGCGCGCTTCTGTGATATCGACGGCAGCGAGGAGCGCCTGGAGCTCTAGCTCGCACAAACCGGGCTCCCAAACTAGCTAGTACAGGAGGAAACGTGGACGGATTGAATACGGTGTTGGAGTATCTGACGTCGGTGCCGGCATGGTATTTGGCGACGAGCGTTGACGGACAGCCTCATGTGCGTCCGTTTTCGTTTGCGCAGATCCAGGATGGCAAGCTGTGGTTTGTAACAGCGCGCACCAAAGATGTGTGGCAAGAGCTGCTGCAAAACCAGCGCTTTGAGGCCACGAGTTGGTGGCCGGGCCATGGCTGGCTCATCTTGCGCGGGCGTGCCGGCTTGGATGACCGGGCTTTAGACGAAATGCGCGAAGCCGGGTGGAAGCATCTAGAGCACCTGGGCGAGCACTATGAGGGGCCTAACGACCCCACGCTCGTCTTCTTTAGCGTCGAGGATCCCGAGGCTTTTATCTGCAATCACGACGAATGGGTGCCGGTCGAGCTCTAGCCAGCTGGCTCATCCTAACAACTTGGTTTTCGCATGGGCGGGCCCCGTATTGCCCGGCGCCGTTAGGAGCGCCGGTCAATACGGGGCCCGCTCCATTTGTCAATTCCTTCAAGCGAATGTGTCGGGAATGTTTCAATGCATGAATATGCAAGCCATTTACGTGTTCATGCATCTTTTGGTGCTAAAGTTTCAACCCACTTCATAACGACCGCTGCGAAATGCGCATCGGTGCATAAATCGCAGACAAGGAGTCTGATATGTCTTTGAAGGTTGGAATCGTCGGCGCGGCTGGATATGCCGGCGCCGAACTCATTCGCCTCATGCTTGGCCATCCCGAGTTTGAACTTGTTGCCATTACGTCCAACGCCGATGCCGGCCAGCCGCTGTCCGCGGTGTATCCGAGCTTTGCTGGCGTGAGCGATCTGGTTTTCACCACGCATGACGCCCCCGAGCTCAAGAGCTGCGATGCGGTTTTTCTTGCCGTGCCGCACACGGCTGCCATGGCACAGGTGCCCGCGCTGCTTGCCGCGGGCGTTTCCTGCTTTGATCTTTCGGCCGATTACCGTCTGAGCGACGCGTCCGTCTTTGAGGCATGGTATGCCGCTGAGCACACGAGCCCCGAGTTGCTCAAGACCCGCGCTTTTGGCCTGCCCGAGCTGTTCTGTCAGGACTTAGAGACTGCTGCTTCCAGCCATGCCGCCGGAAAGCCCGTGTTGGTCGCCTGCGCCGGCTGCTATCCCACCGCAACGAGCCTTGCAGCCGCTCCTGCCGTGCGTGCGGGCTGGGTGGCCGAGAGCGGTCCCGTGATCGTTGACGCTATCAGCGGCGTGACGGGTGCCGGCAAGTCCTGTAACGCCCGCACCCATTTTTGCAGCGCGGACGAGAACCTGGAAGCCTATGGCGTGGGCAAGCATCGTCATACGCCCGAGATCGAGCAGATACTCGGCCTAGCCGACCGCATCGTCTTCACCCCGCACTTGGCACCGCTCAAGCGCGGCCTGCTTTCCACGGTGACGATGCCGCTCGCGCCGCAGGCTCTCGACGCGCTGGTTCTTGAGGATGTCGTCGACCATTACAAGAAGTTTTACGCCGGTCGCACCTTTGTGCGCGTGCTCGATGCCGGCCAGCAGCCCAAGACGGCTTCGGTCGTCGGTACCAATGCCGCCCAGATTGGCCTTGCGCTCAACAAGCGTGCAGGCGTGCTGGTGGCGACGGGCGCCATCGACAATTTGTGCAAGGGTGCTGCGGGCCAGGCGGTCCAGTGCGCCAACATCGTTTTTGGCTTTGACGAGCGACGAGGCTTGCTCACAGTGGCGTGCCCGGTGTAGCACATTCGATTGTTAGCGATTTGGTAGTCGGGTATCGAGTTGGGCGCCACTTTTAAGCTGGTCTAGTAGTTGCGACCGGTATGGCGTGCCAGCCGATGCCCGCTTTTTTGTTTGATATAAGGAGTCGTAGGGACGATGAACACCGACCTGATTGATATCAAGATTCGCGCCGTCGAGGGCGGCGTTACGGCGGCTGCCGGCTTTAAGGCCGCAGGAATCCATGCGGGATTCCGGAAGAATCACGAGCGCATGGACTATGCGCTCGTCGTGCCTGATAAACCCAGTCCCGGCGCCGGCGTGTTTACGACCAACCGCTTTTGTGCGGCGCCCGTGCAGGTGAGCCGTGCCAACCTGGGCGGTGCGGACAAGGGCTATGGCATTATCGCCGGTGTTTCGGTCAACTCTGGCAATGCCAACGCCGCCACGGGTGAGACAGGCCTTGCATGCGCGCGCGAGACGTGCAGCATCGCATCGCAGGTCATCGGCTGCGAGCCCCAACAGATCCTGGTTGCCTCCACGGGTGTGATCGGGCAGATTCTGCCGATCGACACGTTTGAGACCGCCATTCCTGCTGCCTACGAGGCACTCTCCGCCCACGGTGGCGCCGATGCCGCTCGCGCCATCATGACGACCGACACGCACTCCAAGGAGTACGCCGTGTCCTACGTCAGTGAGGCCGCGGGTCATGCGGGCAATGTCTATACGGTAGGCGGAATGTGCAAGGGCTCGGGCATGATCATGCCCAACATGGCCACCATGATCGCAGTTATCACCACCGATGCCCACGTCGAGCCTGCGGCACTTCATGCCCTACTGCTCTCGACCGTCAAGCAGACCTTTAACAAGGTAACGGTCGATTCCGACACCTCGACCAACGACACCTGCATCATGCTTGCCTCCGGCGCCGCTGCCGCAGATGCCGAGCCTATCGTCGAGGGCTCCGATGCCTTCGACGAGTTGGCATTTGCCGTGCACGAGGTGTGCGAGAGCCTGGCGCGCAATATCGCCGCCGATGGTGAGGGCGCATCCAAGCTTGTTACGGTCAACGTTACCGGCGCCGTGAACGACGAGGAGGCCGATATCGCCGCCCGTGCCGTTGCCAACTCGCCGCTCGTCAAGACCTGCATCGCCGGCCACGACTGCAACTGGGGCCGTGTTGCTATGGCGCTTGGCAAGTGCGGCGTTAAGTTTAATCAGGAAGACGTTTCCATCGACATGATGGGCATGCCTGTCTGTCGCGACGGTCTGACTGTTCCCTTTGACGAGGACGAGGCTCTACGACGTTTCGAGGCGCCCGAGATCGTGATCTCGGCCGACCTGGGCGCAGGCGACGCGGCAACGACCGTGTGGACCTGCGACCTCACGCATGAATACATCTCCATCAACGGCGACTACCGTTCCTAGATTCCAGGCATGCTGCGCATCTTGCCGCGATTGCGGACGGCGGAGTACGGCGCGATAACGATACGAAAGACGAGGCAGATTATGAAATTCGCACGCGATTGTCGTTCGAGCGAATCCAACGAAGCAACCGCGCAGCTGCTGTTCGAAGCGCTGCCGTGGATTAAGAACCTGACCGGCAAGACGGTTGTTATCAAATATGGCGGAGCCGCCATGGTTGATGAGCAGCTGCGCCGCGACGTGATGAGCGACATCGTTTTGCTCAAGATCATCGGTATGCGTCCCGTCATCGTGCATGGCGGCGGCAAGGCTATCAACGAGGCGCTGAGCCATTACGATATTCCCGTCGAGTTTAAGAACGGCCAGCGCGTGACCACGCCGGCGACTATGGATATCGTGCGCGAGGTGCTGGGCGGCAAGGTCAACCAAGAGCTGGTTGCTGCCATCAACCACCACGGCAACCTGGCCGTGGGCGTGTCGGGCAGCGATGCCGGCACCCTTATCGCCGAGCCACTCGACCCAGAGCTCGGCCGCGTAGGCAAGGTCACGCACGTCAACACCGACTATATCGAGCGCCTGCTCGATAGCGAGTACATCCCCGTCATCGCTACCGTCGCGGCGGGGGAGGACGGCGGTTTCTTCAACATCAACGCCGACACCGCCGCCGGTGCCGTTGCCGCGGCGCTCCACGCGCATAAGGCAATCTTTTTGACCGACGTCGATGGCCTGTACAAGGACTTTAGCGACAAGGACTCGCTTATCTCCAACCTAACGCTCGACGAGGTCAACGAAATGCTCTACGGCGGCGAGGTCGATAAGGGCATGATTCCCAAGCTGCGCGCGGCCGTCGATGCGCTTACCGGCGGCGTATTTCGTGCCCACATCATTAACGGTACTACGCCGCATTCGCTGCTCCTGGAGCTGCTGACCGATGCCGGCGTCGGCACCGTGATCCATTCCACCGAGACGGCTTACGAGTTCGATACGCATCCGCATCCGCTTTCGACGTTTGCTGCGCGTCTGACCGAGAACCTTGACGAGGTCGAGAAGCTTCAGACGGTCTAGCTGACCCGCAGCCGCCCCATTCCTGCACCCATAGCCCCGCGCCGTCTGGCGCCCAACGAAAGGCATCCCATGTCACTTGCAGCTCAGCAATCGCTTGAATCCCATTACGTTATGCATACCTTTGGCCGCTCTCCGGTCGAGTTTGTCGAGGGTCACGGCATGAAGCTCACCGGCGACGATGGCCGTGAGTACCTCGACTTTCTTGCCGGCATCGGCGTGTGCAGTCTAGGTCATGGCGACCCGGCTGTGCTCTCGGCGCTCGAGGCACAGACCAAAAAGCTCATGCATGTCTCCAATTACTTCTACATTGAGCAGCGCGGACAGGTCGCGGCGCTGCTGTCCAAGCTTGCTAACGACGACGTAGATGGTGCGCGCGTGCTTGCCGATGCCATTGCCGCCGGCGATGAGACCACGGCAGCTGCTCTTGGTGCCCCGGCTGCGGATGAGCAGGTTTGGGAGACCTTCTTTGCCAACTCTGGCGCCGAGGCCAACGAGGGCTCGATGAAGCTCGCGCGCCTGTACGCCAAGCGTGCCGGTAATGGCGGCAACACCATCGTGTGCATGCGCGGCGGCTTCCACGGCCGTACGCTCGAGACCATTGCCGCCACCATGCAGGATTGGCTGCAGGACAGCTTCCGCCCGCTGCCGGGTGGCTTTGTGGCCTGCACGCCCAACGATGTGGATGAGCTGCGTGCGATCTTTAAGCAGCTGGGGAGCGAAATTTGTGCCGTGATGCTCGAGCCGATCCAGGGTGAGAGCGGTGTGCATCCCATGACCGAGGAGTTTATGGCTACGGCGCGCGACCTGGCACACGAAGTGGGCGCCGTGCTTATCGCCGACGAGGTCCAGTGCGGCATCTTCCGCTCCGGCAAGCCGTTTGCGTTCCAGACCTATGGCGTGGAGCCCGACATCATGAGCCTTGCCAAGGGCATTGCTGATGGCGTGCCCATGGGTGCCGTCGTGGCGAAGAAGGAGATTGCCGACGTGTTTAAGCCGGGCGACCACGGCTCGACCTTTGGCGGTAGCTGCTTGGCCATCGCGGCGTGTGCCGCGACGCTCTCCGCGCTTGTGCGTGGCGATTATGCCGAGCATGCTGCCAAGGTGGGTGCCTATATGGAGGCAAAGCTCGCCAAGCTGCCGCACGTGACCGAGGTACGTGGTCGCGGCTTGATGCTCGGCTGTGATTTGGATGATGCCGCGGGCGACGCGCATGGTGTTGTTGCCCGCGCGCTGGCCGCCGGTGCCGTGATCAACGCTACGGGTGCGCATACGCTGCGTTTCCTGCCGCCACTCGTCTGCGAGGAAGCCGACGTGGACAGTCTGATCGAGATCCTGTCGGGTGTTTTGGGCTAACGCGGCGCAATAACTCAATTTGGACCGAGTTCCGGACTGCTGGGTGTGTCATATGCGGCATGATTTGGCGATCCGGAGCCCGTTTTGTTGCTAATTTGCGATGGTCAAAAGTCCCTCTGGTCAAAAAATGCCAAATATGAGTACGGGCACTAATTCTGTAGCATATAAATTAGACACAATTTGACGAATTGGACCGCATATGTCCAGTTTTGCTGTCAGAAAACATGCTCATCTGGACCGTTAGCCGTTGCTTTGATGTCAGATTTGCCCTTTGGGACCTCGAAAATGCTGTTACAAAAGAGGTAGCAGTACTCATATTTGGCATTTTTTGACCACTGCCCTTGAAACGAGTGAGCTGTGGGGTTCGAATCCCTCTGCGATGGATGGCGTGAATTTTTGTGGTGTAAGAGGGAGGGCCGCGTCAGCGCCCCCTGCGCCTAAGGCTATTCCGCCACGCCGTGGCGGTCAAGGACCTCCCTTATGACCTCGTGCGCGGCCAGCCTGACCGCCTGTTGATGTTCACTAAGAAGTGGTCCGAGTGATCACTGGGAAATAAGCACCGTG
>CAJMJM010000003.1 GCA_905213725.1 Collinsella aerofaciens
TATCCCCGTCTTTCCCTAAATGCAACGAGGCGCTTTGCCGGCAACACACATTACAAGCAAAGCGCCCTAAAAAGCTTACGTTATGCCCGAACCTACTCGAAGCTCAGCTGCTCCAGACGATCAAAGACCGTGTCGATACGGGTGAGGAAGTCCCACGGATCAAAGATCTCGTCGAGCTTCTCCTGGCTGACGGTGCAGCGCGGGTCGGCCTCGAGACGCTCCTTAAAGGTGGGGCCGGAGACACAATCCTGTACCTCGTGCCAGGTTGCCATAGCGTTCTCCTGCACAATGGCGTACGCGTCCTCGCGGGTGATGCCCGTGTCGACGAGGGCCAGCAGGACCTTGGAAGAGAAGATGAGGCCGCGGGTCTTATTGAGGTTGGCCATCATGCGGGCGGGATACAGCTGCAGGCCGTCGATAACGCGGATGAGGCACTGGAACATGTGGTCGAGGGCGATGAAGCTATCGGCCTGGGCGACGCGCTCGGCAGAGGAGTGCGAAATGTCACGCTCGTGCCACAGGGCGACGTTATCGAAGGCAACCTGGGCGTTGGACTTCACGACGCGCGACAGACCGCAGACTTTCTCCATGGTGATGGGGTTGCGCTTGTGCGGCATGGCTGAGCTGCCCTTTTGGCCCTTACGGAACGGCTCCTCGGCCTCGAGCGTATCAGTCTTCTGCAGATTGCGGACCTCGGTAGCGATGCGCTCACAGGTGGCCGCTGTAGTGGCAAGCACGCCGGCAAGGTAGGCATGGTGATCGCGGCTGATGACCTGCGTGGACAGAGGATCGTGGACCAGGCCCAGGTGCTCGCAGACGTACTCCTCGACGAACGGCTCGATGGAGCTGTACGTGCCGACAGCGCCCGAGATGGCACCGAAGGCAACATTCTTGCGGGCGTCCTCAAGACGATCCAGATCGCGCTTGAGCTCCCAGGCCCAAGAGCCAAACTTCATGCCGAAGGTCATCGGCTCGGCATGGATGCCATGAGTACGGCCGGCGCAGAGCGTGTTGCGCTCCTCAAAGGCGCGACGCTTGCAAATCTCGCCGAGCTTCTTGACGTCCTCGATGATCAGGTCGCAGGCCTGGGTGAGCTGGTAGCACAGGGCCGTGTCGCCCAGATCCGAGCTGGTCATGCCATAGTGAACCCAGCGGCTGGGCTTGGGGTCGCCCTCGGGAACATCGGCATCGATGTATTCCTTCATGTTGGTCAGGAAGGCAATGACGTCGTGGCGCGTGACTTCCTCGATCTCATCGACCTTCGCCTTCTCAAAGTTGGCATGGTCGCGGATCCACTGGGCCTCGTCTTTGGAAATACCGATCTTGCCGAGCTCCGCCTGGGCCTCGCAGGCCAGAACCTCGATCTCCTGCCAAATGGCGTACTTGTTCTCGAGGGAGAAGATGTGTCCCATCTCCGGGCGGGTATAGCGATCGATCATAGCGGCTCCTTTTTGGTTATTGGCACGTTGGTCGTAACCCAACCATTGTACCGTGCGCAGGTGCAAGTATGGGCAGTAGGCATTAACCTAACATTTTGGAATTGGAGCGGGCAACGGGACGTCCGCGTATTTGCTTCGCAAATCCGCACCGGCTTCAGGCGAGCCCCTCAGCTTCACGAAGCCGAAGGGGAAGACTTTGTTGAATTAGCCGTCCCCATGTCTCCCGTGCCCGGTGGAGTGGGCAACGGGACGTCTGCGTATTTGCTTCGCAAATACGCACCGGCTGCGGCCGCCTATCGGCGACCTTGCCTGCTCGCTATAAACGCTTCGCGTTTATTTAACGCTCGCACCCTGTCGGGTTCGAGTCCCGGCACTTTATTGAAAAAGGCACGGTAACGAAACGTTACCGTGCCTGAAATTCGAATGGAGCGGGCAACGGGACTCGAACCCGCGAGTGTCAGCTTGGGAAGCTGATGCCTTACCACTTGGCGATGCCCGCATATGTGGGGGATAGTATAACGCGGTTGTCTTGTTCGATACAAGGGTGGTGATACTTGTTTTAGCTGTGGAGATTCGTTTGAAAATCGCGTCAATTGTGGAGACGAGGACCTTTGACTTCCTGTTCTCCCTATCTTCTACCTGCACTTTTGCTTGATTGTTGTATTTGAGCTCAATTTGTCAGGAATTGGGCAAGCTTTTGGTCAGGCTCCGGTACTTACCCGCATGAACCTCGGGGGTAGCCTCATCCTACGCGTCGCAGCCTCCCCGTGCGACGCACGAGGGATAAGGAGCAGCCATGTCCAACGCACCCACGCACTCTGTCCACAGCGCAATCGCAACAGGTCCGCTGCTCCTGCTCCTCTTCCTGCTTTTCGGCTGCCTGGCACCGGGAGCCGCATTTGCCGTCGATGGCTACGACCAGCTCGGCTTCCGCACTATTAGCGATGATTGTGGACCCTTCTTCATCGGCAAGTATGAAGCTCAAGACACCTCGATTGCCTACTGCATGAACCAGGAGCGCCCCGGCCCCACCAAACCGGGCGGCCCATGGCTCAACTTTGATCACGGCTGGGTGTGGCTCGACGACGAGTTCGCGGCAATCGTTTGTCACGGATATCCAACCACCACGTCGTTTGGCGGTTACCATCTTTCACCCGATCGCGCCCGCGCCGCCACCCAGCTTGCCGTATGGATGCTCAACGGCACTACCCATGTCGACGGCACCTACTCCTACACGACCGCTCAGGGTAAAACCAAGAGCGGACACTTTACCGCCGACAATGAAGTCGTGGCGGCTGCGCGGTGGCTCCACGACAGCGCAAAATCAGGAAGCATCAAAGCCGCTCCGCACCGCGCGCGACGCTATCTAGGGGCCGTATCGGGCGGCAGCAAACGTCAAGACATGCTCTATGTACTGCCGGCGGTCTCTGTTTCCTTCCAAAAGCAGTCTGCTAACACCGTTATTACCAGCGGAAACAATACCTATCAGTTTACCGGGGCAACATTCGATATTTTTGAGAGCGCCAGCGGCGCGCGTGTCGGCACCATCAAGATGGACAGCAACGGTCGAGCGCAAGCAACACTTCTGCCCAACACGGCATACTACCTAGTTGAAACGAAGGCGCCGGCCGGCTATGTCCCCCGTCGTGATCGTATTGCCTTTACCACGGGGAATGACGGCGGGCGGGTCGCCATTGATGAACAGCCCGGCACCATCAACCTGCGTATCGTAAAACTCGATGCCGCGACGAATGCCGGCCACCAGGTGGGAGCTTCGCTCGCAGGAGCAGAGTTCACGTGTGTGTCGCAATCAACCCCTGGATGGGCACAAATCCTCACGACCGACGAAAGCGGTCGGGCCACCCTCGCCGATGTCCCCTTAGGAACCTTTACCATCTACGAATCAAAAGCCCCCGAGGGCTACCTGCCATCCAACGACAGCTGGACCTATACCGTTGGAGCCGACCAGCTCGGCGATTCAGGCGTGGTCGAGATCGAATCTCGCGTTTCCGATATCCCCATTGCGTTTAACCTTGAGATTTCCAAATTCAAGGATTACGGCAATAGCGACCAATCCGGCCTGGAGCAGCCGGCGGGTGGTGTTGTCTTTGAGGTTGTCAGCAACAGCTCTCAGCAGGTTGTTGGCACACTGACCACAAACATCTATGGCTTTGCCTCCACCGAAGATCAGCCCGAAGCATGGTTCGGCACAGGCAAGCGACCCGCCGGTGTCCACGGAGCCGTCCCATACGACCGTGCCGGCTACACGGTTCGTGAGGTTCCGGAAACCGTCCCCGAGGGTTTTAAACGTGCAGGGGAATGGGCCGTCGGGGCAAATCAGATTTCCGACGGCGCCGAGCTTCAATATATCGTGGACAACCACGCTCTGTCGACGCATCTCCAGATTGTAAAACGCGATGCCCAAACAGGCGCTTCTGTTCCCCTAGCCGGATTCACCTTCCAACTCCTCGACAGCAATCACGAACCTGTCTCACAAACTTGCTGGTATCCAGCACATAACGTAATGGACACCTTTACGACTGACGCGACCGGGACCGTCACACTGCCAGAATCGCTCGTGCCGGGCACCTATTATGTACGCGAAACCTCGGCCAAAGAGCCCTATCTTGTCAGCGAAGAAATCGAGGTAAACATACCCGCCGACATGAACCTAACGCCCGTTGCAATCGCCTCGTATTATGACCGCGCCGCGACCGGAAATATCAGGATCGTTAAAACCGATGCCGTAGACGGCAGCAGCCTCGCGGGCGCCATCTTTGAGATCCGTGCCTCGGGTGATATCGTGCGCCCCGACGGTAGCATTGCCGCACTCGACGGTGAGACTGTCGCTACCGTCACGACGGATGAAACTGGAGAAGCACGCGCGGACAACCTCCCACTGGGATCTGGCACCGCACGCTACGAGGTTGTCGAGACTCAAGCGCCGGCAGGCTTCTTGCTCGATCAGACAACCCATATTGTCGACCTTACTTATGCCGACCAGAAAACACCCGTTGTAGAAGCACGGCTTAACGTATCCGACGATTACACCAAGGTTGATATCTCCAAGGTCGATGCAAGCGGTGAGCAGGAAGTAGAAGGCGCACGGCTCACCTTATATGGTCCCGATAAAACCGAAATAGACTCCTGGACCTCATCCGACAAGCCACACCGCGTCGAACATCTTGCACCCGGCACCTACTCGTTGCGCGAAATGATGTCTCCGCGGACCTATGACCTTGCCGAGGAGATAACGTTTGAAATAAAGGATACGGGAGAAGTCCAATCCGTCGCGATGAAGGATGCGCCCATCGAGATCAAGGGGCAGGTCGACAAGCGTCAGGAACTTGTCCAGCCTATCGAAAAGGGCCTGTTGGCTAACGGCGATGGTAAAAACCGTGCCGCGATGCAAACCAATACGGATGGGCTTTTCTCCTATACCATCGACGCTCGAAACGATTCAACTACCTGGGTTGATGAGTTTACAATTACCGATGATCTTGAGTGTGCCGAGGACGATACGGCGAGATTCGTCTCAATCGAAACCCCCGTCGCCATCGGCGACCTCAACGGTCTGTGCAACGTGTGGTATCGCACGACGCCGTTGGACTCGACAGACATCGATGAGCCGGCAAACGCGACACTTGACGATGGGCACGAAAATCCTTGGCTTGAGTCCGACGAAGTAAAGGAAAGTCTGGGTGAGGATTGCCGCCTCGTCGATTACGACGGCTGGCACCTCTGGAAGGCGGATGTCTCGACCACGGAATCCACCACACTCGAGGCGAAAGAACTCGACCTTGCGTCCAATACCGTCGTAACGGGCATTCGCATTGAATACGGTGCGGTAGCCGCCGGCTTTACGACTCGAAGCGATGCGGATTCTTGGACCCGCGATGATCTCAAAGATGAGCACGACGACCTTGACGATGCCAAAGCAATCCTTGGCACAGACGCTCGGGGCGCAATCGTGCACATGCAGGCGACGTCGGCTTATACGCCCCAAACCGCACTCACCAACAGCGCGCGCGTCGATCTTTGCCGCAATGGTGGCGGCGATAAACTTGAGTCACATGACGAGGACAGCGTTATTCAACGCTGTACCCTACCGCAGGACCTACCGGCAACAGGATCAGTTCCCATCGCCGCTTGCATCACCGCGCTCCTGACCTCGGGTGCCGCAGCCCTATGGTTCGCTCGCCTTAGGTCGATCCCAAAGAAGCGCTAGCGCGATGAAAAAGCGGGCGAGCCAGTCCCCTGGCTCACCCGCTTTCAATCATGTAAATCGCCGTATCTACTCTGCAGACGAAGATCCACCATCAACGATTGCCTGCTCGGACTCAGGAATCCCATCGGCACCCGTACTCTGTTCTTGCTCCACCTCTTCGCTGATTGCGGAGGCGGGGGTCGAACCCTTTGCACCCACGATGTAGGCAGCCCCAAATCCTAACGCAATGGCAATCAAGGTCAAAATCACGTAGACAGGCCAATGGCGCTTAATATACGAAAACACGTTGACTCCTTAGAGCTCCGTCTACGAACGGCGGATAACCTCGGTCACGACCTCGGATACCGTAGCAATGTTCGTCGGGTTGACATTGTGGGGCAGGTCGTCCTCGGTACGAGCGCAAGCCAGACGCGTGCCGTCCACGCCGGCGATAGTGAGGGCTCGGCGGCTCGCCTCGAGCGCGGCATAGGCATCGGTCTTGGCATAGGGCATCTCGAGCGCGCCACAATCGACATGGAACGACTTGCACACCTTGCTGACCAGGTTCATGATGCGGCGATCGCCCTTGAGCAGCTGCTGTTCGCCCTCAACCGTCACCACCGAAAGCCTACCGGCGCCGACGGATTCAAGATTGATAAAGAATACGCCGCGGAGCTTATCGCGATGCGAAGCCAAGAAGGCCTTCATGCCGGCGCCATCACAATCCGAGGCGCCCGTTGCCACAAACCAGATATCGTGACCGAGCAGCTCATCATCGCCCATAGAGGCGACAGCCGAGAGCATATCTTCGGAAGAAGCGCCGTCGGAAGACGTAGCGCCGCCCTTCCAGCCATCGTTATCGTCCTCGAAATTATCCCACGAACCGATGCCGCGACCGGACTTCTTGGCATCGTAATCGTCTTCGACGCCCAGCCAGTCACTCATGCTGTCCTGCTCGTTTTTCTTTTTACGACCGAACAGACCGCCCAGGCCGCGCTTACGAGACTTGGGTGCCGCCGGGGCGGGAGCTGAAATGGTCTCGATCGGCTGCGCGCCCGACGCGACGGGCATAGGAGGCGCAACGGGTGCCGATGTGGGTTCGGGACCTTGGGCGGTAGCAAAGGGGTCGTTGACCTGGGCAGAGGGATCGGGAAGGTCGAACAGCGACGTGCGAGACGCAACGTTTGCCTGCTTCATAGACGGCAGCGACGGATCGGGGACCGAAGCCAGCGGAGACGAGGAAGGTGCAGGCGACGGTGCCGACGCCGGATCGGGAACATTCATCTGCGGACGCGGCGATGCCTGGGAGGAAATCTGGGCCATAAGGGAATCGACCGTTTCGTCCTGGGTGGGAGCAACATTGGCAACCGTGGCACCGGAACCACTCGGGGTCGGCATGGTGAAAATCTGCGTGGAGTAAGGCCTCGACTCATCCGTCTCGGGAGTCTCGGAAACCGCAGACACTTCCTCCTGCTCGACCTCGGTCGAATCATCTTGCTCGGCTACCGCGTACTGCTCTTCGTCAGAGTTGGCCTCGACGGGCTCGTCCTCAGCAGCATCCTGAATTTCGGCAGCATCAATGGGCTCGTCATCGTCTGCCACGTCGTCCTGCTCATCGGAAGCAGGAAGGGGCTCGGCAATCGCGGTGCCTTGCTTTTCAAACGTTATCGTGGAATCGAACTGCGCGGCATCAAACGACATGGTGCTATCGACGTGCTGCTGGGCCTCGAAAGACGTTGTAGCTTCGGCGGCGTCGACGGGCACGGACTGCATAGCCTCGTTCTGCTCGAACTCTTGCGCCGCGAGCTCACGTGCCGCCTCGGCTGCCTGCTGCTGAGCGATAGCCTCCTGCTCGGCAGCCTCGCGTGCGGCAGCGCGCTTCCCCTCGAAATCGTCGACAAATTTCTTGCCCTTTGCAAGCGCACCCTTAAAGAAGTTGGAAGCGCTGGCGCCAATCGACGAGAACGCCGATGCAATGTCGGCATGGGGCGTTGCCGCGGGAATCTCGGCCGAGAAATCAGTATCGCTCTCGTAAGACACGCGCCTCGGCTGTTCAACGTAATCGTCGTCAGACTCGTCCGTAACGTCTTGCGCCGGCGCGGCGGGAGCCAAAATGTCCAGTCCTGCCGCGGGATCGAACGCGGACACTGCCTCGGGCTCGGCAACGGCAGCGGTAACCGCGGCAGACTCATCATCCACGGTGACAGCGGGCGCAGGCGCAGTCACGACGGGGGCAGGCTCGGGCTCAAACGTCGGCTCCTCGCCCTCCTCGTAATCGAGCGTGCAGGACTCGGGAAGCATTCCGAGCGCACGGATGGCATCCGAACCAAAGCGGATGTTGCCGGCGGCATTGCGATAGAGCTTGGGCTCGGGCTCGGCCGCGACAGGCTCCTCCACCGGCTCGGCAGCGGAAACCTCGTCATTGAACTCTTCAGCCTGGACAGCCTGATTCTGATCCTCGGGCACGATGGCGCCAATCAGCGTCTCGTCGGCAGACGCACCCTCAAAGCCCTCGATCTGCTCGTCGAAAGCCTCACCCTGTTCGGGTTCGGTCTGAGCGTCGGGAGCAATCGGCTGACCGAACTCGTCCTCGGCGTAGGTAGGCTCTTCGTACTCGATGGTGTTACCGTAGTCGTTTTGCTGCTGGGCCGCGGCATACTCCGCCGCTGCACGCGCCATTTCCTCGGCACGACGCTTTTGCTCCCCAAAATAGGTATCGAACGGAACATCGTCGGGAAACTCGTTTTCACCCTGGAAGGGAGCAACGTTGTCCATAACGCCGAGCATAGCGGCGACAGAAGACTTGTTGCACACCGCGCCGGACGTATAGGGAAGAATATGGCGGTTAGAGATGATGTTTGCCGCGTTGGCAAGTGCAACGAGGGAAGCGAGGATCGCGACAATCCACAGCAGAACCTTGAGCGCGCCGGGGAGCGGCAGGATACGCAGGATGGCAACGGCAGCGGGGGCAACCGTGGCAACGGGCAACAGCTTGGCGATGAGCGCACGATACGAAGCATAGGGCTCGCGGGCGAGCAGCTCAGCACGGGGAGAGTCGTAGTGTGCGACAACGACCACCGGGCGGTTACGCGGGGACGCGAGCGGGCCCGAGGCCTTGTGGTAGGCGATGACATTTTGGCTCACGCCCGTCTTGCCCAGACGCGAAACCACGGGGTGGCCCGTGCGCTCGAGCACGTAAAGAACGGCGCCGACAATAGCCAGCAAGGTGCCGACCAAGCCGATACCGGCGCCGATGCCCATCAGCAGGGCGCCGGCAAACGCAAGAATACCGGTAACGGCAAATGCCAATCTACTGGGCGCCGGGGCATTGAACTCCTGAACCTCGGGATCAAAGCCGTGGTTGCGGAAGATCTGAGCGATATCCTCGGCAGCCAAGCGCTCTTCTTCGCTGCATGCCGGCGTAATGCCGGTGTTCTGCAGCAGGTGGTTAATATAGTTCTGGGTGTTCGCCATGTGCGCTCCACATCCATAATCCGACAAATAGGCCCAATGCATGCACATTAGAACCGTATATAGTCGAAAGTATACCCCGAGCGAGCGCAAACGACCGAATTCGGGCCATCTTAACGCCCCGAGCGGACAAGGATATAGCCTAATCTCCATATCGGACTAAAATCATGGCAGCAAACCACCTTCTCATGCGAGGACTCTATGACGGCAAGCGACACGACCGAGACAATTAAAAAGGGGAATTCGGAGCCCAGTTTCGATAAAACGGCTCAGCGCATCCTCAATCTTTTCTTTGTGCTCAATAGCTCCCCCGAACCGCTGACGACCGAGCAGATCGTCTTGGATTCTGACCTGGGATATGGCTCGGGCAATATCGACTCGGATAAGCGCAAGTTTCGACGCGATCGTGACAAACTGCTCGAACGCGGCATCTTAATCAAGGAGGTTCGCCCCACCGGCGCGCAGGAGACCGAGGAAAGCTCGTGGACAATCGACCGCGAGCACACGTTTGCAGCAGGTGGCCTCATCACCGCAGACGACGCCGACATCCTACTCAACGCCATCGACCAGACGCTAGCGGCCGGCTCTTCCACCTTTGCCGCGCCGCTTGCCGATATTCGCTCCAAAATTGCCTACCTCACCGGCATGTCGGCGGTGGACGAAGCACCGATCCGCCGCTCTCCCACCGTCGATGCGGTATGGAGCGCCTTTGCCGAGCGATGCGCGCTGCGGTTTTTATATCAGAACGGACGCGGCGAGCAGAAAGAACGTACCGTCTGCGTCTACGGCATGTTCGAGCGCGAGGGCGTGGCGTACTTCTGCGGCCTCGACAATGCCACCGACGACATCAGGACATTCCGCTGCGACCGTATCGTTCGCGCTTGGCGTCCTTCGAAGGCCTACGCCATCCCTGCAGACTTCAATCTCAACGACTATCTGTTCTTTGAATTCGATTTTGTCGACCGACCGCCCGTTGCAGCCACGTTCTCGTTCGCCCCTCAGACGCAGATCGATATGATCAACGGCCTCACGCGCGGGCGAGGTGAGCTCGCACACACCGATGCGGGATGGACCTGGACCGTTGACGTGCGTGACCTTGAAGCCGCCGCCTCATTTTGCATGGCCCACGCCATGGACGGCATGAGGCCCATGGCCCCCAAATCGCTCAAGCAGGCGTGGAACCACCTCATAGAAAGGACGGTGCACGAGCATGCCCGTGCGTAAACTCACCAGCGAGCAGAGACTCTCGCGCGCCATCGACATCATGGAGGCCCTCTACGCCGTCGGCGAGAGCGGCATGACACGAACCGAGATTTGCAGTCGCTTTGACATCACGGGGGTGTCGCTCGACGAGATTCTTGAGATCGTCTCGACGCTCGCGGACCGAGAATCGGGCGCGCGCATCATCTGCGAATGCCGCGGCGAGCGTGTGGTCCTCACCGGTGACGCCGGGCGCGTGCTACCGCTGCGTCTGAGTGCCGCCGAGGGCGCCGTGCTCAACCATGAACTTG
Organism: Collinsella aerofaciens; assembly: GCA_905213725.1. Classification (GTDB taxonomy): domain Bacteria; phylum Actinomycetota; class Coriobacteriia; order Coriobacteriales; family Coriobacteriaceae; genus Collinsella; species Collinsella aerofaciens_BZ. The sequence continues at coordinate 10,629 of CAJMJM010000003.1, forward strand.
AATCGTTGGGGATCGAGCCCCAGGCGGCAGCTCGGATTCGACATGCTCTTCTACCCGAAGAGCTCGGCTATAACCAGCGCGTCTTTGACACCGTCAACCACGGGTCGCACTGGCAGCAGCTGAGCTGTGCCATTCAGGACGGCGTTCGCTGCCGCATCTCGTATCGTTCGACGGACGATGCACGGCCACGCGAGCGTCTGGTCGACCCCTTGCGCATTACGGCAAACGGCGACCAAACATACCTGATTGCCTGGGACATCGCAGTCGATGAGCAGCGCACCTATCGCATGGATAAAATCGAGGGACTCACCTTGACGGAAGACTCCGTCGTGTCTCACGCACCGGACGTCGCATCCCTCCACGATTCCCTTGCCCGGACGCAGCGTAGCGCAAAGCTCTTGATGCCATTCGATATGGCGGAACATCTGGACTGGGCCGGCATCACCCTAATCGAGCGCAGCGGGGCAGACATGGTAATGGTAACCGTGCATTACGGCTCCGAGCGTTGGCTACTGAGCCAGGTAATCGCAGCGGGCGGAGCCATCCGCATCTTGGATGACCCCGCCCTGTCAAAGCATCTGTGCGATATGGCAAAAACCCTCGTCTGTCCGCTTTAGCGCCGCCGCTCGTGGCGTGCACGCCACAGTTGCAGATAGTGCCCGATCTGCGCCGATTCGATGCGCTGGTAGGAGCTCGTGGGCAGCGACGTTAAGAACTTCTTTCCGTAGCCCTTCGTCACCAGGCGCGGGTCGGCCAGAATCAGCACGCCGCAATCGGTCGACGAGCGGATAAGGCGGCCGGCCGCCTGCTTGACCTCGAGCACCGCCTCGGGCAGCGAATAGCGCGCCCAAGCGCGGTCTTCGCGCAGGTTGCGCTCGCACGAGAGCGGGTCCGTGGGGCTCGAGAACGGCAGCTTGGGAATGATGACGCAGCGCAACGTCTCGCCGCTGGCGTCGAATCCCTCCCAGAAGGCCTTAAGAGCAAAAAGCGACGAAGCCGGCTCGTTGATAAACCGGTCGCGCAGGCGACGAGGAGATGAGTTGCGCTGCTGGCAGTTGAGCTCCAGACCCGCACGGGCCATCTTGGGCTCAACGCGGGCGTACAGGTCTTCCATGTCGCGCCGATTGGTAAACAGTGTGAGCACCGATCCGCCCATGGCAAGATGGGCGTCGACCAGCACGCGCTCGAGCGCCGTAAGATAGCTCTCACGATCGCGCGGATCGGGGATATCGCCCGCAACGACTACAGCCATGTTCGAATCGAAGTCGTAGCTCGAGTCCAAGTGCAACGATGAGGATGTTGAAGCGCCGATGCGATCGAGGCCGACCGCGTGGTTAAAGTGTTCAAAGCTTTTGGACACCGTCATGGTCGCCGAGGCAAAGATAGCCGTGTGAACCTCGGGCAGCCACTCGGTTGCCAAAGCCTCGCCAATGTCGATGCGCTCTGCAGTCATTGACTCTCCGCCGGCGCGCAGTCTGCGATTGACCTGCAGCGAATACACGTAGTGTTCATCGGTGCCATCAATGATGAGTTTGAGGTTCTCGGCAAGCTCGTGCAGGCGGCGCGAGATATCACCCAGGTCGACAACAACCTCGGGCTTGTCGGCGGCGACGGCTTGCACCAGCGCGTCGACGCTCCTGTCAGCTTGTTCCAATGCGTCGATGGCAGTGTAGGCCGACTGTAAGAAATCATGCCAGTCGTCAGATTCGCGCAGCTCGGGGCCAATCCATAGATTGGCATTGTCATAACCCCCACGGGCACGGCGACCGAGCTCGCGAACGCCATCGAACACGTCGGCGATTGCCAGGCTCGCGCGCGCAACTGTCGACGTCGCCTTGGCAGCAAGGCCCAGATAGAGCGTAGAGCCCTCGGAGGTTGCCAAATCACGGGAAACCTGGCTTAGCGCGCCGGTGCTCGAGCCACCCAGGCGCTCAAACAGAACGCGTGACTCGTCCGCCGACACCACGCGCGCCCACTGGCGGCGCGCCTCGCGCTCGATGGAATGGGCCTCGTCGATTACCCAATGACGAATCGGAGGCAAAATCCTGCCCTCGGCCGCGACATTGCGGAACAGCAGGGAATGGTTGGTGACCACCACATCGGCATGCGCCGCACGCCGCCGAGCGCCGTGAACCAAACATTTATCAGGGAAAAACGGGCAGAGGCGACGAGCGCACTCGCGCGAGGCCGTCGTAAAGTCGGGGCGGTTGACGCTGCGCCACCGAATGCCGAGCGAGTCGAGGTCGCCATCGGCTGACTGGCAGACGTACGCCATAATGACCGCGACCGCCGTGAGCGTGTCCGCCGGATCGCGCTTGGTAGTAATCTCGACCTGGCCGCGGCTCATGCGCTCAAGCTTGCGCAGGCACGGATAGTGGTCATAGCCCTTGAGAGCGCAAAATGACAGACCACCGTCCAGTTGCTCGGCAAGTTTGGGCAGCTCATGGTACATGAGCTGGTCGGCAAGATTGTTCGATTTGGTCGCAATACCAACCGTGATGTTGTTACGGCGCGCTGCCTCGGCAAAAGGCACCAGATAGGCCATCGATTTGCCGACGCCCGTGCCCGCCTCAATTACACGATGAGTGCCCGTGACCAGCGCATCGCGGACCTCGAGCGCCATCGCGATCTGCTCATCACGCGGCTCGTAAGTGGGATACATGCGATTGACCAGGCCACCCGGCGCATAGTCTGCCTCAATCTCCTCACGACTCGGCATCTTGAGGACCGGCAGTTCGTCGGCGTCCACCCGATCGTCGGCGCGATCGGCCTTGAGAACGTCAGCACGAGCGGCGCTGAGAGAGAAGATAGAACCAGGGTTCTGCCCTGCCAAGAATGAGAAGATAGGACGATAGGACCAAGGCACATCCGGATGCATGTCTGCTAGGCGCGCCATGCGGCCCTGGGGCAAGTCGGTGAGCGCCACGAGCAACACGCGCCCTACGCCACACATTGGCACGGTGTGATACCGAGTCACAGCCAAACAGATCGGCCATAAAAGACAACTTGTGCGAGGCCAGGCGAGGAAGCGCGATGCGCGACAGCGCCAGCGAATCGATCCAAATATCGCTCACGTTGACACCGCCTTTGACCGACTCGATAAACGAGCGGTCGAACGTGGCGTTATGTGCGATCACCGGGCAACCACCGACAAAATCGGCGAGAGCGGCGACGGCCTCAACGGCCGACGGGGCATCTGCCACATCGGCATTTGTAATGCTCGTGAGCTCGGTAATCTCGGCGGGAATCAGCTGTTTGGGATGCACGAAGGTATCGAAGCGGTCGACGATCTCGCGGCCCGAAAGACGGGCCGCCGAGATCTCGATCAGCTCGTTGTCCTGCACCGAAAGACCTGTGGTCTCGGTATCGAGGACAATCACATCTTCCTCGATAAGGCCGAAGGACTGCGTCTTGGCGCGTTCGGCAAGCGTGGCATAGGAGTCGATGACAAACTGCGGCGTTCCTGACGAAACCGCGTCCTCGATTAGCATGCAATGCCCGCTCGACGAAGGCCCATACGGATCAGGCTGTCACAGACCTGCGGGAACGTCATGTCGTCGGTGTGGCGAATCTCATCCGGATACAGCGACGTATCGGTCATGCCGGGAATGGTATTGGTCTCGAGGATGACGGGGCCGTCCTCACTCACGATAAAGTCGCTGCGCGAGATACCCAGGCAACCGAGGGCCTTGTGAGCAGCGCAGGCGAGCTCCTGAGCGCGAGTGTAATTCTCGGGTGAAATCTGCGCCGGAATGCGATGGATGTCCGTAGGGTCGACATACTTCACGTCCAGATCGTAGAACTCGCAGTCCTTGGGCTTACGAATCTCGACAATCGGCAGAGCGCGCACGTCGTCCTCGCCGTACACGCCGACGGTGATCTCGGTACCCTCGATGCACTTCTCGACCAGCACTTTGTCGCCGTACTCAAACGCCTTGGCGATTGCCGCGGGCAGCTCGGAGGGCTCATGGACCAGGGAAATGCCATAGCTGGAACCGTTGACGGCCGGCTTCACAAAGCAGCGCTCGCCACAAACCTCGACGATATGATCGATATCGACTTCATCGCCCACCTCGAGCGCGAGGCCGGGGGCAATGGGGATGCCCGCCTTGGCGTACAAGAGCTTAGAGACCTCCTTGTCGGCACCGCAGGCGCTGGCAAGCACGCCCGAGGCCGTGTAGGGGACACCCAGGGTCTCCATGGCGCCCTGCATGGCACCATCCTCGCCGCCGGCACCGTGCATGGCGATAAACGCCACGTCAAAGCCGCCGCTCGCCATGGTTACCATAAAATCATCGGCAGCCGTGTCGAGCAGCTCCACCGAAGTGTAGCCGGCCTCCTTCAAGGCAACCACGACGTTCTTTCCCGAATTGAGCGAGATCTCGCGCTCAGCGGAATGACCGCCCGCCAAGACCGCTACGTGCATGTTCTCTAGGCTTTTACCCGGCATGGGCAGACTCCTCCTCTATAATTTCTGCAGCTGATACCATATTGTAGCGATACCCTCTACGTTTCCCCAAAATCGAAAGGCTTCCATGAATCCCAGGACTAAATCTCAGGACATTCGCGACTTGAGCCAAAACGATATTCGCGAGCTCGTGGCCGAACTTGGCCAGCCAGCCTTCCGCGCGAAGCAGCTCATCGAATGGGTCTTTGAGAAGAACGTTTGTTCGTTTGACGATATGACAAACCTTCCTAAGGCTTTCCGCGAGCAGCTTAAAGAGGCTTTTGCCTTTGACACGCCGACTGAACTAACCAAGCAGGTTTCCAAAGATGGCTCTCGCAAGTATTTGCTCGAGTACCACGACGGCGTTTCCGTCGAGACTGTCGGCATGCCCCGTCGTAACAAGCTTTCCGTCTGCGTTTCCACCCAAGCTGGCTGTGGCATGGGCTGCGCCTTTTGCGCTACCGGTCTCAACGGCCTCAAGCGCTCTCTGACCGCTCAAGAGATCTTCGACCAGGTACTTCATGTATCCAACGACTTTGGCGAGCGCGCCACGAGCGTTGTCTTCATGGGCCAGGGCGAGCCGTTTGCCAACTACGACGAGGTTCTCAAGGCGCTGCGAATCCTCAACGACCCCGATGGCATCGGTATCGGCGCTCGTCACCTCACCGTCTCTACCAGTGGCGTTATTCCCGGTATTCGCAAATTTGCCGACATCACCGAGCAGTTCACGCTTGCTGTTTCACTGCATTCCGCCATCCAGTCGACGCGCAATAAGCTCATGCCCGGTGTTAAGAAGTACACGCTGCTTCGCCTTCACGAAGCGCTTCAGCTCTACACCGAGAAGACCGGCCGCCGCCCAACCTATGAGTATGCCATGATCGAAGGCGTCAACGATACGAATCCCGAGATGCAGGCGCTCTGCGACTTCTGCGAGGGAACGCTGTGCCACGTTAACCTCATTCAGCTTAACGACATCGAGGGTAGCCCGCTCAAGCCGTCGCCGATTCATAAGGTTGAGGATCTTCAGCGTCGCCTTGAGTCCCGTGGCATCGAGACAACGATTCGTAACTCCCGTGGTAACGATATTGACGCCGCTTGCGGACAGCTGAAGCAGCGCTTCAAAGTTCAGAAGAACGCATAGGGGAGTCGCACCCCAAAACGTTTCATGTGAAACATCGAACGACCCCGGTTGCAGGATATGCAACCGGGGTCGTTTCATTTATTGACCTTAATTTTGAATCAGCTGCTACTGGTCCCATTTTTACGGCCAAAATAAGGGGTCCTTGTCTCGTGAATCAGACAAGGACCCATCACAATATGCTAAGTAATTGTTAGGTACCTAATAGCCTACATTTTCCCATTGGTTGCTGACCCAACCCTGATTAATCTTGGGATTCTTCGTTACCTGAGCAGTACGCATTGCAACATCTTCTGTCATAACATCCATTTTCTTCTTGGATGTATCGACAATATCTTGCGCACTACGAAGCAAACGACCTCGAAGTTCATCGTCTGTCGCGATCTTATAGCCAGCAAAGGCACCAGCCGCGACAGTCGTCGCCAATGCAATCGCAGTTAAAATTCTATTCCTCATCTTGGCCTCCTTGATCAAACTGAATCATTTCGCCAAGAATACGAGAGAGCTCTTCCTCGTCTTTAAACTCAATCTCAATCTTATTCTTTCCACGCGAGCTCTTCACACGCACGTTGGTATTAAAAACCTGACGAAGCACGCGGGCTGCCTTTTTAAAAGACTGAGGGGTTGCAGGCCTCGGCGTCTTAGGTGTCTCTCCGGCAGAAAACAACGGAGCAAGATTTTCTGTCGCTCTTACAGAAAGGCCCTCTGCAACAACCTTCTCTGCAAGTCGAATTCGAGCATCCTCATAGGGAACTGCAAGAATCGCACGTGCATGACCAGCAGTAAGTTTACCCTCAAAAATCATCTGCTGAACTACTTCGGGGAGATCGAGAAGACGCAGCGAGTTTGTAATTGCAGAGCGTGACTTGCTTACTGCCTTCGACAATGCCTCCTGGGTCATACCGCTGGCATCGATGAGCTGTCGATAGCCCTTAGCCTCTTCGACGGGATTCAGATCTGAACGTTGAAGGTTTTCGATGAGAGCAAGAGCCAGCATCTCTTCATCATTTACCTCTTTAATGATGACTGGCAATTCTTCAAGGCCAGCAAGCTTTGACGCCTGGTAACGACGCTCACCAGCGATGATCTCATAGCCGTTTCCATGCTTGCGAACCAAAAGCGGCTGCAAAACGCCATGTTCTTGGATTGACTCGCTCAACTCGCGAAGTTCAGTTTCGTTAAAGTGAATTCGCGGCTGATTAGGGTTGGGAACGATATCCTCAATAGGTAGTTTTGTTTCAGATGCAGCATTTGAAGCCGATGCAGCCGAACCACCGGTCTCATACTCGGCCTCTGAGACCAAAGCATTCAGTCCACGTCCCAATCCGCCACGTTTCTTTACACTAGGCACGCTTGATCACCTCTTTTGCAAGGTTCATATATGCTTTTGCACCCTTATTTTGAGGTGCATAGGTAATTACCGGTTCCCCAAAAGACGGAGCTTCGGAGATTTTAACCGTACGGGGGATTAGCGTCTTAAACGCCTTATCACCAAAGTACGATTGAACCTCCTCAACAACCTGATTCGATAGTGAAGTACGCGAGTCATACATGGTCATAAGCACACCATAGGTGTCTAAGCCCTTGTTCAGCCTCGATTTGACCATCTTCATTGACTCAAGCAGCTTCGTAACGCCCTCGAGTGCGTAATATTCGCACTGGATCGGAATCAAAACGCTGTCTGCTGCGGTCAAAGCGTTGATAGTAAGCAGGCCGAGCGAAGGAGGACAGTCAATGAAAATAAAATCGAACTCGTCCTGAATCGGCTCAAGCAAATCTTTGAGGCGGGTTTCACGTGCAATTGCGCTTACGAGCTCAATTTCGGCGCCTGCAAGCTGAATTGTAGCTGGAATCACGAATACCTTTTTGCAATTTGTATCAAGAACAAGTGATTCTGCCGGCACATCATTCAACAATGCATCATAGATGCAGTGATCAAGGTCTTCTTTTTCAATTCCGAATCCACTGGTGCTGTTTCCCTGCGGATCAAAATCGACAATCAGTGTCTTACGACCCTGCTCACCCAGTGCTGCTGCAAGGTTTACAGCCGTCGTTGACTTACCGACGCCGCCTTTTTGATTGATGATTGCAATGATACGCGTGTCTTTTGCGCTCTTTGAACGCTTAACGTCGCGAAATCCCACGGTCCCTCCTGGTGTGTATTAAAGCTGTCAAACGGAGGATGTTTCACGTGAAACATTCCGAATCGATATCAACCGCCATGTTTCACGTGAAACACTGCAAGTTGTTAGTATCCATTATGTTTCACGTGAAACATCTAGGCAAGCGGATTCTTCTTTGCCACGCCATTTGCACGAGGCAATGAAACGGATGCTGGATGACTCTTCTTAAGAACAATGAACTCCCTGTGACCCAAGCCTTCAGGCAAATCAATTGCGTCATTCAGAAGCAAAGTGAAGCCGCAAATCTTAGCTGCTGACATGCCGGAAGCAAGCTCCTCATCCGAAGGATTGCCCTTGGTTATAACAAATAGCCCTCCATCCTTCAGATACGGAGCCGCATACTCAACAAGAATCGGTAGAGGGGCCAGTGCGCGGGCGGTTACAACAGAGAACTGCTTCTTATGGCTCCGAGCATATTCTTCAAGACGATCATGAACCGCATGGGCATGTTTCAATCCAAGAGCATGGACAAAGGAATTTACCGCATCAACCTTCTTGCCAACAGAGTCAATATAAGTAGCTTTACGATGCGTGGTTATGGTTAATGGAATACCAGGGAAGCCCGCACCTGTTCCCATATCGAGCAAAGCTCCCTCAGGAGCCTTGTTGATATAGGGGAGCAAAATAAGTGAGTCGAGGATATGAAGTACTGCAGCATCTTCTACGTTAAGAATACGGGTGAGATTGGTTGTCTTATTTGTTTCTAGAACCAAATCCAAATGCTGAATACATTTCCTCAGCTCAACATCAGTTACGCTCAAGGAATACTCTTTGCAATAGAAAGCTAGACGACTCAACATCTCGTCAGCTTGCTGATCAGTAAGTACTAACAACGAAAGCTCCTTTCTGACAAAAATCAGCATATCGAGAACTTTTGACAAAAAAAGGGGACGTGGAAACCACGTCCCCTTAGCATAAACTCGAGTAGATTATCGAGCAACAATCACCACATGGCGATCAGGGTCAGAACCCTCAGAATGAGTATCGACGGCATCATTGCCACGAAGTGCAATGTGAACCAGTCGACGCTCGTAGGCATTCATGGGCGGAAGCGAAACACTCTTATGAGTGCGAATGGCACGCTCGGCAGCAGACTGAGCCATGGAGGCAACCTTGTCCTGACGGCGGCTCTTGTATCCCTCGACGTCCACTACAACCGGATACCTAAAGCCAAGTTTGCGGCTCACCAACAAAGAGAACATAACCTGAAGGGCATCAAGGGTGCGACCATGACGGCCAATGAGAACAGCAAGGTCGGGAGCCGTTACATCCAAAATCAGCTCACCTTCGTCGCCCTCATACTCATCGATAGGAGAGTTGGCGGCATCGAAGTGCGAAAGGATGGAACGCAGGATGGAAATAGCAACATCGGCAATGGTGTCGAGCTCCTCATCGGTCAGCTCTTCACCAGCCTTGTAGCGCTGTGCAATCTCGGGATAATCGCCCGCGGCCTGCGGGGCAACCTCCTCAAGCATATCCTCGATGATCTCTTCAGACATAACGTACTCCAAAAGTTAGGTACCTAAATAAGATTGATATCCCACTACTTCTTCTTGTGCGGGCGCGGCTTCTTCTCTCGACGAGTGACCTCAACCTGCAGCGGAGCGTTCTTAAGACGCTCCTCCTCATCGGCCTTCGCCTTGTCGATGACCTTCTGCGTCACAAAAATCTGCTGGATAACCTGCCAAGCAGACGAGACGTCGTAGTACAGCAGAACACCAACGGGAAGGCTCCAGCCCATCCAAAGCATCATGACCGTCATGACAACGGCCATCATACGCATGCTCTGAGCCTGCTGGCCGGTCTGGTTGCGCGACATATAGAGCTGCGGAATCAGGGTCAGGACGGCGAACAGGATCAGGCAAACCAGCGCAGGCAGTGCAACCATAAAGCCATCGGCAAAGGAAGCACTCGGCGTGGTGGTCAGGTCGGGCAGGATGTTGAAGAACGAGAACGTGCCGTCGTTAAAGTACTGCGGCAGGTTGCGCAGCAATGTAAACAGGGCGAACAGGATAGGCATCTGAATCAGCAGCGGCAGACAGCCAGCCATGGGGTTGAACTTGTTCTCGCTGTAGAACTTCTGCATCTCCTCGGCCTGACGCTGGGGATCGTCGGCATAGCGCTCCTGGATCTCGAGCATCCTGGGCTGCAGCACCTGCATGCGAGCCGTCGACTTGGTCGACTTGAGCATAAGCGGCGTCAGCAGCAGACGGATGATGACCACCAGGATGATGATGGACAGGCCCCAGTCGACCGCAAAGGTCTGGATGAGCTTGAGCAGCTCGAAAAGGATGTTAACGATCCAATCCCACATGTAAGTTTTCCTCCGATAGCGAGTGCCCGCTAGGGCACAGGGTCATAACCGCCGACGTGCAGGGGATTGCAACGAGCGATGCGCCTCACGGCAAGCCAGCAGCCTCTCAAAACACCGTGCTTCTCAATCGCCTGGATGGCGTATTGCGAGCACGTTGGGTAATAAATGCAGGCGTCAGGCAATAAGGGCGAAATAACCTGTTGATATATGCGAATAGGAGCGATGGCAACACGTCGCAAAACGTGATTGCTCATCGCTCCTCCCCGGCAACGCCGGCGCGCTTCATAAGCGAACGCAACGCCTTGTCCATCTCCTGCGGCGAGGAAACCCTCGTCTTGGGAGTTGCAAACAAGATGATGTCATAACCCGCAACGGGAAATCCGCAGCTGCGGGCGGCCTCGCGCATCACACGCTTAGATCGGTTGCGCACGACGGCACAACCGAGTCGCTTAGCACCAACGAAGGCGACCCTTCCGGAGTCGCCTTCGCCAACCGATTCACATATGGTCATTCGAATCAGAGGGTGATTGAAACGACGCCCCTGACTGAACACATGCTCGAAATCTTGCCGAGACTTAATAGTCTTCATGCGAGATGTGTGTATCGCTGCTAGACAGTGAGACGCTTGCGGCCCTTGGCGCGACGACGGGCGAGCACGGCACGACCACCCTTAGTGGCCATACGGGCACGGAAGCCATGGGTCTTGGCACGCTTACGCTTATTAGGCTGATACGTACGCTTCATCTTAAGTTCCTCCTGCTGCATTTCGAGTGTCCGCGGGGACGCGGACGCAGATATAGACACGTGAGCTTGAAGATTGTAGGGAAATCAATGTTCAAATGTCAAGAAATCAAAGGTAAAAGGTTGCGCAGTTCACACGGTTCCCCCATAAGCACAACCGAAATTTGCGCCTCATGGCAACCTTTCACGATATTTCATCGAGTTTTCAACAGGTCATGTTGGCAATGTTGAGAACTTTTCGCCCGTTTTCCAAAGTTTTCAACAAGTTTTGTAAAGTTGTCGAAAGATGAGAAACGTTGCACGGTGAGCTACTATTTGTTCGAAACCTTTTGAAAGATTGCGAGCGGCATGTCTGACGACTTTTACACCATGGTCGATTCCGGAGACCCGGCACCCGACAACGAGCACATCACCGGCGTGCGCGAAGAGCGTGCGGAAGGCGAGCAGACGACCACGCAGGCGCCAAAAGCCATGTACGCCGCGCGCATCGCCGTCTATGACGACATGCTGTCGACACCGCGGGTGATCGTCATTGATCCGCAAGATGTCCGCACGTATTTGGAAGAGACGACCAACACCGTCTACCAGTGCATGAAAGAACAAGGTGGCCATATCTCGCTCATGGTCATCCGCGAGATTGTCGAAAACTTTATCCACGCACACTTTGCCGAGCCCATCATCTCGATTCTGGACGGCGGAGACACCATCCGCTTTGCTGACCAAGGACCCGGCATCGACGACAAGGAACGTGCTTTCGACTTTGGCGTTACCAGCGCAAACAGCAAGATGAAGCGCTATATCCGTGGAACCGGAGCAGGGTTTCCCATGGTGCAGGAGTATTTGGAAAACGCCGGCGGTGCCGTATCCATCGAGGACAACATGGGCAACGGCACCGTGGTTACGGTAAGCCTGAACCCTAAACGCGTGCAGGAAATCGAGCGTGCCGGCGGACGCGGTGCTGCCGTGCGGCCCGAGACGGAGCAGCCCACATATCCCCTGCCGGGAGCTTTTGCGCAGCAGCCCATGGCAACGCAGCAGATGCAGCCCCCCGTGGGGCAGATGCAGCAGCCCGGAATGCTTCCCACACAAGAGCCCCAGGCGGCATCTATGTCGATGACGCCAAACATGCCAGAGGCCATGCCGCTGGCAGATCAGGATGCAGCAGCAATGCAGCAGGCGACGGGGGCACCGGGTGGCCAGCAAATGGGCTATCAGCCGTACCAACGGGGATATCCATATCAGCAGAAGCCGCCACTGGGGTATGGCCAGCAGTTCCCGCAGCAGTACCAGCAGGGATATCAGCAGCCGTACCAGCAGATGCCGCAGCAGCAGTACAACCCCTGGGCCCAACAGATGCCTCTGCAGCCTTACCAACAGTGGCCTCAAAGTTTTCAACAGCAAATGCCGCCGATGCAGAGTTCTCAACAACCAGCAGCTCAAATGATGTATCCTAATGCAGCAAATCAGTATGCGCAGCCACAACCGGACGTGTTCGTAAGCGATCGCGGCAACGCCGCGCTGGGCTATCTGGCGCAAAATCAAGCGTGCGGTGCAACCGATCTGGCGAGGGCGTTTGGAAACTCGGCCCCCACTTGGTCACGCACGCTCAATGACTTGGCGCAGGCCGGCTTGGTCATCAAGCATGGCCAGAAATACCATCTGACCGAACTCGGCGCCGCTCGCGTGCGAGCTCAGAGCTAAAGAACGGGAGAGACAGTGGACGAGGAAGCAAGCATCATCCTGGGGGATGCCATCGCCTTTTGCCAGCGCGACGGCCAAGATGCACGCCTCATCAACATGCTGGGGCAATCGCGGGCCATAAGCCTGACCGAAGATACGCTCACGATCGAGGCCCCCTCGCGCTTTGCCATCGCGCAGCTCAAAAAGCATCAGCCGACTATTGAGGCCTATCTGGAAGAAATCGCCTTTGCACCGATCGCGCTCGACATCGTGGCACCGCAAGGCGCCGCAACGGAATCCGCTGCCGCGACGGCGCCCGCCACGGCTCCCGCCGCTTCCCCGGCGGCACCGACCTCCGCAGGCGACGTGCCGACAATCGAGCACCAGCACAGCGATGTTTCCCGTGAAACCATGGCACCGTTGCCGACCGCGGCGGCGACGTCAACGAACGCACCCGTCACGCACATGCCTATCGCTCACGACGCAGCGGCGGGCGCGGATTCGGGCATTGCAATCAAGAACACGCTCTCGGCCGATGATTTTCGTCGCATGATGAACCAGATGAAGGGCGGAGCGCCGACTAAATCCACGCAAGCTGCGACCCCCGCTTCACCCATACCGGCGCCGACCGTGCCGGCCGAGCAGAATACGGATGGAGCCCCGCTCGCCGCGAACTCAAAATTTACCTTTGAGAACTTTGTCTACGGCCCCGAAAACAGCCATGCCTATCGCTCGGCACTCAAGTTTGCCGCCCTCGCGGACGAGCGCGGCACATGCACATCACTGTTCATCTACGGCAAATCGGGCCTGGGCAAGACGCACCTGCTGCTTGCCATCAAAAACGAGCTCGCCGAGAAGTCGCCCGAGATCAAGGTCAAGTATGCCAACTCCCAGGCATATCTGGACGACCTGATGACCGAGTTCGACCGCCAAAAGAAGAGCAACGCCCCCATCATGCAGGCGTACCACGGCGTGGACGTGCTCATCATCGATGACATCCAAAACATCATCGGCAAGCGCGCGAGCGTGGATTACTTTTTCCAGCTCATGGACGAGTTCATCCGCAACAACAAGAAGGTCGTCATCGCGGCAGACCGTGCCCCCAAGGACCTGAGCATGGACGAGCGTCTGACCAGCCGCTTCAACGCCGGCATGCTCTGCCTGGTCGCAGAGCCCAGCTACGAGATGAAATACAAGATCTTGCAGCGCTATTACGAGAACACCATCGTCGCCGCTCCCGAGGCAGGCGACGACTCGCTGCTGGCGGCCTATGGGGGCGACGGCGGACACCTGACCGACGAGCACTTTAAACACATGGCCGAGGTCTCGGGCACCAACATCCGCGAACTCGAGAGCTTTTGCGAGCGCTGCGCCGGCGAGGCGGGCGACCGCGAGCGCGAGGGCGGGGAGCTCACCTTTGACGATATCGACGCCATCGCCAGCCAGTACTTCGACACATCGGCCAAAAAGATCAACGTCCAGACGGTTCAGTCCGTCATCGAAGAGCAGTACGGCGTGACGCACGAGGAGCTCATCGGCCCGCGTCGCAACGCCAATATCGCCAAAGCACGCCATATCGCTATCTACCTGGCCATCGAGATGTGCGAGATGACGACCACGGCGGTGGGCGCCGAATTTGGCAACCGCAACCACTCGACCGTCAGCACGAGCTACAAAAAGGTCCAGAAGATGATCCAGGAAGACCGTACCGTCACCGAAGACCTCAAATCGCTGCGCGATAAAATTACACTGCGCTCGTAGGGAAATAGAGACACCTGTTGAAAACTTGTCGAAACCATGGGCATAAGGTGTCTAAAACCCAACCCGCGGTGGTGAAAAGTTTTGCGCAGGTTTTGAACGTGGAAAACCACCCCCGTTGCACACAGGTTGCTGTCGATTCTCTTTCTGGGTCTGACCTGCGTCTTTGGGAGTAATCAACAGTTTCGTCAGTGCTATTACTATTATTAAGATATTTATATCTAAAGAAAGGTATTAAAAGATGAAGTTCACCGTCAGCCAGAGCTCGCTTACACAAGCCATCGGCGTCGTTATGAAGGGTGTCGCTTCGGCGTCCACCCTTCCCATCCTGTCGGGCGTGCTCGTCAAGGCGCAAGACGGCATCTTGGAATTCCAGACCTCTAACTACACCATCTCGATCCGTCATCGCATCGCGGCGCATGTCGAAGAAGAGGGTGAGATGGTTATCCCCTGTAAGATGCTCTCCAATATCACCAAGACCCTCCCCGATGCCCCGGTCACCTTTGAGCTGTCCGAGCGCCAGGTGCTGATTGGTTGCGAGAAGAGCTCTTTCCGCCTGAACACGCTCGATGTCAATGACTTCCCCGAGTTTCCGGCCTATGCCATCGAGAGTGCCGTGGAGCTGCCGACCGATATCTTGTCCGAAATGGTCGGCCGCGTGTGGCGCGTCACCTCGACCGACAAGGCCCGCCCCATTCTGGGTGGCGTGCACATGAAGGTCGAGAACAACACCGTGCGCCTGGTGGCGACCGATTCCTTCCGCTTGGCCGTGTGCGATACGCAGGTCGAGACCTCGACTCTCGAGGGCTCCTTTGAACTCAACGTTCCGGCCGACGCCTTTAACGACGCGCTGAACATCATGGCCAGCCAGGCGACCATCATGATCGGGGCTACCGACACCCAGGTCGTCTTCGAGGCCGGCAACACCACCTACGTGTCGCGCCGTATCGAGGGCATGTACCCCAACTACAAGCAGCTCATCCCCGATTCGTGCGTGACGAGCGTCAAGATCGACGTCGCCGCCTTTAACGCCGCCCTCAAGCGCGTGGCCGTTATCGCGAGCGCCAACCCCGCCGTCAAGTTCGAGATCGATGTCGAGAACGGGCAGATGGGCCTGTCCTCCATTTCCAATGACCAGGACCTTGCGCAGGAGACGATCGATGTCGAGGCCGAGGGCGAGTCGGGCACCATCGCCTTCAACTACCACTACATCTTTGGCTGCCTCAATGCCCTGTCCAAGGAGAAGGAGATCACGCTGGAGCTCAAGAGCTACTCGCAGGCGGGCATCTTCAAGTCCTACGACAAGATCAACTACCTGTACCTGGTTATGCCGGTCCGCATCTAGCAACCGCCCTATGACCATGTTCGCCCGCGATCTTTCCGTCGCGCACTACCGCAGCTTCGATAGTTATCGCCTTGCCCTGGACGAGGGCGTGACGATACTTGCGGGACCCAACGCGGCGGGAAAGACCAATCTCATAGAGGCGCTGCAGCTGCTGACGAGCGGCGCCTCGTTTAGGCATCCGACCGCAGCCGAGCTCGTCCATGATGGCGTGGGCTCGTGCAAGGTCGAGCTGAGGCTCGAGGGCGACGGCCGCGTGCTTGATATGGGATTGAGCGTGGAGGACGGTAAGCGCTCGTTTAGCCGCAACGGCAAGAGGTGCTCTGCCGCCGGTGTGCGCGGGGCTCTGCCGAGCGTGCTGTTTTGCCCCGACCATCTGGACATGGTTAAGCGAGGCGCCAGTGTGCGCCGCGCCGCCCTCGATGACTTTGGCATGCAGCTGAGCGCACGTTATGCCGATCTTGCGAGCACCTATGGACGCTGCGTGACCCAGCGTAACGCCCTGCTCAAGGAGACCTGGTGCTGTCGCGAGATGCTCGGCGCGTGGAACGATTCGATTGCCCGCGCGGGCTCGGCCCTGCTTGTGCACCGGTTGGCCCTGCTCGACCGGCTGGCGGGCCATGTGCACACTGCCTACGGGCAAGTGGCATCCGGTGAGGCTGCCAACGTGACCTATACGTCCACGCTGGGGGATTTGCCCCAGGTCGATGATCGCGAAGAGCTGAAGGGCTGGGCGTACGAGCGCATGCTGACTGCCCTTGATGAGCACGCCGACGAGGAAATTCGCCGCGGCGTGACGTTGGTGGGACCGCATCGCGATGAGATTGAGTTTACCGTGGCGGGGCGCGCCGCCCGTTCATTTGCCAGCCAAGGTCAGCAGCGAACGTTGGTTCTGGCCTGGAAGGTGGCGGAGGTGGCCGTGGCTCGCGATGTCCTGGGCACCGCCCCGTTGCTGCTTTTGGACGACGTGATGAGCGAACTCGACGGCGAACGCCGCGGTGCTTTTCTGCGGCTGATCGGCGATGATATCCAGACGGTCATAACCACGACCAACCTGGGGTATTTTACCGATGACCTGCTTGATCGAGCCAAGGTGGTGAGCATGGGTGAGACGTGCTAATTACGAGCGCGAGAGCGAAACGGTTGCCTTCAGTGGATTTTTGAACGCAGAGCGTCAGCGCATCCTGGCGGCCGCGACACCTGAGCGCCGCGCGCAGATGGAGGCTGCCGAGGAGTCGCGCGCGGTCTATCGCGCGTGGAACGCGGTGTGCTCGGGCACGCGCGAGGGGCGGCATGTGACGGGCTTGCGCTACCTGCCCGAGTCCAATGAGCTGCTGGTATATCTCGATTCGCCCTCGTGGACGCAGGAAATGACGCTGTTGCGCGAGATCATCCGCGCGCGCATGGAGCGCGCCGGTGCGCATGTGGACGGCCTGGTGTTCAAAACCACCGCGCCGGGTCACACGCCGCCCGCCGCCAAGCAGCGCCTGCGCCCGGCGACGACCGAGCGCCCGCCGGCCCCGCACGCCGACCTAAGTGAGGCCGAATGCACCGAGATTGAGCGCCAAGTGGCGCCCATCGAAGACCAAAAACTGCGCGAGGCCCTCGAGAATGCCATGAGAGCCAGTGCCGAGTGGGCCAAGGGCGTAGAAAGCAAAAAAGAGCCTTAAATCGCATCTGGTGGCCTTGTAGAGCCAAATACCCTCGTTCCTGAGGGTATTTTTTTACGATAAACTAGTAAGGCTGTACACATTTTCTTGACTGAAGGAGGACGTGTGGCAAACGAAAACGATTACGATGGCGGCGAGAATAAGATTCTCGAAGGACTCGAGGCCGTTCGTAAGCGCCCGGGCATGAATATCGGCTCGACGCGCGCCATCGAACAGCATCACCAGGTGTGGGAGCTCGTTGTCAACTCCGTCGACGAGGCCATGGCCGGTTTCTGCACCGAGATCCAGGTGACGGTCCACGCCGACAACTCCATCACGGTCGTCGACAACGGGCGCGGCATCCCCGTCGACGAGCACCCTGTTAAAAAGATCCCGACGCTCGAGGTCGTCATGACGATCTTGCACGCCGGCGGTAAGTTCGATAACTCGGCCTATAAGGTTTCGGGCGGCCTGCACGGCTTTGACATCTCCGTCGTCAACGCACTGTCCAAGCGCGTAATCGTTCAGGTTCGTCGCGACGGCAACCACTACGACATGGACTTCTCGCGCGGCAAGACCGTTAAGAAGATGGAGGTCGTGGGCACCTCGGATTCGACGGGCACCACCGTCACCTTCTGGCCCGACGACGAGATCTTCGAGACCTGCATTTACGATTTCGATACGCTGCACAACCGTCTGCAGGAGACGGCGTTCCTCAATAAGAACCTCAAAATCGTGCTGACTGACGAGCGCGAGTCTACTCCCCACGTGGAGGAGTTTTGCTACGAGGGCGGCATCATCGACTTCGTCAAGTTCCTTAACGAGGGCAAGGACGTCCCCGAGGCCTTTAAGGAGCCTATCTACATCGAGGGCAAATCGGACCCGGACGCACCTGTGGCCAAGATGGGCGAGGTTGAGGTTTCCCTGCAGTGGAATAGCGGCTACGGCGAGAACGTCATGTCGTTTGCCAACGACATCTACACCCCCGAGGGCGGCATGCACCTTGAGGGCTTCCGCACCGCGCTCACCCGCGTGATCAACGACTATGCGCGCAAGCAGAACCTGCTCAAGGAAAAAGACGCCAATCTGACCGGCGACGATGTGCGCGAGGGCCTTTCGGCCGTTATCTCGGTCAAGCTGCCCGATCCGCAGTTTGAGGGCCAGACCAAGGCCAAGCTCGGCAGCTCCTATATGCGCGCGCTGACGCTCAAGATCGTGACCGACGGCCTTGCCGATTACCTCGAGGAGCACCCTAAGCCCGCTCGCGAGATCGTCAAGAAGGCGCAGCAGGCCTGCAAGGCGCGCAATGCCGCCCGCAAGGCGCGCGAGGCGACCCGCCGCAAGAGCCTGCTCGAGACGGCGTCCCTGCCCGGTAAGCTCGCCGACTGCTCGGTGCGCGATGCCGAGCTGACCGAGCTCTTCATCGTAGAGGGCGACTCGGCAGGCGGTTCGGCCAAGGACGGCCGTCGCCGAGACATCCAGGCGATTCTGCCCCTGCGCGGCAAGATTTTGAACGTCGAGCGCGTTGGTGACCATCGCGCGTTCTCGAGTGACACCATCCAGTCGCTGATTACCGCGATCGGCTGTGGCGTCACGACGAGTGCCGGCGACGGCGGCGATTTCGATATCACCAAGGCGCGCTACCACAAGATCATCATCATGACCGATGCAGACGTCGACGGCGCGCATATCCGCATCCTGCTGCTGACGGTCTTCTTCATGTACATGCGTCCGCTGAGCGATGCCGGCTACGTCTATGTTGCCTGCCCGCCCATCTTTGGCATTAAGGTGCGCAACAAGATCCACTACGTGTATCCCAACGGCCGCCAGCCCGAAGACGAGATCCTGCGCGATACCATCCAGAGTCTGGGCCTGAACCCCGATGATAACGACGAGGACGGCAAGGCCAAGGACGGCAAGATCACCAAAAAGCGCAAGGGCTATACCGTCCAGCGCTACAAGGGCCTGGGCGAGATGGACCCCAAACAGCTTGCCTCGACGACGATGGACCCAAAGACCCGCATTCTGCAGCGTGTGTCGATCGAGGACGCCGTGGTGGCGGACCGCGCCGTGCGCGAGCTGATGGGTTCCGAGGTCGGCTATCGCCGCGAGTACATCGAGAAGCATGCACATGATGCACGATTCCTTGACGCTTAAGAGGAGGTAACGTGGCAGACGATATCAACAACAACGAGGGTATGGGCGAGGCCGGCGATGCCGGTATGCCCGATGATCTGAAGCGCCTGCTTGCCCGTGCTGAGCAGGGCGAGGACGGCGATCCGGACGCCTATAACCCCGATGCCGATGATGATGAGGAAGAGGACGACGACGGTGAGCTCGAGGAGAGCTTTGGCGAAGTCGATCGTGGCGCCTCGGCCGGCGAGGACATCAACGGCGGCCAGCTCCAGATTTCGGAGTTCGGTCGCGAGATGAAGCAGTCGTTCATCGAGTATTCGATGTCGGTTATCACAGCGCGTGCCCTGCCGGACGTGCGCGACGGCTTAAAGCCGGTACACCGCCGCATCCTGTACGCGATGAACGAGAGCGGCATCTACCCCAACCGCCCACACAAAAAGTCGGCCTGGACGGTCGGCGAAGTTATCGGTAAGTACCACCCGCACGGTGACTCTGCGGTCTACGAGGCCATGGTCCGCCTGGCGCAGTGGTTCTCCATGCGCACGCCGCTCATCGACGGTCACGGCAACTTCGGCAACATCGATGGCGACGGCGCGGCGGCCATGCGTTACACCGAGAGCCGCCTGGCCAAGCCCGCCATGGAACTGCTGCGTGACTTGCAGAAGGATACCGTCGACTGGCAGCCCAACTACGACGAATCGCTCGCCGAGCCCGTGGCACTGCCTGCGCGCTTCCCCAACCTGCTGGTCAACGGCAGCCAGGGCATCGCCGTCGGCATGGCCACCAACATCGCCCCGCATAACCTCACCGAGGCGATCGAGGCCACCTGCTACCTGATCGACAACCCCGACGCCACCGTCGACGAGCTCATGCAGATCATGCCCGGTCCGGACTTCCCCACCGGCGCCATCATCATGGGCAGCGCCGGCATTAAGCAGAGCTACGAGACCGGCCGCGGCTCCATTACCGTGCGTGCCAAGGCACATGTGGAGTCCACCAAGACCGGCCGCAGCCGCCTGGTCTTTACCGAGATTCCCTACATGGTCAACAAGGGCACCCTGCAGGAGAAGATCGCCCAACTCGTCAACGACAAGCGCATTGAGGGCATCTCGGATATGCGCGATGAGTCCAACCAGAAGGGCATCCGTCTGGTCATCGAGCTCAAGAAGGGCGTCATTCCGCAGGTCGTGCTCAACAACCTGTATAAGTACACCTCGCTGCAGACGACCTTTGGCGCCAACAACCTGGCACTCGTCAACGGCGTTCCCAAATGCCTGAGCCTGCGCGAGATGCTGCAGCACTACATCGACCACCAGGTCGACGTCGTCACCCGCCGCACCCGCTTCGACCTTAAGAAGGCCCAGGCCCGCGCGCATATCCTCGAGGGCTACCTGATGGCCCTTGACCATATCGACGAGGTCATTAGCATCATCCGCTCCTCGCAGACCGACTCCGAGGCCAGCAGCCGACTGATCGAACGCTTTGGCTTTACGCCCGAGCAGACCACGGCCATCCTCGAGATGAAGCTGCGCCGCCTGACCGGCCTGGAGCGCGACAAGATCCAAGAAGAGTTGGACGGCCTGCGCCGCGCCATCGCCTACTACGAGGACCTGCTGGCGCACGAGGAGAAGATCCTGGGCGTCATCAAGGAAGAGATGCGCGAGATCTCCAAGAAGTTCGGCGACAAGCGCCGCACCGAGATCAGCCAGGTTGAGAAGGACCTGGATGTCGAGGACCTCATCGCCGACGAGGATATGGTCGTGACCATCACCCACACCGGCTACGTTAAGCGTATCCCGGTGGCCGCCTACCGTGCCCAAAAGCGCGGTGGCAAGGGCGTGTCGGGCGTCAACCTCAAAGAGGACGACGTCATCGACGAGATGTTCATCGCGTCCACGCACGAGTACGTGCTGTTCTTCTCGAGCAAGGGCAAGGTCTATCGCCTGAAGGTGCACGAGCTGCCGGTGGGTACGCGCCAGGCGCGCGGTACCGCGATCGTCAACCTGCTGCCCTTCGAGGAGGGCGAGAAGATCGCGAGCGTCATCAGCTGCCGCGAGTTCCCAGCCGACGAGTACCTGATGTTTGCCACCAAGAGCGGCATGGTCAAGAAGACCGTGATGAGCGCATATGACCGCAGCCGTCGCGACGGCCTGATCGCTATCAACCTGCGTGACGACGACGCGCTGCTGAACGTGCGCCGCGTGCGCGAGGGCGACAAGATTATCCTGGCCACCACCGCGGGCAAGGCGATCATGTTCTCCGAGGAGCAGGTGCGCGCCACCGGCCGCGATACCAGCGGCGTTCGCGGTATTAGTATGAAGGACGGCGTGAGCGTTCTGGGCATGGAAGTCACTAACGGCAACGGCGATCTGTTCGTCATCACCGAGCGCGGCTACGGCAAGCGCACGCCGGTCGCGGACTACCCGGAGCAGAATCGCGGCGGTCAGGGCGTCTACACCATTCAAATGACCGAGCGTAAGGGTAACCTCGCGGCCATGAAGACGGTGGGCCCGCAGCACGAGCTGTTTATCGTGACGGAGGGCGCGACGGTCATTCGCGTCAAGACCGACGAGATCAGCCAGACCGGCCGCGCCACCCAGGGCGTCAAGATGATGACCGTCGACGACAACGACCGCATCTGCGCCGTGGCCCGCATGACGGCCGCCAAAGAGAAGCCCGAAGGCGAAGCCACGGAAAACGGCTCTGCCCCCGAAGAAACCCCTGTCGATCTAGGCGACGGCAACGACATGCCAGAAGATCTCCTAGACGAGTAAGAGGCCCTAGCTGGTAGAAAATATCAGACCCCATATATCGGCGGTCGGCGCACTGCGCGCCGACCGCTTTTTTGAAAACCTTGGGACCCCATGGTCGCTGGGCTGGCGAGGTGGTTTTGGTTTGTCGCGAGTTCCGCACGCAAAGAAGGCCACTTAATGTGGCCTTCGTCTTGCGCAGGACTGTCCGAGCAGCAAACCAAAACCATCTCGCCAGCCCAGCGACCACCCCTCCCAAAGATTTTCAAAAAAGTTGTTGACGCGCGCGTAACGACTCGTCTAATATATCCCTTGCGCGATGGACCTGTAGCTCAGTTGGTTAGAGCGTCCGGCTGATAACCGGGAGGTCACAAGTTCGAATCTTGTCAGGTCCACCACTTTCTTTCGCAATAAACACCCCAGCGAGAGCCGAGTCGCCGCTGGGGTGTTTATTACTGTCTCCGTGGGGGTTTAGCTCAGCTGGGAGAGCGCGGGCTTTGCAAGCCTGAGGTCAGGGGTTCGATCCCCCTAACCTCCACCATGATGGACCTGTAGCTCAGTTGGTTAGAGCGTCCGGCTGATAACCGGGAGGTCACAAGTTCGAATCTTGTCAGGTCCACCATCAAAACTGTGAAGAGCCCTGAGGCGTTGCCTCGGGGCTTTTTTCTTGTCTGCGATAAATCTCATTTTGGTTTTGTGTGCTGTGCGAAAGATTGGGTAGTATAGCTATTCAATGCGGCAACCCTGCCGCGTGTTAACCGCTACGTACCGGAGGTGTTCCATGGTTCGTGTCGACATAGAGACCATCGTCATGGCCGCCGGTCCCGTGCCATCGCTTATCGTGCTTCGCGAGCGCTGCAGTAAATCGGACTCGCCCGCGCCGTTGCGTTCCCTTTCCATTCAGACTGGTTCGTTTGAGGCTGCTGCCATTAGCCGTGGCATCGATAGTGGCCGCGCCGAGCGCCCGATTACCCATGACCTGCTGCTCGATACTGTTAGCGCCCTGGGCGCCAAGCTCGAGCGCATCGAGATCGTTCGCGCCGAGCCGCCGGTGTTCTACGCGACGATCGTTGTGCTGGTCGATGGCGACGAGCGCAAGATCGACGCCCGCCCCAGTGATGCCATTGCCCTTGCCGTGCGCAGCAATGCTCCCATGTTTGTGGAGGATGACATCATGAATCGCTTGGGCACTGTTTCTACCCATGCCGAGGAAGTTGACGACGAGCAGGAGTTCGAGAAGTTCGACGAGTTCGTCCATACGCTCTCCCCCGATGATTTCTAAATGCGGGGCGGCCAGGTTGCGGAGCGTTCGCTGATGGCCGGCGGCATGTCTGCCGAGGCGGCGGCTATCGCGCGTGAAGCCCAGATGCGCTCGGAGGCATCCGAGGCGGCTCGCATTGCCTATGTGACGCAGGCCCGCACGCTTCGTGAACGCCGCGGCTCGTTTATCAAGATGGTTGTCATCTCCGTCCTTGTCGCGGCAATCTGCTCGCGCCTTCGTGGTACAGTTGGTGCGCTTGGGTTTTCGATCTCTACGGGCCTGGTGATCTGGGGTGTGGTCGACGCGGTAATGCTGACTAGTCAGATCAAGGTGCTCGACAAGCGCGCGATGGATATGATGCGCGCCCGCGACGCTGCCGCTAAGATCGCCGCCGAGGCACAGGAACTGTAACGACGCCGGACTCGATGGGAAGGTCTAAAGATGGCACAGGATATGCAGGACGCCGGTAACGTCTCCGCCGAGCTCGACGCCATGGTGTGCGATCTGATCGGCGCCTTCTTGGACGACCTGGCCGCGGGCGAGAACCCGGGCGTGGTCGTGGCAATCGAGGACGCTGCTTCCAACCGATATCTGGCGGCGCTCGACGAGGACGGCGAAGAGGCGTGCCTGGAGGCGGCCACCAACTTTATCTCCGAGCACAAGATGGGCCTTAAGGACGAGGGCCTGGGCCGCATCGCCCGTTACGCCATCGGCTACACCGGTTGTGTCGAGATCGATGGCGGCTACCATGACGCCCTGCTCGTGAGCTTCTTCGAAACCACGCTCGAGAGCGGCTTTTCGGCATACGTACTGTACGAGGGTGTGGGCGCCGGCGATGGTTTTATGTGGAGCGACCCTGAACCTGCAGGTGAGGAAACCCCTCTAATCTAAAATCGCTAAAATAAACGAGTTTTCGGTAAAAGGCTCAATATTCCCGCTGAGCGTTGTGTTGCTGGGCGGGTCGCATACGCGTGCCGGTTGTATATAGATAGAAGATAGGGGAACTACATGCGCGTAGACAATCTGAGGAACATCGCCATCATCGCTCACGTCGACCACGGCAAGACGACGATGGTCGACAAGCTCCTGCGTGCCACGGACGCCTTCCGTGCCAACCAGCAGGTCGAGGACCGCGTCCTGGATTCTAACGACCAGGAGCGCGAGCGCGGCATTACGATTCTCGCCAAGAACATCTCTATCGAGTATAAGGACGTCAAGATCAACGTCATCGACACCCCGGGCCACGCCGACTTCGGCGGCGAGGTCGAGCGCGTGCTGCGTATGGCCGACGGCGCCCTGCTGCTGGTCGATGCTTTTGAGGGCCCCATGCCCCAGACCCGCTTCGTGCTGCGTCACGCTATCGACACCGGCCTTAAGATCATGATCGTCATCAACAAGATCGACCGTCCGGGCGCCAACCCCGAGAAGGCCTACAACGACTGCCTGGACCTCATGGCCGACCTGGGCGCCACCGACGACCAGCTTGAGTTCGCCATGGAGCACGTGGTCTACGCCAGCGCCATGAATGGCTTTGCCCGCCTTGATCCCAACGACGGCAACATGGACATGTATCCGCTGCTCGATATGATCATCGACGACATGCCCGCGCCCGAGGTTGACGAGAACGCTCCGCTGGCCATGCAGTGCGTGACCATCGACCACTCCAACTTCGTTGGCCGTATCGGCATCGGTCGCGTGTATTCCGGCGCCATCCATCAGGGCGACCAGATTCTGGTTGTGAAGAACGACGGCTCCAGCGCCACCGCTACCGTCAAGCAGCTCTTTACCTTCGACTACCTGGGCCGCACCGAGTGCCAGGAAGTCGGCGCCGGCGACATCGCCGCCGTCGTGGGCATCGACCGCACCGATATCGGCGATGTCTACACCGATCCCGAGAACCCCGTCGAGCTCGAGCCCATCGAGATCGACCCGCCGACCCTGTCCATCGTCTTCGAGGCTTCGACCTCCCCGCTCGTCGGTCGCGACGGAGACATCGTGGGCGCCCGTCAGCTCAAGGAGCGCCTGTTCAACGAGGCCGAGAACAACGTGACCATGAAGATCGAGGAGCTCGAGGACAAGAGCGGCGTCGAGGTCTCGGGCCGCGGCATTCTGCACCTGTCCGTTCTGATGGAGTCCATGCGCCGCGAGGGCTTTGAGTTCCAGGTCGGCCGTCCCCGCGTTCTGTTTAAGAAGGACGAGAACGGCAACAAGATGGAGCCTGTCGAGCAGGCCGTCGTTGAGTGCCCGGACGAGTACTCGGGCAAGGTCGTTGAGGTCTTCGGTACCTCCGGTGGCATCATGACGAGCATGGATACCTCGGGTATCGTGACGCACCTCGAGTTTAAGATCCCGACCCGCGGCATCATGGGCCTTAAGAACCGCATCATGAACGTCACCCACGGCGAGGGCGTGTTCTACCACACCTACCTAGAGAACGGTCCCTACGCCGGCGAGATCGGCAAACGTCAGAACGGCGCAATGATCTCCATGACCACCGAGAAGGCCGTTGCCTATGCTCTGGGTACGCTGCAGGAGCGCGGCCAGCTTTTTGTTGAGCCGGGCACCGAGTGCTACGAGGGCATGATCGTGGGCGAGCGCAGCAAGGCTGGCGACATGGTCGTCAACATCGCCCGTACCAAGAACCTGGGCAACCAGCGTTCCTCGACCTCCGATATCTCCGTTCAGCTGGTGCCGCCCCGCACCTTCTCGCTGGAGGAGGCGCTGGAGTACATCGCCGACGACGAGCTGGTTGAGATTACCCCCAAGAACATCCGCCTGCGCAAGCGCCTGCTCAACGCCACCGACCGCAAGAAGGCCGCCGTCCGCGCCGGCCAGGTCAACAAATAAGCGCTGGACTTTATAGCGTCTAACAAGAAAGGGCGTCGACCGTAATGGTCGGCGCCCTTTTTGTGCATAGGGACTGAGCTGGTCTGCACCACCACAAAGGTGCCTGGTCCCTTTGTGGTGGTTGGCGGCTAAGCGGTGGGGAGTCCTGGCGTGTTAGCCGGCTGCTGCGGCTTGACGCGGGCGTTGCGCCAGATGATCTGGATGATGTAGCCGAGCATAAAGACAAAGGCCACACCGCTGATGAAGCCGCCTACGAGGGGAAGCCCTGTGAGGGCGCCTGCGGCGAGGCCACCCACGGCTGCCATGGCGTAGCGGTTTTGGCTGTGTCCGACCATGCGGGCGATCGCGCACCCCGCAAAGGCGTTCGACACCAATGCGCTGCCGATAACGCCGCACATGCGGGCTCCGGCAAGCGATAGACCAGCGATGGAGATAATCAGCAGTAGGACGGCGGGGACGATAGCAATCGTGCCCAGAAGACCGCTCACCCACAGGGGCGTGGGGCGCTGGTGGAGCATGCCGGCGGCGCTGGCGGTCGCGCGCGGAAAGACGAGCTCGAGTAGCAGGGCGACAAAGCAGGTGGAAAGCGCCACGGCGACGGTGCCGCCGATGACATCGTTAACGGTGGAAGTATCCTCGTTTTCGGTGCGGTCGATCTTGAGCGCGCCGACCTCGGCTCCCGCGGCGCGCTCGGGGTCCTCGGAGACGTGCGCGTTCACGGTGCCGGTGATGTGGGCGTTCTTGCCCAGGATGAGCTTGTCGGCCCAAACCTCGACATCGCCATCGACGGTGCCATCGATGGTTACCGTGTCGCCCGCAAGCGCTGCCGACCTGGCGGAGCCGCGCAGGGCAACCGTCTCGCCCATCGCATAGAAACAGTTGGCGGTGCTACCGGTGTTGAGCACAACGTGCTGGCCGGCCACCGTGACGCTGCCATCAACCGTGGTCTTGGCGATGTCGATGGTGCGCGCCGCCAGGCGAATGGCGCCGCCTACGGTGCAGTCGCGAATCGATAGGCTCTCGCCCGCCGCGATAATATCGCGGCCGATGGAGGCATCGTCCAAGTTGAGGGCCTGGCCGGCCCAGTACAGGTCACCATCGACGCCGGACGGATTGGCGTCATTGTCGGTCGCAAGTACATTGCCTGCGGTGTCCGTGCCGGCGAACGACGCCGTGGGAAGCACGGTGATCGCCAGCGCGATGAGCGCGAATAGGATGGTGATGCGGCCCCACGCTTTACGGCGCTGGCTCGACGGGAATTGATTGCAGGGCATAGTGAATCCTTTGTTAGATACTCGGCATATACCTAACAGGGTACCCAACGCGTGGGCGCTCTAAAAGAACCTCTCGGTTGCATTTCGAAGGGTCGTGCCGTGCTGTCTACTTTTTACGGTGCAAAAAGCGCGCGATATCTTCTTCGGTGGGGCTTTTGATGTCAAAGCGCAGCGAGAGCCAGCGCAGACCCATGGTCACGACAACGCATACGACCAGCGCGGCGACATTGCTCATGATGCCGCTCATAACGAGACACACATAGCTTGTCGATCCGGCGATGGCGGCGATGGCATAAAAGTTAGTACGTTGGAAAATGCCCGGAACCACGCCCATAAAGCCGACTCGCATCATCCCGCCGCCCACCGCAGTAAAAAAGCCCATCAAGCTGCACACCGCCTGCGCAAAGCCGTAGACCAGCGCCTTGTCTGCGCCGGTTGCCGCATAGATGCCGACCGAGATGATGTCGAGCAAGGGGATGAGTTTTTCGGGCTTGTCGACGATAGCCGGGAAGATATAGATGATGGCTGCCGTGGCAATGGAAAGCGGGAGCGCCATCGGCTGGTTGAGGATGTAGACGTTGCCTACCTGCAGCGTCATATCGCGTAAAAGACCGCCGCCCAGTCCGCAGACCACGGCGAGCGCAACTGCACCCACCAGGTCGAGCTTATGCTCGCGCGCAACCAGCACGCCCGAGATCGATGCAGCGACAACAGCGAACATCTCGAGCCAAAACGGGATGGCAACCATGGCATCCGAGGCGTGTGCGGTAACGATCATAGCGGCGGCAACGGGCAAGATGGGGTCCTTTGAGTTACGGGTTTAGACAATGCCCGTACATAGTACATGTTCGGCGCCGATTGCGACCCTATTGCTCGGCAAACGGTCGGGACTGGGTACGGTCATAGGTTCCATGTTTGGGGATCCGGGTTGATGCTGAACGCGATGGGGGCGTGGTCGAATAGGAGGGATGTCCAAATTTTGAGCTTTGCTCAAAATTTATCCGGTCGGCTTACGCCGACCGCGCTGCGCTAAAAACGCGCCACTGGCGCGTTTTCTTTACGCTTTGCGCCCTGGCGGGTTCGAATCCCTCCTCCTCCGCCGTATTTGCTTGTAAGGGACTTAAAAGAAAAAAGCCCCCGATCTGGGAGCTTTCTCAACCAAAATGGCGGAGGAGGAGGGATTCGAACCCTCGTGACCTTATACAGGCCAAACGGTTTTCGAGACCGCCGCATTCAACCACTCTGCCACCCCTCCGCGTGGGGTAAAAACAAAGCAGGCTCGAAGGCCTGCTTTGGAATTAACTGGCGGAGAGTCAGGGATTTGAACCCTGGAGACGCTTTTGACGCCTACACGATTTCCAATCGTGCTCCTTCGGCCACTCGGACAACTCTCCGTTAAATGCGAAAGTCAGTATACACGAGGAATCGCTAAGTGCAAACAGAAAAGTTGGCATTTTTTAAAACGCTTGGCCGCGCTTGGCGTTGCAGTGGGGTTTGAGGTGCCAAAAAAACGGCTTCCGACCAGCGTGGTTGATCAACTTAATTGTTCAAAAGGGGTATTCATGAGCGACTTGGCAATGAATTTAAAAATCTTTGGGTGGTGCTGTGGACCACCGGTATGCATCTTGCGACCACAGCCCTGTGCCCGTTGACCTGCGGCTTGGCTCAGCTTGTCCCCGCGGCATCGTATCTTGTCCACAAATCCGTCAAGCTCTTGGTCGGCATTTGGTTGGAATGCGCATGAAACACCGTGCGACTATGGGCATATGTGGAGGTCATGAGGTTGTAGCTGCATATTCTTGCAGCCTAGGAGGTTGAAAGATATTATTACCAAGTCTTTTCCTGCTTCAGGCGCACCTTCACGACCTGAAGCCACATTTGCCCAGAGGAGGTGACAATATGAAGGCTTATGAACTGCTGTTCTTTGTTGACCCGTCGCTCGACCCCGAGACTCGTCTCGCTGTTATGAAGCGTATCGATACCACGATCGCTGAGGGCGCTGGCAAGGTCGACTCCGTTGACGAGTGGGGCAAGCGCAAGCTCGCCTACGAGATCAACGACCTCACCGATGGTGACTACACCCTCATCAACTTCCACGCAGATCCTACCCAGATCGCCGAGCTTGATCGCGTCCTGCGCATCACCGACGCTGTGGTCCGCCACATGATCGTCCGTCGCGACGACCAGGAGTAAGACTGTCGTTTTGGACTGGGCTTGTGCCCCAAGAGGAAGTAGTGAGTTATGAGCATCAATCGAGTGAACATCACCGGTAACCTCACCCGCGATCCCGAGCTGCGCGCCACCGCCGGCGGAACCCAGGTTCTGTCCTTTGGCGTTGCCGTGAACGATCGTCGCCGCAACGCGCAGACTGGCGAGTGGGAGGACTATCCCAACTTTGTCGACTGCACCATGTTCGGCAC
Organism: Collinsella aerofaciens; assembly: GCA_905213725.1. Classification (GTDB taxonomy): domain Bacteria; phylum Actinomycetota; class Coriobacteriia; order Coriobacteriales; family Coriobacteriaceae; genus Collinsella; species Collinsella aerofaciens_BZ. The sequence continues at coordinate 40,569 of CAJMJM010000003.1, forward strand.
CCGCGCCGAGGCCGTGAGCCGTTTCCTGGCAAAGGGAAACAAGGTCGCGATCGAGGGCAAGCTGCGCTACAGCTCTTGGGAGCGCGACGGCCAGCGCCGGAGCAAGCTTGAGGTCATCGTCGATGAGATCGAGTTTATGAGCTCCCGTGGTGGCCAGGGTGGCTACGATCAGGGCGGTTACGCCCCCGCAGCTCCCGCGCCCGCAGCACGTCCTGCCGCGCCGGTGGCTACGCCGCCCGCGGTCGACGTCTACGATGAGGACATCCCGTTCTAAGGGTTGTTCACCTATTTTTGAGTGAGAGGCGGCTTCGGTTCGCCGAAGTTGCCAAATGAAAGGTATTTTGACATGGCTAATGATTTTTCTGCACGTCAGCCGCGTCGTAAGTACTGCCAG
>CAJMJM010000004.1 GCA_905213725.1 Collinsella aerofaciens
CTTCTCGAACAACGTGAAGCTGCCCCGTAGGGCGGCCGCCCCAAGAGAGGTGATTCCATGAGAATCGATAAGCTAGCTATGACGTCGCGCGAGGCGCTGCAGACCGCCATGAGCACGGCTGCCGATGCGCAGGCCGGCGCGGTGGAGCCGATTCACCTGCTGTCTGCCCTGCTCGGTGCCGGCGAGCGCAATATCTCCGTGATTATCGAGCGCATCGGTGCCGACCCGGCTCAGCTCGCACGCTCCACACAAGACGCCATCGACCACGCGCCCAAGGTTTCGGGCGAGGGCCAGCAGATGGGCCTGTCCAACGAGCTCGTTCGCGTCATCGAGAAGGCCGAGAAGAAGGCCACCAAGATGGGCGACAGCTTTGTGGTGACCGAGCATCTGCTGATGGCGCTTGCCGAGGACAAGGGCGAGGCGGGCCGTGTGCTGCGCGACGCCGGCGTCACCAAGGAGCGCATCGAGCAGGTCTACGAGGAGCTGCGCGGCGATGACCGCGTGACGTCCGCCGAGGACAAGACCCAGTTTGAGGCGCTGGAACAGTACGGCCGCAATATCTGCGACCTTGCCCGCGCCGGCAAGCTCGACCCGGTCATTGGCCGTACCGACGAGATCCGTCGCACCATTCAGGTCCTGTCCCGCCGCACCAAGAACAACCCCGTGCTCATCGGCGAGCCGGGCGTCGGCAAGACGGCCATCGTCGAGGGCATCGCCCAGCGTATCGTGGCCGGCGACGTGCCGAGTACCCTGCGCGACCGCGACCTTATCGAGCTCGACATGAGCGCGCTGGTCGCCGGCGCTAAGTACCGCGGCGAGTTCGAGGACCGCTTGAAGGCTGTGCTCAAGGAGGTACAGAAGTCCGAAGGCAAGGTCATCCTGTTCATCGATGAGCTCCACACCATCGTGGGCGCTGGTGCCACCGAGGGCTCCATGGACGCCGGCAACATCCTCAAGCCGGCGCTCGCCCGTGGCGACCTGCATGCGATCGGCGCGACCACACTCGACGAGTACCGCAAGTACATCGAGAAGGACGCGGCGCTCGCCCGTCGTTTCCAGACCGTTATGGTGAGCGAGCCTACCGTCGAGGACACCATCTCGATCCTGCGTGGCCTCAAGGAGAAGTACGAGATCTTCCACGGTGTGCACATCACCGATAGCGCGCTCGTGGCCGCCGCTGACCTCTCCGATCGCTATATCGCCGACCGCTTTCTGCCCGACAAGGCCATCGACCTGGTCGATGAGGCCGCAAGCCGCCTGCGCATGGAACTCGACAGCATGCCGGTCGAGATCGACGCCACCACGCGTCAGCTCACCCAGCTGCAGATCGAGGAGCAGGCGCTCATGAAGGAGACCGACGACGCCTCCAAGGAGCGTCTGGAGGCCCTGCGCCAAGAGATCGCCGAGGTCCAAGAAAAGCTCAACGTGCAAAAGGCCGGCTGGCTCAACCAGAAGAACGCCATCGACCACGTGCAGGAGCTTAAGGGTCAGCTCGACGAGGCCAGAAGCGAAGAGGAGCGCGCGACGCGCAACGGCGACCTGGGCCGTGCGTCCGAGCTGCGCTACTCCGTGATTCCGGGCCTGCAGCAGCAGATTCAGGATTCCGAGGCTGCGCTCGAGGCACAAAAGCAGCAGGACGGCGAGGGCCTCAACGAACAGGTGACCTCCGATGAGATCGCCGAGGTCGTGAGCGCCTGGACCGGCGTGCCCGTCTCCAAGATGATGCAGGGCGAGCTCGACAAGTTGAAGGGCTTGGAGGGTGAGCTGCATAAGCGCGTCATTGGCCAGGACGAGGCCGTCTCCGCTGTCGCCGCGGCCGTGCGCCGCAGCCGTGCGGGCCTCTCCGATCCGGACAAGCCCATCGGCAGCTTCTTCTTCCTGGGCCCCACCGGTGTAGGCAAGACCGAGCTCGCCAAGGCGCTGGCCGAGTGCCTGTTCGATGACGAGCGCGCGCTCGTGCGTATCGACATGTCCGAGTACATGGAGAAGTTCAGCGTCCAGCGTCTGATCGGTGCGCCCCCGGGATACGTGGGTTACGACGAGGGCGGTCAGCTCACCGAGGCTGTGCGCCGTCGTCCGTACTCCGTGATCTTGCTCGACGAGATGGAGAAGGCTCACCCGGATGTATTCAACGTGCTGTTGCAGGTGCTCGATGACGGCCGTCTGACCGACGGTCAGGGTCGCCAGGTGTCCTTCAAGAACACGATCATCATCATGACGAGCAACGTGGGCTCTAAGGCTATCGCCGAGCTTTCGGGCAAGGACGAGGAGGAGATGCGTCATCAGGTCGACGCGGCCATGGCTCAGACCTTCCGCCCCGAGTTCCTCAACCGTATCGATGACATCGTGGTGTTCCATCCGCTCGGCATGGCGCAGATCGAGAAGATCGTCGACATCCAACTTGCCGATGTCCGCGCACGCCTGGCCAAGGAGCGCATGGCGCTTGCCATTACCCCGGCGGCCAAGCAGATGCTCGCCGTGGGCGGCTTGGACCCGGTCTTTGGCGCCCGCCCGCTCAAGCGTCTGGTGCAGCGCGAGGTTGTCGATGCCATCGCGGCGGCCATCATCGACGGCACGGTGCGCGAGGGCGATCAGGTGACGGTCGATGTCGACAAGGACGGCGGCTTTACCGTCGTGTGCGATGACACGCCGGCGGCCACCTACGAGGTCCCCGACGCCGAGTAGATTTTTGGGACATGCCTTAAAATCTACCAGTCGTCTCTAAACGCCAAGGGCGGCGGATCCAATTGGGTCCGCCGCCCTTTTTCGTGCGACAATCGTTGATGTTGAGCATGAGTACATGGCAAGGAGATATGCAGATGAAAGACGAGAACAAGACGAATACGCCGTCGACCGATGCCGCACCCGCCGCGCCCAAGCCTGCGCCTAAGCCGGCACCCAAGCCGCGCGATCCCTACATCCGTGCCGAGAACGAGGACGACGACGGCTACGATCCCTACAGTGACCGACGCCCCGAGCGCGAGCCAATGTTCGAAGCCGACCCGTGGCGCTAGGAAACGTCCTCTAGCTGACGGAGTCGCGCGTTTCTGTCGGCTAGAGGCGTTCGTGTTTGCCCCCTCAACCGCTCGACATCCTTCGGGACAGTTAGAGAAAAACTTGCTTAATCATTAATCAAGTTACACGCAATCTTGCTTTCCAGCTAATCAAGAATCGCTATAATTTTGATTAGCTAGAGAGCAAGATTGGAGAATCATGGCAGTCAACGACTTGATCGCCCAGAAAATAAAGGACTTTGAACAGCAGGGGGTTCCGCAGGTCTTTGAGCGAGACCTTGATCTAGGAAACCCACAGGAGCCAAAGCGCGACAACATCGTAAATGTGATTGTGGGGGCCCGCCGTTGTGGAAAGACGTATCGCCTGTATCAGGAGATGCGGCGGCTTCAGAGCCGGGGAGTTGAGCTTGACCGGATGCTTTACTTCAATTTTGAGGATGAGCGCTTGCGCCCGTATGAGCCATCGCTGCTGGCGGACGTGCTCGACACGTTCTATGCGCTGTATCCTGCTGCTCGAACCGAGGGCGCTTACATTTTCTTTGACGAGATCCAGGAAATTCCCGAATGGGGTGCGTTTCTGCGGCGTGTAGTCGATACGGAGAAAGCGACCGTCTATGTGACGGGATCTTCTTCTAAGATGCTGTCCTCAGAACTTAAGAGCGAGTTCAGGGGTCGTTCTCTTGTGCGAGAGCTTTTTCCATTGAGTTTTTCGGAATACGTTCGATATAAGACGGGGAGCGTTCCCGAGCCAGATGCGACCTTTTCCCCGAGCGATGCAGCGCTGCTTCGACATCATCTGATCGGATATCTTGAACGAGGGGGATTCATCGCGACACTTGAGCAGACGCCTGCAGACGCGATTCAGCTGCTACAGGAATATGCTTCGCGAACGGTCGCCATGGACGTCGTTGAACGTTACGACGTCAAGAACCCTCGCCTGGCATCGCTGTTCTTGACGCGGTGTATGGCATCTTCGGGACGAGAGCTGTCAGTGAACAAAGTGTACAACGAGTTCAAGAGCAGACAGATACCCGTCAGTCGTAATTCACTCAGCGACTTACTTGAGTATTATGAGGACGCCTACCTGTTATTTTCTGTGCCGGAGTTCACGCGTTCACTGGCAAATAACATGCGGTCTGCGTCTAAGGTCTACGCTGTCGACCCTGCGATGTTTGGAGCATTCTCTCCCGCATCGGCATTGGACCAAGGCCAGAGGCTCGAGACCGCAGTGTTCAATGCGTTAAGAAGAAGGACTCCCGCGGTAAGGACCGGCTCGGTCTGTCGCCTGCTGATCAAAGAGAAGAGCAAAAGCCATGAGGTGGACTTTGTGGCTGGGGACGCGCTTCTCATGCGGGCTTATAGCCTGATTCAGGTGAGTGCGGATATGGCAAGTGAGAAAACGCGCGAGCGCGAAATTGCCGCGCTTGATGCCTCAATGGCCCAGTTCGATCTTGGCGAGTCGGCAATCGTTACCATGGATGAACAGACCGATATTCCATGCGAGCACGGTGTGGTACACGTTATGCCCGCATGGAAGTGGCTCCTTGCCTAATCATCTATGGACCTGTGGGGTCAGGACCTCCTGACTCCTTCATCACGGTTGGGGAGCACCTTGCTGTGCTCGGCTAGTCCTGGGCTTTGATGCTCGGCAGGAGAATCTGGGCGAGGTAGTCGGTCTCGAGTTTGGTCGCGGTGTCTGCCTTGCCGTCTTTGCCGACCAACACGTTCTTGATCTGGCTATAGGTGTAGCGGTTGCCGGTCGTAAGCTCGACAAGCTCAATGGCCGTGTCCATGGGGTAGGTCGACACGGGGTCTTGCGTGCGCCCGTTGATGGTCTGGGGCACCACATACGGATAGACGGGGCCGCTGGCGTAGACGGTGTAGCCGTTGCCTAGATTGGCCGCACCCAAAACCGTATCGCCCTCATCGGGCGTAAAGCTCTCGCCCTCGCGCACCGCGATGAGCGTCACGAGCGGTGTGTTGGTGTCGCCGTCCAGATAAATGCACAGCGTGTCGCCGTTTTGCCAGGTTGCGACCTTGCCATACCACTCAACCGGAATATCGAGCTGGTAGAGGTCGGTTGCCTTGTGGCGAGCGTCAGCATCACGGGATGCCTGTGCCTTTTGCGCGCTCACGGCATTGACGGCGGCGTCGCGCCGCGCGGTTGCCGCCTGCTGGAGTACCTTTGCGACCGCGGCGGAGCTCGCACCGCCTTCCTCGGCATACTTGGCGGCGGCATCGATCTGGTCGTCAGTCACCGTGTCTGCCGAAGGCACCTTGAGCTTAAAGGCGGCCTGGGCACTTAAATCCTGTCCATCGCTCTTAACGGTGACCTGCGTCTTGGTGGTCGGGACGGTATAGACGGTGCCGTCGGCCGCGATGGGGGAGGCGGCGATGGAGAGCGTGTAATCGCCGGGCAGCAGTTTGATGCCGCGGCCGTGCTCGTCAACATAGAGTGTTTCGCTCACGGAGGAGCCATCAGCGTCCTGACCGCTCACCTGTACGGGAATCTTGGAGCCGGTGGAACAGTCGAGGCCCGCGGCATGCACGCCAATCTGCACTGACATCATCGTGTGGGCATTGGCGGCGGCAGCGGCAGCCTGCTCTTGCTGATATCCGTTCCAGACAGCATAGCCCGCGCCGCCGGCGACGAGCGCGACGGCCACGACACCGGCGACCATCAGATTGCGGCGCTTGGGCGACATCTTGCGATGGCGAACCTCGGCCTCGCGTGCCGAGGGAACGGACGGCAGGGGAATATCGCCCATGGCGATGGTCTCGTCCACGGCTGGTGCGGAACCCAGGCCAGGAAGCTCGCGGGTCAGCGAATCCTCGGCCGGCAAGCTGTCGAGCAAGACGGTTTCCTCGCCCGTGTCGGATTCGGGCTGGTCGTCGGCCTCGCTTTCGGTGTCTTCGTGATCTGCCTCATCTTCGGTAGGCTCGACGTCGTCTGCATCCTGATCATCGGACTGCGCCTCGGCTTCCGGCTCATCCTGCACATCAACGCCCGAATCGTCAAACGCAATCTCATCGAGTGAAATTCGGTCTAAGCTCTCCAAGGCCTCAGCGCAAGCTTCTGCATCTTGGGCCGCATCCTCTTGACCCATCGTCTCATCTTTCATATATCCCCCAAGCTCAATATCGGGACAACAATGTACCCAAAAACAGAGTCATATAGAGCCGCCGAATGATTTGAAATCCGATTTTATATGTGCGCATGTTTATGAATGCGGGCCTGACGAAAAAAGCCCCCGGAACGCGAGCAGATCGCGTTCCGGGGGCTTCGCAAGGCATTGAAGCGAAAGCCTGACAAGCAGGGCTATGCCTATGTGCCGATGACGACCAACATGTTACTTAGCGTGCGCGTAATCAACCTTGGCGCGGCGGGCGGTGGCCTTCTCCCAATCACTGGTGCCCTCAAAGACATCCTGCTTGTAGGGGTTGCGGCCGAGCTTCTTGGCGCGGTAGGCGATGTAGATGATCGCGGCGACGTTGGCGACCAGTGCGGCGATTGAGACCGCGGTAGCGGCGCCGGGGTCGAGCGTGGAGTGGGTCACAAAGACGGACTCCTCCTGGAAATACGGGAATACCTGGGCAAACATGCACCAAATAGCCAGCGTAAAGGCGCGGTTCTGAATCCAGCCGCCCTTGTTCCAGATAAAGGCGGCGACGGTGGGCGCCAACAGCAGCGCAAAGCCGCAGAACCAGGAGTGGGTGGGCAGGCAGTTGTAGGTGTAGCAGAAGTTCCAGATATCGTAGGCGATGATGTAGACCCAAGTCATGTCGGGCCACAGCATGTCGGTCTGATCCTCGGAGGCGTAGACGCTCCACCAACCGGTCATGCAGAAGATGTTGATGATACCGGCGATGCCGTTGAACACGTTGTTCCAGCCGGCCAGCTGCGTAGCACCTTCGGAGGTGACCCAGGTGGACTCGCCCAGGACAAAGAAGTGATAGGCACTCTCGAAGTCGGACACGACGGCGATCATGATGTTGATGGCGACGATCACAAACGGCCATGCGCGGAACCAATGCGCCTTGCCGATCTTGCCCCACTGGTACTTAATGGCAATGAAGCCCCAGCAACCGGCCAGCGCCGCGTATACCTTGGCGTAGTGGAACCAGCTGTTCTGGTACACATGGGTGGGGTTGGTGAGCGCCCACTCGGCACCCTGCGAAACGCCCACGGCGATAGCGACGCAGTAGATGGTCATGGCCAGCGGAGCCACGCCAAAGATGATTGCCGCGCCCAGCTTGGTGCGGCGGCCGACCTCGTTGAGCACGATCAGGCCGATAAAGACCATGGCCCAGCCGGCCCAGTGGATAAGGGTATCGCTACCCCAAACATCGAACAGCATGCTGCTCTCCTTTCACACGCCCGCGGCCCCTCTTCTGATCGCGGGCAGTTTGGCCAAATGTCGTCAGTTCTGGGGCTTGCGCTCCGGATACTTGGCGGTGTAACCCTCGATGTGGAGTGTCGAGGCGATGATTTCCTTGACCGTCTCGTCGGGCACATCGGGGTGCGTGCGGATATACATCAACAACCCCATGATGAGGGTGTAGAACGTCTCGTAGACATGGTCGATGCGTAGCTCATGATGGGCGGCAAAATCCACCACGGTGGTGTCGCAGATATACTGCGCCACACGCTGGACCACGTTGTGCAAAAAGCCGCCGTAGAGCGCGCCGCTGCTTGAGGTGAGCGTACTCGGCAGCTCGTGGCCGTTGACGACCAGGCGCTTAAAGAGCGGGGCGACGGTGTCGAGTGCGCCCTCGATATCACCGACGGTGCGGTTGGCATTCCACTGCTCGAGCTCGGAGATAAAACCGTCGATCGCCTCGTCCATGACGGCGGTGACGGCGGCATCCATGTCGGCGAAGTAGTGGTAGAACAATGAACGCGTGCAGCCGGCTCGCTTGGTCACGGCCGATACCGATAGGTGGGACACGCCCAGCTCGGAGCTTACGGTGCGCACGGCATCGAGGATCTCGCGACGGCGTTCGTCGCCCGTCAGGCGCTTTGCCGCGCTATCGGATGCGGGAACGACATCGACCACAGAGGTATCTGCTGTGTTGTTGCCCATGTTTTGCCGCCTTTCATCCTCTTTTGCCTGACCGTTCGCCTAACAGTCTTGAATATTGTTGACGGTTCGTCAATACTATTTTTGACACAATGTCAACAATGGCGGGTGAACGGCATGGGGGCATGCCCGGCCTGCAAAAAAAGAGGGGCGCTGCGGCCTCGTCGGGCTGCGGCAAGAGAAGGGACAACCATGATTCTCAACGGACCGGGGATTAGTTACACCGAGCCCGACATCGGTTCGGAGTTCGTGCCGCCGCTGCCGGAGCATCCGCGCGAGGCCATCGTCAAGCTGTGCGAGCACTGCACCAACCGTCTGCTGCATCGCGATGAGCTGCTGGGCTACGAGTACTGGTCGTTTGCCGAGGCCGCAACCGACGAGCAGGCCGAAGTACTCTGCAAGATGAAGATGCGCCGTCCCTATACGCTGCCCGAGATGGTCAAGCTCACCGGCATGCCCGAAGCCGATATCGAGAAGATGCTCGACGACATGAGCTACACGGGTCTGCTCGAGTACAACTGGGAAAACCCCGAGCGCGCCAAGCAGTGGGTGCTGCCCATGCTGGTGCCGGGTTCCGCCGAGTTCCTCAACATGCGCGTGAGCCAGCTCGAGGAGCACCCGGTCTATGCCAAGTTCTTTGAGCAGGCGTCCAAGGGACCGCTGTCCAAGGCCACGCCGATGGTGCCGCCCGGTGGTGCCGGCATCGGCATGCACGTCATTCCGGTCGAGAAGGCTGTCGATGCCGCGAGCACGTCGGTGCCGATCGAGCATATCGAGCATTGGCTCGACAAATACGATGGCAAATATGCCGCCAGCACCTGCAGCTGCCGCGCGAGCCGTCGCGTGATGGGTGAGGGCTGCGCCGACGACCCGGCAGATTGGTGCATCGCCGTGGGCGATATGGCCGACTACGTGGTTGAGACCGATCGTGGCCATTACGTGACCCGCGACGAGGTTTACGACATCCTGCGCCAGGCCGAGGACAACGGCTTTGTGCACCAGATCACCAATATCGACGGCGAGAACAAGATCTTCGCTATCTGCAACTGCAACGTCAACGTGTGCTACGCCCTGCGCACCTCTCAGCTGTTCAACACGCCCAACCTGTCGCGCTCGGCCTATGTCGCCAAGGTCGAGAAGGACAAGTGCGTGGCCTGCGGTCGCTGCGTTGAGGTGTGCCCGGCCGGCGCCGCCAAGCTCGGCCAGAAGCTCTGCAGCAAAAAGGCCGGCGGGCAGGTGCCCGAGTATCCGCGCCAGGAGCTGCCCGACGCCACCAAGTGGGACCACACCAAGTGGTCGCCCAACTACCGCAACGACAACCGCATCGAGACGCACAAGTCCGGCACCGCTCCCTGCAAGACGGCCTGCCCCGCGCACGTTGCCGTTCAGGGCTATTTGAAGCTCGCGGCTAAGGGTCGCTATGACGAGGCCCTAGCACTCATTAAGCGCGAGAACCCGCTGCCCGCTATCTGCGGCCGTGTGTGCAACCGCCGCTGTGAGGATGCCTGTACCCGCGGCCGTGTGGACGCCGCCGTGGCCATCGACGAGGTCAAGAAGTTCATAGCCCAGCGCGATCTGGATGCCGCGACTCGCTATGTCCCACCTGTGGTGACCCCGACGCGTGCCGGCGGCTTCGACCAGAAGATTGCCATCATCGGCGCCGGTCCGGCCGGTCTGTCCTGCGCCTTCTATCTGGCCGAGAAGGGCTACAAACCCGTCGTGTTCGAGAAAAACGAGCGCCCGGGCGGCATGCTCACCTATGGCATTCCCAGCTTTAAGCTGCAGAAGGATGTTATCGAGGCCGAGGTCGAGATCATTCGCCTGATGGGCGCCGAGTTCCGCTATGGCGTGGAGGTCGGTCGCGACGTGACGCTCGACGAGCTGCGCGCGCAGGGCTTTAAGGCCTTCTACGTGGCCATTGGCTGCCAGGGCGGCCGCCTTGCCGGCATTCCGGGCGAGGATGCCGAGGATGTGACCGTGGCCGTCGACTTCTTGCGCGAGGTCAACAGCGGCAAGGTCGACGCGCTGCCCGGCCGCACCATCGTGGTGGGCGGCGGCAACGTGGCCATCGACGTGGCCCGCAACGCCTGCCGTCTGGGCTCCGAGCACGTTGAGATGTTCTGCCTGGAGAGCGAGGCGCAGATGCCCGCCAGCGAGGAGGAGCGTCGCGAGGCCGTTGAGGACGGCGCGCACATCAGCTGCGGCTGGGGTCCCAAGGAGGTTCACCTGGACGAGGCCGGTCGTGTGTGCGGTATCACCTTCAAGCGCTGCACGCGTGTCTTTGACGACGAGGGCCGTTTTGCGCCCGAGTACGACGAGAACGATCTGCGCCGTGTCGATGCCGACCGTGTCATCATGTCGATTGGCCAGTCCATTGTGTGGGGCGACCTGCTGGCTGGCTCCAAGGTGGAGCTCGGCCGCGGCCAGGGCGCCCTTGCCGATCCCCAGACCTATCAGACCGCCGAGCCCGACATCTTTGTGGGCGGCGATGTCTACACCGGCCCCAGCTTTGCCATCGACGCCATCGCCGCCGGCCACGAGGCCGCGGTGTCCATCCATCGCTTTGTGCAGCCGGGCTCCACGCTCACCATCGGCCGCAACCAGCGCCGCTACACCTCGCTCGACCGCGACGATGCCGTGATCGAAAGCTACGACAACGCGAGCCGCGAGGTTGCCCACGTGGACCGCGAGCGCGAGAAGGCTGCACCGTTTAGCGAGTATGTTGAGACCTTTACCGAGGAGCAGGTGCGCGCCGAGACCGCCCGCTGCCTGGGCTGCGGCGCCTCGATCGTCGACCCCAACAAGTGCATCGGCTGCGGCCTGTGCACCACCAAGTGCGCGTTTGACGCCATCCATCTGGATCGCGACCGCCCCGAGTGCTCCACGATGGTCAAATACGAGCAAAAGCTCCCGAGCCTCGGCAAGTATGCGCTCAAGCGCGCCATCAAGATTAAATTTGGGAAGAAGTAAGAAACGTAACAAGCAGGAGAACGGCGCAGAGAGCGGTTGGACAGCGAGCGAGTCCCAGGCGTGGCGAGGTGCCTTGAAAGAGGAGGGCATAGGGCTTTTGCCCATGCCCGACGATTGAAAGGCAGATCGCCCGTCTGGGGCACGCACAGCGTCAAGCCGACCGCCGTTCGTTAGAACGGCGGAAGAAAAAGTGCATGAATTGGGAATCGTCTATCACATTATTCGCGATGTCGAGAATGTGGCGCGCGCTCATGGCGTGCGTCGCGTTTCGAGCGTGACGTTGCTACTGGGCGAGGTCTCGGGCGTCGTTCCCGACTTGCTGCTCGACGCTTGGCGCTGGGCAGCAGATAAAAAGCCTATCGCGCAGGGCGCGGAGCTTATCGTGGAGCCCGTCGAGGCCGTGACACATTGCGAGGCGTGCGGCTGCGACTACGCGACGGTCGAGCACGGCAAGACCTGTCCCCAGTGCGGTAGCGGCGAGACCTATTTGCTGCAGGGTCAAGAGGTAATGATCAAACAGATCGAGACCCCCGACGAGGACCCGGCAGACGCTGCTCCTGACGGCCTCTCCGACGCCCCCGATGCCGTCGACGCCGCCAACCCTCTCCATATCGCCTAATATCCAATGACTACATGGGCTAGAGTTCTAAACATATTTGCTTCGGTTAGTCAAGTCATGTCTGTTTAAACAAAATGGTGGCACGCAGACGCATTGGGATCCACCTAAAAGAGGTCTTAACGAACAGCGCACCTTTATATGTCTTTGAAAGCAATCAGCAAATCACGTTTTAGCAGGCATAAGCTGTAAGCCGGCAACGTAATCAATTTGTAACAAACTTAGACGTTTAAACAAATAAACCAACCTTTTACGAATTTAGCTATAAATCCACAAACCAAACAGCTATACTCCTTTCATGTCGTGTAGGAAATACGTAGACAAAAAGGAGGTTATGTGATGGTAAGTATTGTTCTTGCTAGCCACGGGGACTTGGCAGCTGGAATCAAGCAGACGGGCTCGATGGTCTTTGGCGATCAGCCGTCTGTTGCCGTGGTCTCGCTCGAGCCGAGCATGGGCCCCGACGATTTCCGTGCCAAGGTCGAGGAAGCAGTCGCTTCCTTCGAGGACCAGGAGCAGGTGCTCTTCCTCGTTGATCTGTGGGGCGGCACGCCGTTCAACCAGATCAGCGGGCTCATCGAGGGCCACGATTCCTGGGCTATCGTCACCGGTGTCAACCTGCCTATGCTCATCGAGGCATATTCGCAGCGCTTTGACGCAAAGAACACTGCACATGCGATCGCAAAACATCTCGTGACTGAGGCTAAGGCTGGCGTGCGTGTCAAGCCCGAGTCTCTGGAGCCCGAGGAGAAGAAGCCGGCTGCGGCCGCCGCTGCTCCTGCAGGCGCCATCCCTCCGGGAACGGTCATCGGCGATGGGCACATCAAGATCGCCCACGTCCGTATCGACACCCGTCTGCTGCATGGTCAGGTGGCCACCACGTGGACCAAGCAGATCAACCCCAACCGCATTATCGTGGTTTCCGACGGCGTTGCTCACGACGAGCTCCGCAAGACCATGATCGAGCAGGCTGCCCCTCCGGGAGTCCATGCCAACGTCGTGCCCATCAAGAAGATGGCCGAGGTCGTCAAGGACACGCGCTTTGGTGACACCAAGGCTATGCTGCTCTTTGAGAACCCGCAGGATCTGCTCAAGGCCATCGAGGCCGGCGTCGACATCAAGGAAGTCAACATCGGTTCCATGGCTCACTCCAAGGGCAAGGTCGTCGTCACCAACGCCGTCGCTATGGGCGATGACGACGTCAAGACTCTCGAGGCCCTCAAGGCCAAGGGCGTCAAGTTCGAGGTCCGCAAGGTTCCTTCGGATTCCTCCGAGGATCTCGACGCCATGTTGAAGAAAGCTAAGGCCGAACTGGCCGCTCAAGCATAGTAAAGGAGGGTCCGATACATGTCTGCAATCACTATTCTGCTTGTTGCGATTGTCGCGTTGCTTGCCGGTATGGAAGGCATTCTGGATGAGTTCCAGTTCCATCAGCCGCTCGTGGCATGTACGCTTATCGGTCTCGTAACCGGTCACCTTCAGGAGGGCATCCTCCTGGGCGGTTCGCTCCAGATGATGGCCCTTGGCTGGGCTAACGTCGGCGCCGCCGTCGCGCCTGACGCCGCTCTGGCCTCGGTCGCTTCTTCGATCATCATGGTGCTCGCCCTCAACGGTGGCGCCACCGACTCGGCCAAGGCCGTTACCGCCGCCATCGCCGTCGCCGTCCCGCTGTCGGTCGCTGGTCTGTTCCTGACCATGATCTGCCGTACCCTGGCTACCGCTATCGCTCACGCCATGGACGGTTGCGCCGAGAAGGGTGACTTCTCCGGCATCGAGCGCTGGCAGTACGCTGCCATCCTCATGCAGGGCCTTCGTATCGCCATCCCGGCAGTACTTCTGTGCATCATCCCGGCCGAGGCTGTTACCAACGCGCTTAACGCTATGCCCGACTGGCTGTCCGGCGGTATGGCTGTCGGCGGCGGCATGGTCGCTTCCGTCGGTTACGCCATGGTCATCAACATGATGGCCACCAAGGAGACCTGGCCGTTCTTCATCCTCGGCTTTGTCCTTGCTGCCATCCCTCAGCTCACGCTGATCGCCCTTGGCCTCATCGGCATCTCCCTTGCCCTCATCTACCTTGGCCTTAAGGATCTGGCCAAGCAGGGTGGCGGCATGGGCGGCGGCTCCGGTGACCCGCTCGGCGACATTCTGAACGATTACGAGTAGGAGGGGAGTGATACATATGGCAGAGAACAAGATTCAGCTCACCAAGGCTGACCGCAAGAAGGTTTGCTTCCGTCATCAGTTCCTTCAGGGCTCGTGGAACTACGAGCGTATGCAGAACGGCGGCTGGTGCTTCGCAATGATCCCTGCGATCAAGAAGCTCTACACCAGCAAGGATGACCAGATTGCCGCTCTTAAGCGCCACCTGGAGTTCTATAACACCCACCCCTATGTTTCCGCCCCCGTCATTGGCGTTACCCTCGCTCTCGAGGAGGAGCGCGCCAACGGTGCCCCGATTGACGACGTCGCCATTCAGGGCGTCAAGGTCGGTATGATGGGCCCGCTCGCCGGTGTCGGCGACCCCGCCTTCTGGTTCACCCTTCGCCCGATTCTGGGTGCTCTGGGCGCTTCCCTGGCCCTGTCCGGCAGCATCGCCGGTCCGCTGCTGTTCTTCTTCGCGTGGAACATCATCCGTTACGCCTTCCTGTGGTACACGCAGGAGTTTGGCTACAAGGTCGGCTCCTCCATCGCCAAGGACCTCTCCGGCGGTCTGATGGGCAAGGTCACCGAGGGTGCTTCCATCCTGGGTATGTTCATCATCGGCGCCCTGGTCGAGCGCTGGGTGTCCATCTCCTTCACCCCGGTCGTCTCCAAGGTCACGCAGTCTGCTGGCGCCTTTATCGACTGGGCTAACCTGCCCTCCGGTTCTGAGGGTGTCAAGGAAGCACTGACGATGTATAACTCCATCGGTGCTAACGCCCTTGATCAGGTGAAGGTCACCACGCTTCAGGCCAACCTCGATCAGCTCATCCCCGGCCTTGCCGCCGTGTGCCTGACCCTGCTGGTCTGCAAGCTCCTCAAGAAGAAGGTCAGCCCGATCGTCATCATCCTGGCTCTCTTCGCCATCGGCATCATCGGTCGCGTCTGCGGCTTCATGTAAGCACGTTTCGGCTTAAGACCGAGAATTGCTAGGCAAGGGCTTTTGAGCCATTGAAACGGACCGCACCCGGTGGGTACACTGGATGCGGTCCGATTGTTTTATTTGGAGGGCGAGGCGCGCATGGCGCAATCTCAGAACAGCACGGTCGATTTGGCAACGCCGGCAACCTGCCTGATGGGGCTTACCAGCCACGGTAACGTGATGGTGGGCAATAAGGCGTTCGAGTATTACAACGAGCGCAATCCCGAGGATTATATTCAAATCCCGTGGGACGAGGTCGACTATATCGCCGCCGAGGTTTTGCGCGGCACCAAGAAGATCACGCGTTTTGCCATCTTCACCAAGGATAACGGCCACTTTACGTTCTCGACGCGCGATGACAAAGAGACGTTGCGCGCGGTTCGCAAGTACGTCGACGAGGATAAGCTCGTGCGTTCGCCCGACTTTATCGATGTGACCGCCAAGGGCGCCAAGAGCATTCCTTCCGTCATCAAAGGCCTCTTCCACAAAGGCAACTAGCTCTTCACAAGTTGCGGTGAAATAGTTCCTAAATACGGCTTTAATGCTTTAGGCAGGAACTATTCCACCGCAACTTCGAAGTCTAGTCATGCGACGTATGGCGATGCAGTAAATCTGCTACACTAGTACAGCATGCCTCCGTAGCTCAGGGGATAGAGCACCGCTCTCCTAAAGCGGGTGTCGACGGTTCGAATCCGCCCGGGGGCACCAGGGAATATGACGGCGTCGCGAGAGCGGCGCCGTTTCTGGTTTGTGGGGGCCGCCGGCGGATTCGGGCCGTCGACACCCGCGTCACCAATTTCCCCGCGGGGGGGGTCGAGTCCGCCCGGGGGACACCAGAGATTTGCCGATCCCGGTACCGCAACAGCGATACGCCTTGCTAGTTTTTGAAAGCTCGTCGTCGGTGCCCTAACGCACTGCCGTTTAGTGCCGATTCTGCCATGCCCGCACTCTTCGCGAGGGTGAGGAGCGTGAATTGATCGGAGAGGGCCAACCACTCTGATAAAATCATCCTCGCTGTCGGCAGTCCTCGTGCCGGGCAGAGCCCTCCATCCGATGGGAGGTGATGCCCATGACCGATTTCACCGAGCTCGTGAAGCTCCTGACCGCTATGGTCTCGCTCCTCACGGCCCTTGTCGGCCTTTCCAAGGCACTCAAGCAGGGTTCGAAGCCCAAAAAGAAAGGCCACCGTCGCTAAGACGATGACCCAACTTCATTAAGCAACGGCTCTGCCCAGCTCTCTACAACTTGGGCTGCCGTCGGCACCATTTTACCCTCCTGACGAGGAATTCGTCCATATTTCAAAAATCAAATTGTGTCCGCGTTGTCATCCTGCTATCGAAGCCTACCGAATGCCTGCCATAGGAACATTAAAGCGCCCGCTTGCCGGGGGAGCAAGCGGGCGCTTCTGAGCGAATGTGTATGCGGTCTAAACCGCTCGGAGCAACAAACGATTGACGTTAGTTGCTAGACTCGGAGTCGTCGCCGGAACCGGAGATAGAAACCGTCAGCGTAATCGTGCTGTCGGTGGACTGCTTGCCGGTGGGGGAGACGCCCGTAACGGTGGCGTTTTCGTTGCCGCTCACAGGGTTGCCGTTCTGATCGCAGAATGCGATGTTGTAGAAACCGGCGTTGTTGAGCGCGGTGACGGCGGCGGAGATGCTCTTGCCGTACAGGTTGCCCGGGACGCTGGCCTTGCCGGACTTCTTGGCGATGACGACGGTGATCGTGGCACCGGGCTTCTGCTTGCCGCTGGGGTTCCAGCTAATTACGGTGCCTTCGGTAACCGAGTCGTTTTCCTGGTAGCTCACGTCGACGCCAAAGCCAGCCATGTCGAGAGCGTTGCGCGCCTGGGCCTCGGTCATGTCGGTCAGATCGGGCACCGAAGTGGTGTCCGGGCCGCCAGAGACCTTGTACGAGATGGTCGTTCCCTTCTCGACCTCTTTGCCGGCGGCAGTGCCCTGCTCAAAGACCTGGCCCTCTTCGGCCTCATTGGCTTCCTCCGAAGCGCTGCCCTTCAGGCCCACGCTTGCCAGAGCGGCCTCGGCCTGGTCCTTGGTCAGGCCGAGGAGCTGCGGAACCTCGACTTTCTCGGAGGGCTTAGGACCCTTGGAAATTACCAGGTTCACCCTCGTGCCCTTGGCCTTCTTGGTGTTGCCGTTGGGGGTCTGCTCAGCGACCTTTCCCTCGTCGACATCGTCGTTGTAGCTCTGGTCGACGGTGCCAACCTCAAGGCCGGCTTCCTTGATCAGCTCAATAGCGGTTTCCTGGTCCTTGCCCAGCACGTCGGGCACCGTGACCTGTTCGCCACTGAACATGCCCGTGGCAAAGGCCACTACAACGCCAATCACGGCGACGGCGGCAATCACGGCGGCGATGATCTTGTTCTTGTTGGACTTAGGCTTCTCGACCTCGTAGGAGCCCGTGGAGCCCGAGACAGCGCTACGGGCGGTGTTCTGACCGCTCACGCCCGAGACGGGGCGAACCATAGCGCGCGTTGAGTCGGAAAGCTCGCGGGTCTTGGTGGCACCCAGTTCGCCGGCGGCACCGATGATGCGCGTGGGCTCCGAGACGTTGACGGCACGGCCGGACAGGTAGCTGTTGAGCACCTGGCGCAGCTCGTCGGCCGTCTGGAAGCGGTTTGCCGGGTCCTTCTCCATGCACTTGAGGATAATGCGCTCAAGGTCGGCATCGACGCCGGAGTTGATCTGGCTCGGCGGGATGGGGAGCTCGTTGACCTGCTTGAGCGCGACCGAGATGGCGTCGTCGCCGTCAAAGGGTACGCGGCCGGTGGCGCACTCGTACATGACGACACCCAGCGAATAGATATCCGAAGTGGGGCCGAGGTCCTGGCCGCGGGTCTGCTCGGGGCTTACATAGTGGGCGGTGCCCAGAACGTTGTTATCCTGCGTGAGGTGGCTGTTCTTGGCGCGTGCGATGCCAAAATCCATGACCTTGATGTTGCCGTCGGGCAGCACCATGATGTTTTGCGGCTTAATGTCGCGGTGGATGATCTCGTGCTTGTGTGCGACCGAAAGCGCGGAGCTGATCTGCGAGCCGATCTGTGCGACCTTCTTGGGATCGAGTGCACCGTGGCTCTTGATGCCGCTTTTAAGGTCGGTGCCGCGCAGGTACTCCATGACGATGTAATAGGTGTCGCCGTCCTTGCCCCAGTCGTAGACACCCACGATATAGGGGGAGGACAGGCCGGCAGCTGCCTGGGCCTCCTGCTTAAAGCGGGCGGCGAAGGTGGCGTCGCCGGCATACTGCGGCAGCATGATCTTGACGGCAACCGTGCGGTCGAGGACCTGATCCTGTGCACGGAAGACGGTCGCCATACCGCCCGTTCCCACCTTATCCTTAAGGAGGTATCTTCCCCCGAGGACCCTCTGTTCCATTCCTGCTCCTAACATAACTATTCGCTCAACGATGTGTGTAGTACCAAATGTGTGGCCGCTGGGGCCGTGTGGCGCGTTGCGCTAGCTCATTGGCCGCGGTGCGCCATAAGTATCCGTTTTGATCACGGGCATCACGCTCCCTGTGCAGCGAGCGCCGCGGTCAGGACGATGCCGGCAATCTTGGCCGCCTCGACGTCGTGTTTGTCGTAATCCTCCAGGGCCACCGAGATGGCAACCGTGGGTGAATCGTAAGGTGCAAAGCCAACAAACATAGAGTTGACGTTGGTGCCGCCGATCTCGGCCGAACCGGTCTTGCCGGCAACCTTGACGCCCGGAATCTGGGCATCGGTGCCGGTACCGGACTGGACGACGGCGAGCATGGCCTGCTTGACCTGGTCGGCCGTGGCAGAGCTGACAGCCTGGCCCAGCGAGCGGGACTGCGTGGTCTTAACCACGGTTCCGTCCGGGGCGAGTATCTGGGACACAAAGAACGGGTCCATGACCACGCCGCTGTTGGCGATAGCGGCAGCGATCACGCAATTCTGCATAACGGTGGTCTGCGGGCCAGGCGTGTGGTCCATGCCGACGGGCTGGCCGGCGCCTGCCCAAGCGGTCTCCCACTCGGTCATAAGCGACGGGTCGGCCATGATGGAAGCCGCGGTGGTCAGATCCTGACCGAGCTTTTGACCGTAGCCAAAGGCGTTGGCAAACTGGACGAGCGAGCTGGCACCGACCTCGTTGGCCACCTGGCCAAAGACGACGTTGGACGACACGGCGAAGGCCTGCTGCAGGCTGATGGTGCCGTAGCTCTCGTTGGCATCGTTGGTGACCGGCGCGTTGCCAATATCCATGGAGCCGGGCGCCTGGTACGTGCTGGTAAGGCTGGCGGTGCCGGTCTCGAGCGCCGCGGAGAGTGTGACGACCTTAAAGGTCGAGCCCGGGGTGTAGAGCGCGTCCATGGCGCGGTCGTACATGGAGCCGTCCTCGCCGCCGCCCGACTGGAGCAGCGCATCGATGTTGGTGTTGTCGTAGGTGGGCGAGCTCGCGCACGCAAGGACCGCACCGGTGCGCGGATCCATGACCACCACAGCGCCCTTAAAGCCCTTGAGCGCCTGCTCGGCAGCCGTCTGGATGCGCGAGTCGATGGTGAGCTTGGCGGTATTGCCCGGCTGGGTCTGCCCCGCGAGCGACGCGATGGCGTTGTTCCAGCTGGAGTAATCCTTGGAGCCGGTGAGCGTATCGTTCATGACGCTCTCGATGCCGGCGGTGCCGTATTGCTGGCTCACGTAGCCCACCACGTGCGCGGCCATGTTGCCGTTGGGGTAGGAACGGGCGTAGGTGCCGTCCTCCTGCTGCAACGACTCGGCTAGCGTCACGCCGTCGGACGTGATGATGGAGCCACGCTGGATGTACTTGGAGCGGGCGATGGTGTGGTTGTTGGTCGGCATGTCCTGATAGTCCTTCGCCTTGATGACCTGGACATAGGTGAGGTTGCCGATAAGGATGGCGAACAGCGCCGTGAAAGCAAACACGGCACGAGTCAGACGGTTGGCAAGTGCCACGCGGCCGAGCACGCCGGACTCTGGCGTGTCGAGCAGGCGACGACGCATGCGAGAGCCCGCGGAGTGGTTGCCGTGGCTGTAGGAAGGTGCGCTGGCAAAACGCGTACCGGTCGGGGCGACGGCGGATGCGACCTGGTCATCGGTGATGGCGGCCATGGTGCCGGTGCCGGTGAGCTCGGCTTCGCGTCCGGTTGCCTCGTCGCCGGCGCGCAGCAGTAGCGCGACGATGATAAAGCTCGCCAGCAGCGAGGAGCCGCCCTGGCTCATAAAGGGCAGGGTGACGCCAGTCAGCGGGATCAGGCGGGTTACGCCGCCAACGATTAAGAATGCCTGGAAGCTGATGGCCGCCGTAAGGCCGGTCGCGCTAAAGGCGGCAAGGTCGGACTTGGCGCGGGCGGCCGTGGTGAGGCCACGCACGGCAAAAAGCATAAACAGGATGAGCACGGCGCCGCCGCCCAAAAGGCCCATTTCCTCGCCGATGGCCGAGAAGATAAAGTCGGACTCGACGACGGGGATGTTGTTTGCCATGCCGTTGCCGATGCCGACGCCAACCAGGCCACCGTCAGCCAGCGAGTAAAGTGACTGTACGATCTGGTAGCCCTGGCCCTGGGCGTCCTTAAACGGATCGACCCAGACCTGAAAGCGCACCTGCACGTGCGACAGGAACTTGTAGGCGCCCACGGCTCCAACGGCCAGCAGCGCAAGGCCGATGATGACGTACGAAAAACGTCCCGTGGCAACATAGAGCATCAGCAAAAAGATGGTGTAGAACAGGACGGCCGAGCCCAGGTCGCGTTCGAAGACGACGATGAGCAGGCACACGCCCCACACGGCAAACAGCGGCAGCAGCAGGCGGAAGCGCGGAATCTTGAGGCCCAGGATCTTGCGGTTGGAGATGGAGAGCAGCTCGCGGGTCTCGGCCAGATAGCCTGCCAGGAACAAGACGATGAAGACCTTGGCGAACTCGCCAGGCTGGATGGTGAAGCCCGCGATGCGAATCCACAGCTTGGAGCCCGAGATCGTGGTGCCGATAAAGATCGGCAGCATCAGCAGGATGATGCCGATAATGCCAAAGGTGTACTTGTAGCGCATGACCACGTCGAGGTTCTTAACCAGTGCGAGCGTTCCCACCATGAGCGCCACCGAGACAAACAAGATGATGAGCTGCGAGATGGCGAGGTCGGGGGCCAGGCGCGTCACGAATGTGATGCCGATGCCCGAGAGCACAAAGACGATGGGCAGGATGGCGGGGGCGGCGCCGGGCGCCAGGATGCGCACGGCGATATGCGCCGCGGCGAAGGCGGCGAACAGGCCGATCGGCACGGCGAGCGTCTCAAAGGAAACCGTGGCACCCGCGGTGAGCACGTACATCGCATAGAGCAGGATGACGGGGAACGCCGAGGCGATGAGCAAGAGCAGTTCGGTGTTGCGGCGACTCATAAGCGGCACTCCCTTTCTAATTCTTATCGGAGGCTTCGGCCTCGGCTGACTGTTCGGCGGTTTTCTCGGAATCTGACTCGGATGTGGATTCCTGATCGGTGTTGTCGCGAATCGTTTGCGCGTCAATCACCTGACGGGTCTGCTCCTCGTCAATCTGATGGCGGTACTTGGAAATGGTGTCCTGCGCATCGTCGACGCTCGTTTGTGGAATGCCTGCCTTCAGGCGGTTTTGCGTGTCTTCGGGCAGGTCGGACAGCTTGATGCTGGTTTCGCTCTCGAGCCAGTGGAGCTCGACCCCGAGCGTCTTGCCGGGTAGGCCGCGCCAGACGGCGACATTGCCGTGGTAGGTTCCCAAGTAATAGGAGCCGGTGACGCCCGTGTATGCCCAGATGCCTGCTACCAGCACAAAGACAAGGGCCAAGATGGAGGCGATGGTGACATTGCGGCGTCGGACGCGTTTTGCCTCGCGCATGACGCCGTCGTCGACCAGATCGACGACCACCACGGTCACGTTGTCGTGGCCGCCGGCGGCGAGCGCCGCGTCCACCAAGTTGTCGACACAGATCTGTGCGCTCGAAGACTGCGTGGCGATGTTCTCGATATCGCTATCGGGAATCATGCTCGAAAGACCGTCGGAGCACAGAATCAGGCGGTCGCCTTCCTCGATGTGCAGGGTAAAGTGGTCGGCATACATGGCGGGATCCGAGCCCAGCGCGCGGGTGATGACCGAGCGGTTGGGGTGGACGCGGGCCTCGTCGGCCGTAATCTCGCCGGCATCCACGAGCTCCTCCACGTAGGAGTGGTCGCGGGTCACGCGGATGAGCGTACCCTCGTGGAGCAGGTAGGCGCGCGAGTCGCCCACGTGGGCGATGGCGAGCGTGTCGTTTTCGATGTAGGCACAGGTGGCCGTGCACCCCATGCCGGGTTTGCCCAGGCCGTTGAGGGCGGCCTCGATCACGGCGGCGTTGGCGGCCTCAACGGCTGCGGCCAGGCGCGCGGCGTCGGCGGACTGCGGCGCCGTCTTGGCGATGGTCTCGACGGCGATGGAGGATGCCACCTCGCCGGCGGCGTGTCCTCCCATGCCGTCGCACACGCAAAAGAGCGGCGACTGCACCAGATAGGAGTCCTCATTGTGCGGGCGTACGCATCCGACGTCGGAGCGGGCGCCCCACATAAGCTGCGTGGTGGTGCCGGCGTCGTAGGTCGAGTCGGTCTCGATGCGCTCGTCGGTCAGCGGCTCAAAGCTCATGGTCGAGCCGGGATCTTTGAGCTTTGCCTCCACGACCGCGACATCGATCTCGGCGGTGTCGCCGGGGGAGACGGTGTCAGCATCGTTGCCCGACTCGACGTCGGAGACGTCCGGAAGGTTGAGATCTTCGGTTACGCGGTCGGCGGGATTGCCGTCCTGCTGCGGCTCGACAGCCGTCGGCTCGGGCGTCGCAAAGTGCGACGGCGCGGGCGTGCTCTGGGGTTGAGCGGAGGGCTCGGGAGCTGTGGCGGGCGCGGCAACGGGCTGCTCGACTTCGGCAGGCGTTGCGGATGCGGGTGCCGCCTCGCTTGCCGGGGCGACGGGGAATACCGGCGCGGCAGGCTCGGGGGCTGCAAACACGGCAGCGCTCTCGTTAATCGCCTCGGCGACGGGCTCGGCAAAGTGAGCCGGTGCGGGCGTTGCCTCCGGTTCCGCGGACTGCTCGGCAGCGTGCGCGCCGATGGGGGCATCGAGCTGCTCGGTGTCGGCGTCCTCGTCATCGACGAGTGCCGGATATTCTTGAGTTACATGCGAAAGAGGCAGGGAGAACACGGTGTCCTCGGGCTCCACGGTCGCAGGGCGCGCCGGAGCGGCATGAGCCGGCGCAGCTGCGGGGGCAGTCGGCGTCTCGGGCATGGTTGCGGACTTGTTCTCCTCGTCGATCATCGACGGTTCACCTTCATGACCACGTCGCCAATCTGGACCTCATCACCCTCGCGCAGCGTTGCGGGCTCCACCAGCTGACGCCCGTTAACGAGCGTGCCGTTCAGCGAGTTGAGGTCTTCGATGATGAGTGCCGGGCCCTGCAGCGAAAAGCGTGCGTGCGAGGCCGAGACAAACGGTTCGTTGATGCAGATGTCCGAGGACGGCGAGCGGCCCACGATGACGGGGCCGAGCATGTCTACATGGATGCCACGGATGCCGCGCGGACCCTTGTCCACATCGATCGTCCAGATAGCGGAGTCGCGGCGCTGGCCGCGTACGAGTCCCACGCCGGTTTTCATGACGGCGAACAGGAAGATGTAGAGCAGGGCGACCAGGACGATGCGGCCTGCAAAAAGGACGATATCGATGTTCATAAGCGACTATCCCCTAAATTCAAAGGTGCTCAGGCCAAACGTCAGCAGGTCGCCGTTGCGCAGCGGGCAGCGCGTGATGCGGCGGTTGTTGACGAGCGTGCCGTTGGTGGAATTGAGGTCCTCGATCGACCAGTCCGAACCGGTAAAGGTGAGTTGGGCGTGACGACGCGACACGTTGGGGTCGCGCAGGGCGATGTCCGAAACCGAACGCTCGCGACCGATGGTCACCTGCGCGGAAGTGATGCTGTGGCTCTCGCCGCTCACGACGTCGACGAGCTGGGCGAGCGGGCGCTGCGGGGCGCGGGTGCTCGCCATGTTGGAGGCAATACCGGCCGCGGCGCCAAGGCCCACGGCGGCGCCGGTCGCGGCGGCTCCGCCCATGCCGGCGAGGGCGTCACGAGAGACGGTCTGCGGCACGGGGATGGGCGCGGCGGCGGGGTCGGGGACGCTGGGCGCAAAGGGATCGGCCACGGCGAGCGGGTCGGGAGCGGCGGCACGGGGCGACGGCTGCTGGGGCATGGCGGCGGGGTGCTGTTGCTGCGGAGCGGCGAATTGCTGCTTGCCGGCGCGGGGAGCGCTGGCGGCGCGGCTTGCGGCCGAGTTGTTCTGGCCCAGGCCATTCTGGTAAGCGCGTTCTTCCTCGTACAAACGACCGAGCGTGGGGGCGTCGACGTTCTCGGCAAAGACCGAGAACTTACCGGCACGCAGCTGCGGGTCGATCATAAAGCGAACGAGGGGTTCGCCGACAAACACATAGCGGCGCTTTTCGGCCTGTGCCTTCACAAACTCGCGGACTTCGCGCGAAAGCTCGGGGTAGAACGGGGCGAGCATGGGATCGTCGTCGGCGGCGATCAGGATGGTATAGAGTGCCGGCGCGGTGTTGACGCCGTTGATCACCAGAGTCTGATCCTCCATGTCGCGAGCGGCCTGCTTGGCAAGCTTCTTAAAGGAGAACGGGGCACGGGTGGCACCGAAGATGCCGGCCACGTGGTCCTCGAAGATGTTCAGGAAGTTCACGAAAGATCACTCTCCGTATAGGTTCTTTGGTATCCGAGCAAATATAGGCATATCCCAACGATTATAGAGGATAGGGTTCCCGCAACCGCCGCCTTGACGACGACCGCGCCCGCAAGGCTGGCAATTTCCATATGGTGTGCAAGACAGAGCGACGCCGCGGTGCCTATTCCGCAGCCGGCGATGGCAGCGATTGCAGCCAGGTTCGAGCCCTGCTCGGCACGCTTGGCATGGGCGTTGAGCAGCAGAGATGTCAGTGCAGCTGTCGCCGCGACAAGCACAACGGCAGCCCAGAAGAGCATGTCTCCCAGCGCCGCGGCAACATTGCCGAGCCCCAGCGCGCCTCCGGCGGAAAGCGCAACCGTAGCCAGGCGGCCAAAAAGCGCGCCCATCCCCGTGGCGGCCGCGGCGCTTGCCGGGCCGAGCCAAAAGGCCGCGATGCCGGCGGCGACCCCGGCGGCAAGGAGGACGTCGCCCGTTAGACAGCCAAGTGCCACCGCGCAGGTGAGCGCCGCGCTCGCGGCCGCCTCGGTGCGTCCCCAGGCGATCCACCAACCGGACATGGTGGCGGCAAAGAGCACCGCGACGGGTAGCATCGACAGGATGCCCTGCGTCTGCATGGTGGCGTTGGCCATAAGTACCAAAAAGCCCACGGCCGAGATGGCCGAGCCAATCTGCGGGGCCAGGCCGGCGGCCGCCCCAATCGCGATGGCCGCGGCAATAAGTCCGGGAAGCGCCGCGACGCCAGCCGTCTGCATGATCAAAAAGCTAAAGGCACCACACGTTAGCGCCGAGATGGCGCGCATGGTGTAATCGCGTGCGTGGCTCCAGCGCGTGCCGGCCCAGCCGAGTGCGGGGTCGACCTCGCAGGTGTCGTCCTCATAGGGTAGCGATTCGATAACGTCTGCCGCGCGCTCGTCATCCGACAGCTCGCCCACCTTCTGCTCCCGGCTGCGACGGCCCTCGCGCACGCTGCCCAAGTCGTCGAGCAGCTGGTCGCAAAATGCCTCAATGCTGTTGGGGCGGTCTTGCGGCATGGGGGAGAGGGCGCTCATGAGCGCAGCCTCGGCTCCCGGGGGAAAGTGCGGGATGAGCTCGCTGGGATAGGTGGCACCGCCGATGATACGGCCGAGCGAGTCGCCGGGCGTGGCGGCCATAAAGGGAGCGCTGCCGCACAGGCCCTCGTAGATCACACAGGCGAGGGCAAAGACATCGGCGCGCTCGTCAACCGTGCCAGTTTCGATGTCGAGCTGCTCGGGTGGCATGTAGCCGATGGTGCCGCCGCGCGAGCCGCCAAAGCCGCCGGCAGACGACAGCCGCGCCATGCCAAAGTCGGTGAGCTTTACATTGCCCGAGTGGTCGATGAGCACGTTGGCGGGCTTAATGTCCAGGTGGAGCACGCCGTTGCTATGGGCGAAAGTGAGTGCCTGGCCCAGCGTGTCGGCAATTGCCGCGGCCTCGTCAAAGGTGAGCGAATGGCCGTCCACACGATGCAAAAACTCGGCTAGGGACATGCCGTCGACATACTCCATGACCAGGTAGGCATAGGCGGTATCGTGCGTAAAGTCGATAACCTGCACGATATTGGGATGTTGAAGCATGGCGGCGGTGTGTGCCTCGCGCAGGACATCCATGATGTCGCTGGCGGGCATGCCGGCACCGCTTGTGAGGGGGATACGCTTAATGGCGACGCGACGGCGCAGGTGCGTGTCGCGGCAAATCTCGATGGAGCCAAAACCGCCGGTTGCAAGCGTCTCGAGCGGCTGGAACCGCTTGAGCAGCTCGCGAGAGCTGGTGCCCTCCAAGGGAACGTCCGGCGAGAACCGGGCGGTATGTTGCGAGAAAAGCGGCATGGCCAACCCTCGTGCGTTTAAAGTTCGTTTGCGAGCGGCGGGCCAGGGTCAAGCCGTTCGCGGTGGCATAGATGCTGCTAGTTTAGCACGCTCGGGCGCATGGTGAAGGTAGCGGGGCGAGGTGGCCTATCTGACTTGGCCTTAGCGCTTCTTCTTGTTCTTCTTCTGCTTGCGCTGTTTGGCCTTTGCGTTCTTGGGCTCGCTTTCCTGCTTGGCCTTGGCAGCGGCCTTTTCGGCCTTCATCTTCTTGCGTTTGGTCTCGATGCGCAGCTTTTTGTTGATGCGCGCCTTGAGGAAGGAGCCAAACTGCTCGGCATCACCACGTACAAAGGTGTCCTTGGGGATCGTCACGCCCTGCTCGGCGAACATGGCCACAAAGATGCGCTCGCCGTCGAGCACGTGGTCGAGCTTCTCAAACGGGAAGAACTGCGACTTGCCGCTCTTGCCCCAGACCATCAGGCCGTCCTCGTTGGCGGCGACGCGGCGGTAGCGGCCGCCCATGGACTCGTCGGCCTCGACGGCTTCGATAAAGTCGCGCGCGAGCGTATGGTGCAGATTTTTGCTCCACCAGGCCAAAAAGGCGCCGAACACGATCAGCACGACGCCGAACTTGATCCAGCTGCCGCCGGCCACCAGCATGCCGATGCCGATGAGCGCGGCAATCGCGGCGGCGACGTACAGGGAGCCACGGCGCCTGGGCGAGGCAACCAAGCGGGCGAAATCGGTGACGAGGTCGTTTTCGTACTGATACTCGTTGAGGTACAGGATGCCGTCGTCGGCTGCGGCCTGCTTCTCGAGCGCGACCTCGACCTGGTCGGCTGCTTCGGAGGGAACGAGGTTGCTCTCTGCGTCTGCCATGCTCTTTGGACTCCTATCGCGGCGGGCTCGCCGTACGGGTTATTATGGATGCAGTATGCCGTGCGACCGCATGGCCGCCGCGGCAACAAGACTCAGTATACCCGGGGGAGCACCCATGGAATCGTTGTACCGAAAGTATCGCCCGCTCACCTTCGACTCCGTGGTGGGCCAGCAGCATATCGTCTCGACGCTCGAGCACGCCATCACCGAGGGGCGCCTGTCCCACGCGTACCTGTTTTGCGGTCCGCGCGGCACGGGCAAGACCACCATGGCGCGTATTCTTGCCAAGGCGCTGCTCTGCCGCAATGCCGAGGCGGCGCGCGCCGAGGGTGCGAGCGGCTGCATGCCCGACGGCACCTGTGAGGAATGCGAGCTCATCGCCGAGGGCAACCACCCAGACGTCTACGAGCTCGATGCCGCAAGCCGCACCGGCGTAGACAACGTGCGCGAGGAGATCATCAACTCCGTCAACTTTGCCCCGGTGCGTGGCAAGTACAAGATCTATATCATCGACGAGGTCCACATGCTCACGACGGCGGCGTTTAACGCGCTGCTCAAGACGCTCGAGGAGCCGCCGGCGCACGTGATCTTTGTGCTGTGCACCACCGACCCGCAAAAGATTCTGGAGACCATCCTCTCGCGCTGCCAGCGCTTCGATTTCCACCGCATCGGTAACGAGGATATCGAGCATCGCCTGTCCTACGTGTGCGAGCAGGAGGGCTTCGATTACGACGACGAGGCGCTCGCCATCGTGGCGCGCCATGCCAAGGGCGGCATGCGCGACGCGCTTTCCACGCTGGAGCAGCTGAGCGTTTTTGGCAACGGAGCCGTGCATGCGGACGATGCCCGCTCGCTTTTGGGCGAGGTTTCGGACCAGATTCTGGGCGAGTTTGCGCGCGCCATTGCCGATCGTGATGTCGCCGAGCTCTATGGGCTGATTCGCGCGCAGGTCGAGGAAGGTAACGATCTGCTGGAACTGACGCGCGACCTGGTGGCGCACGTGCGCGACGTGTATGTTGCCTGCGTTGCCCGTGCCCGTGCCGAGTTGTTTGAGGGCGGCTCCGAGCAGGCCGAGGCGCTTGCTGCCGAGGCCGCTGCCTTTGGCGAGCATCCTGCCGACCGCCTGGCTCGTGTGCTGACAGTGCTCGACGATGCCGCACTGGAGATGAGGGGCGCGAGCGACGTGCGCCTGGTGCTCGAGATTGCCTGCACGCGTCTGGCGCGTCCCGAGGCTGATTTAACGATTGAGGCATTGGCCGAGCGCGTGGCACGCCTGGAGGCCATGGTTGCCAACGCCGCCGTGCCGGCGAGCGTGGCTGCTGCTCAGGCCGCCGCGCCTGCAGCATCCGTACCCGCTGCTGCCCAACAGCCGACGCTCATTTCGGGCGCCCGCGCTGCCGCCCCGGCGGCATCCGCTGCCCCCGCTGCTACGTCCGCGCGCCAGGGCGGTATGCCTTGGGACCGTGGTGCTGCCGCTCCGACGGCTCAGCCTGCGCCCCGTTCTGCGTCCGTGTCAGCTTCCAAGCCTGCAGCGCCTGCACCTCAGCCTGCGCCGGCTCCGACGCCTCAGCCCGTTGCGGCCCCCGCGCCTGCCACCGCTCCGGCACCTAAGCCCCAGTCCAACAACGCCGCCCAGGTTGCCGCCGCCGGTGCCGCCGAGACGCCCGCGGTCGAGGATGCCGGAGAGCTGCAGCGCAAATGGGCCGAGGTTGTCGAGCGTGTCAAGGCGCGTCAGGCTTCCTACGCAGGGCTTTTGCTCAACGCCCGCGCCACGGCCGACGACGGCTCCAAGCTCACGGTCTCGTTCCCCGCGGGTTCGACTTTTGCCATCAAGATGCTCGGTCGCGCCGATACGCAGTCGGTGGTCCTGCCGACGGTCTGCGCGGTCTTCGGTCGTCGTACCGTCGACTATGTCCTGGATGGGGGTGGCACGCCGGCTCCTCAACATGAGGAGCATTCTCCATCTGCACGGGCTGCGGTATCTGCGGACCCGCAACCCGTGTCCTCGGTGCCCCCTGCATCCTCGAGCGCCAGCGCGACGCAGCCAAAAGCGGCGCCGGTAGCGGCACCGACCCCGTCGGCGCCTGAACCTGCTGCGCCCAAACCGGCTGCTCCGATCCCCGCGCCCAAGTCCGCTGCCGCGCCTGCGCCCAAGTCATCCGACCTGGCCAAGGCCCCTTGGCTGCGCTCCGACAACCCTGCCGGTGCTCCTGCCACGGGCAAGCTCCCGACCGAGCCCGCGCCCCGAGCGCCCGAGCGCGCGTCCGTCCCCATGGCTCAGCCGCCTGCGCAGGCTGCGCCATGGGAATCCGAGCAGGTGCCCTACGACGATGCTATGGTCGGTGGTTTTGCTGCCGATGCCGGCGGGGACGATCTGCCCCCGTTCGACGTGCCGGGTGCGGCGTCCGCGCTCAAGTCCGCTGCGGCGGCATCCGCGGCCCCCGCAAGCGACGACGCCCCCGCGGCTCCCTGGGAGTCCAACCCCGGTGCCGGCAGCCCCTTCGGCCATCAGGGCGCAGCCCCGAGCATCCCGCAGACCGAGGACGAGGCCAAAGCCCTCATCCGCAGCGTCTTCGGTCAGGCCACCATCTTCAAACCGGTGGAGTAACCGTGCGGGCGGGTATGCTGCTCAAGAAGAGATCTCTTTGCCCGGGCGCATCTGTATTTCGGACATGTGCAACGCGGTGCCGCGTATCTCGCATTCGAGCAGACAGGTACGTGACGGTCGGCCTAGGATGCTGAGGTCGATACGATACGTCGCATGGCTGTCCGTGTGCTCGACTTGCTCGGCGTTGACGGTTGCTCCGATTGTCAAGAAAGCGCCTAGTTCGGCATCGACAATCTTGGAGTCCTTTATCTTGACCTTGAACTCTTGGTAGAGGGACGGGCTGTTGTAGTAAACGGTTCGGGTTCCGTCGGTGCACTCATCGGTCGCTTCCCATTTGACGACGGGCTGGTCCGAGCTGGCTATCAGCAGTTCTGCTCCAAAAGCTATGGCATGGGTGATGACAACCAGCAATGCCCAGCCGACAAAGAGATAGAGAACCACATATGCAACGGGGTGTTTTGAGCGGATGTTTTGGAGCGCGTTGGGGGCATTCATGGGGCACCTCCAAATTACTATCTATGACAATCAAATTATACCCTGCCGCCATGTGCGCCGCCTCGAGCAGCGGTTCGGCATTTAGCTATTTAGTGGCGCACATGAAATGCCGGATTCGGCTCTACTAGATTGAGTGTGCGATATTATGCAACCTTGCATAATTCGACCTTGCATAATCTTTGAGTGCGGTTTGTATTGGAGGACATGTATATCGACTGAGGTAACACGTCCGCCCCGCTCTCTTGCCGCGCGCCGTGGTACGATTTTTGAGTTTGAAAGTCCCGCCGTGCTCCGGCTGCCCTTGCAGCTCGGCGTGCGGCCGCACGTAAAGGAGCCATCATGGCCGGTATGAACATGCAGCAGATGATGAAGCAGGCTCGCAAGATGCAGGAGCAGCTTGCCGCCGCGCAGGAGAACCTCAAGTCCCAGACCGTCGACGCCTCTGCCGGCGGCGGCATGGTCAAGGTGACCGTTAGCGGCGAGATGGAGCTCGTCAACCTCACCATCGATCCCGATGCGCTCGATCCCGAGGACGTCGATATGCTGCAGGATATGATCATGGCTGCCGTCAACGAGGCCGTCCGCGGCGTCAACGAGCTCGCCAACAAGCAGATGGGCGCCATCACCGGCGGCCTCAACATCCCGGGCATGCCGTTCTAAGACACGCATATATATGAGTGCCAACCACAGTCTGCAAAAACTGCTCGATGAGCTGGGCCGTCTGCCGGGCATTGGTCCCAAGTCGGCCCAGCGCATCGCCTATTACCTGTTGGAGGCCGACGCCGAGGAGGCGCGCCGCCTGGCCGAGGCCATCCTGGAGGTCAAGCAGGAGGTCCACTTTTGCAGCCGCTGCTTTAACTACGCCACGGCCGACGAGTGCTCCATCTGCCAGGACCCGATGCGCGATACCACTCGCATTTGCGTGGTGGGCGAGCCGCGCGATGTCCAGGCGATCGAGCGCACGGGCAGCTACCACGGCCTCTACCACGTATTGGGCGGCGTGATCAGTCCCATGGACAAGATTGGCCCCGAGCAGCTGCACATTCGAGAGCTGCTGGCACGCTTGGGCCACGAGGACATCCACGAGGTCATCATCGCCACCAACCCCAATATTGAGGGCGAGACCACGGCGAGCTATCTGGCCCGTACCATCAAGCCGTTGGGTGTCGAGGTGTCGCGTCTGGCAAGCGGCCTTCCCGTGGGCGGCGACTTGGAGTATGCCGACGAGCTTACGCTTGGCCGCGCCATCGAGGCCCGTCGCGCGATTTAGGTGGCGAGCCTGCTCCTGCCGTATGTTTTCCTCACAGTCGCACGGGGTAGTCATAATTTCCCCGTGCGACTGTGAGTTTGTTGTGCAACAAAGATGCTTCGTATCCGCTTATCGCATGGATGCTTCCGCTCGCATCCTTAATTTGCTCATTCGTTGCGCAACCTTTTGGGTTCGCTGATACACTCAAATATGGATTCGAATGAATGCGCCGCTTCTGAGCGGCGTGTTTTTGTTGGAGGAGAACGCATGCGGCCCGGTGGCACTCAGACAAAGCGCGGCGCCGCGGTGCGCATACGACGCCGACTGGGCTTGGCGCCGCGGGCGTACGCACTGCTATCGTGCTCGCTGGTGCTGGTCATAGCTGGCGTTTCTGCCTATGGCATGACCGTGCCGTCCATGATGCAGACGCATGCCGCACGCGAACCGCGCGTGGGGCATGAGGTCAAAAGCGATCTGGGCACCACGACTGGATATGCTTGGGCAAGTGTGGTCGGGCATATTGTGTTTGGCACCGACGATGCGGACGGCGCCGAGGCCCCGGACAACGAAGTCACGCTTGCCAATGGCAAAACCATCGTGCTCACCAACACCAAGATCATCGATCGATTGTCCAACAATAGCGTGGCGGCAACGGTGAATAAGGTCGAGCAGCAAAAGGAGCAGGACGCCCAGCAGTCCGGAAAGCCCGGTAGCTCGGATACTTCTGGCTCCGGCTCGGATTCATCGAGTTCGGGCGGCGGCTCTGGGTCGGGTTCCTCTACCGGAGGGCCTGGAAACGGCGGCTCGACGGGCGGCAACACTGACAACGATGCAAACTCCGGCGGCCTTTCCGCTGCTGAGGATGAGAGCATTCACAGTTGGCTTGTGACCAAGTACAACATGCTCGACAGTTACGTTTCTCGTGCCAATGACGTGGTCTCGACCTATAACTCTACGGGAGATCCCAGGCCGTGCGACAGCCTGGTCGGGGAGATGTTTGTCATTCGAGCCGAGTTCGGTCGTCAGACATTCTCGCCCCGGTCAAAGTGGTATCAGCAGTATGCCAATCTGTGGGGCTGTTACACCAACCTATGCCAATGGGTTGGCCATTACGGCGATGATGACGTCGCGCTCGGTAACTTCAACAATAACGTGGCGGCGCTTGCCCTATGATGACCGATCTTGCATCCACCACACCACAATCACTCGGTCGCGATCCCATGGTCGGCCTGCGCCTGGCGCGTGTCGACGGGTTTGAGCCGGCCATTGCGCTCGGTCAGGACGAACTGCCTGCCTATCTGCGTCGTTTTACGATGCTGTTTGCCGACGATGCCACCATGCGCCGTGGCGGTATCGGCCGCGTGACGCGTGCCGTCAACGCCCAAGGCGAGGCCGTGGCACTCAAGCAGCTCATCTTGCCGACGCGCGATGAGTTTGACGACGATGCCGCTCACGAGGCGCTGGTCGCCAAGTTCAAGGCGGCGTTTCGCGAGGAATACGAATGCCATCGCGCCCTTTCGGTCCTTAAGGGCTTTCCCCGCCTCTATGGCTGGGGCGAGGTCGACGGTGTGCCTGCAATTGTCATGGAATGGGTCGAGGGCGAGACGCTTGCCCGCTTGCGTTCGCGACTCGCCGTGGA
The DNA here is from genome assembly GCA_905213725.1 of Collinsella aerofaciens. Taxonomy (GTDB): domain Bacteria; phylum Actinomycetota; class Coriobacteriia; order Coriobacteriales; family Coriobacteriaceae; genus Collinsella; species Collinsella aerofaciens_BZ. The sequence goes on from CAJMJM010000004.1 coordinate 33,247, forward strand.
CGATGCCGGACGCCTGTCGCCGCTTGTGGCGGCGCGTCTGGGTCGCGACCTGTTCGATCTGCTCTGCCGTATGAGCCTGGTGGGCGAGGGCTTTGTCCATCGCGATATCTCGCCCGCTAATATTATGGTGCGCACGGCGCGTCTACCGCTTGACCGGCAGCTTGCCGAGGGCACCTTTGACCTGTGCCTGATCGACTTTGGCTCGTCGCTGGCGCTTGAGCCTGCGTCGGCCGTGGCCGGTACCGGCGGCAAGGCGTCGTTTACGGAGCGTTATGCGACGCTGCGTCGCGCGACGGTGGCCTACGCTCCGCCCGAGATGCTCACCGACGATATTCCCGACCTGCGCGCTTTGCGTATGTCGCCGGCGATCGACGTCTATGCCGCGGCAAGCACGGTTTACGAGCTCATTGCCGGCGTCGCGCCATACGAAGCCGCGCCGAGCACTTCGGGCGCCTCGGGTTCGCGCAAAAGGACGCGCGACATCGCGAGCCCCTACCGTCTCAAAATGGACACGCGGCCCGACTATCCCATTGGTGCCCATGCGCCCGGTTGTGATTTGACTCAGCTGCTTCGTCGTGAGCCCGATGTGGCGCTCGCCGCGGCCGAGCAGGCCCAGCAGCTAGGGCTTGAGCCGGATTCCGAAGAGCTACGCGATGCGCTGGCGTTTGTCGATGCCCAGCTGTTCGACGTGGTGATGGCCTGTCTGTCCAGCCATCAAAAAGATCGTCCCGAGCCGGCGGCGGTCGAGGCGGCGCTCTCGGCGTTTTGTGACCACTATGCGCAAAATGTCGGTCGTTCGCTCCGCGGCGAGCCGCTCACGCCGTGCCCCATGGATGCGTCTGGCCGCGCGGTGCGTCGCGCGCTGATGGTCGGCGCGACGGTCGTCTGTGGCGTGGTTTGGGCTGTGGTCGTGGTTTCGGCCGCGCTGCTGGCGTCGGGCGCTCGCGTGACGGCGACTTTGGGATCGCTCGTGTGGTCTGGGTCGCTACCGGGTATTATTGCCGCACTGGCGTTGGCGCTGCCAGGCATAGCCGGCGTTGCCGCGGGGGCACTTGCGCGCGATCGGCGCTCGGGCTTCCTGCAGGGTGTGCTTGCGCTTTCTGCCTGCGAGGTTCCGGTGCTGGTTGTGGCTGCATGTAGCGTATTTTCCCAACGCGCCGTGATGGGCGGCCTTGTTGCCGCTCTGGTTGCAACCTATACGCTTACGTGGTTTTTGCTGGCGATGGGGTTTGCCTTTGAGCTTCCCGTTGTGTCAGCACGACGTGCGAAAAATCCGTTGGCGACGCCGCTTGCCGGCGGAGCCGCGACTGCTCGCGCCTTTGGCGGGCCGGCCGAAGTATCCGACACTATCTCTGCGACCAAGGAGGGCTAAGCCATGGCTTCTCAAGCTGAGCTCACCCCGTGCGGGGCAATGTTTGACATCTTTAAGCGCGCAGCGCACTTGAGCCATATCGAACTGTGCGGCCTGGTGCTTTCGAGCCGTCCGCTGGCCGATGGCCGCAGCCCCCAGAGCCGCGCCGCCGATCGCTCCTGGGTTTCGCGCTTTATCGTGCGCGCGCCGGTCGGCACGCTGCAGGAACGTTATTTTGCCGATTATGGTACCTCGGCCGCGCGCATTATGTCGCAGCTGGCCCTGCGCCGTCGCAATCCCATGGACGCCGCGGCCGTGACCAACATGGTGTGCGGCCCCGCTGGCGAGTCCATGGTGCGGGCACTCGAGGAATGCCATCAGGACACGAATCTCTACCGCAACGCGCTCGAGCGCCTGTCGCAGGCGGCTGAGCTCATGCCCGCCGAGCGCGCCGAGGCCATCCTGGTGCTGTTTGTCGCCGTGGGCTGCTCGGCAGATGTCCGCTCGTCGGTGACCTATGCCATCGACTACGCTCATGTGACCTGTGGCGGCGCCACGTCGACGCCGCGCTCGCTGAGTACCTCGACGGTCACGGGCGAGCACGAGGTCGCGCCGGCGCATCCGCTGGGACTGCTGCGCGTGCAAAACGGCTACGTGGTGAGCGCCCCGCGCTGGATTCAGCCGAGTGAGGAGGGCGTCGAGATCGGCGCGCTGGCGACGGGGGAGGGCGATATCACCGATGTGGGCGATGACGTTTCGGCTCGTCATGCCCACGTGTGGTGCGATGACCAAAATGTCTGGTACGTCGAGGACTTGTCGTCCACCAACGGAACCGTGGTGGTAAACGGCGCGACGAACGTCTGCACCCAGGTCGAGCCCGGCCGCTCCGCTCAGCTCAATCCCGGTGACGAGCTCAGGCTCGGCGAATCCACCATCTACGCCATCCTCCTCGGCGCCCTCTAGCCAGTCCTGCCAAATGATCCCTTGGGGACGGAGGAAAACGGATCACCGGGGCCGAACACCTCTTCGGTGATCCGTTTTCCTCCGTCCCCAAGGGATCATTTTTGCTCCCGGCAGTCACCTAGGGTAAACCTTTACCGCCCGCCTATATTTGCCGAAATATGGCTTGGCGGCGGGGTACAATAAGCCCGCATGCGGATTTCCGTTGCGGGCGCTTCCCATCGCCGGGGCGTGCCCGGGAGCATCCGGCATGCGGCCTTTGCGGCGCTCGGCCATGTGCAAGACGGGTAGCTGGGCCTGTGGAGCGCATTAACCGCCCCGCGCCTCGGCATGCCTTCTCTCCACGCCATGTGCCTGCTGCTCAGTCTGCCTGCCAGATGATTGGAAGCAACAGCGAAAATCCCATCACGCCAACATCCCGGCAATCGCCGGGGCCTGTATACCTATATGAGAGGAGAGGGGTATATGGCGCGTAAGTTTAAGTCTATGGACGGCAACGAGGCGGCCGCATATGTTTCGTATGCGTACACCGAGGTAGCGGGAATCTATCCCATTACGCCGTCCAGCCCGATGGCCGACCATGTCGACCAGTGGGCGGCCCAGGGTCGCAAGAATATCTTCGGCACCCCGGTCAAGGTCGTCGAGATGGAGTCCGAGGCAGGTGCAGCCGGTACCGTTCACGGTTCGCTGGGCGCCGGTGCTCTGACCACCACCTACACGGCTTCTCAGGGTCTGCTCCTGATGATCCCGAACATGTACAAGATCGCGGGCGAGCAGCTCCCGGGCGTCTTCCACGTCTCCGCGCGTTGCGTCGCTTCCCACGCCCTGAACATTTTTGGCGATCACTCCGACGTCATGGCCTGCCGTCAGACCGGCTTCGCCATGCTCGCCGAGGGCAACGTCCAGGAGGTCATGGACCTCTCGCCGGTGGCCCACCTTGCCGCCATCGAGGGCAAGACTCCGTTCCTTAACTTCTTCGACGGCTTCCGCACCAGCCACGAGATCCAGAAGGTCGCCATGTGGGACTACAAGGATCTGGCCGAGATGTGCGACATGGACGCTGTCCAGGCTTTCCGCGACCACGCGCTCAACCCTGAGCACCCGCACACCCGCGGTAGCCACGAGAACGGCGACATCTTCTTCCAGAACCGCGAGGCCTGCAACAAGGTCTACGACGAGCTTCCCGCCGTCGTCGAGGGCTACATGAAGAAGATCAACGAGAAGCTCGGCACCGATTACGGCCTGTTCAACTACTACGGCGCTCCCGATGCCGATCGCGTCGTCGTGTGCATGGGCTCCTTCTGCGACGTGCTCGAGGAAGTCATCGACTACCTCAACGCTCACGGCGAGAAGGTCGGCCTGGTCAAGGTTCGCCTGTTCCGTCCGTTCTCCATCAAGCACTTCGTCGACGTTCTCCCCGAGACCGTCCAGAAGATCGCCGTCATGGACCGCACCAAGGAGCCGGGTTCCATCGGCGAGCCGCTCTACCAGGACGTCGTCTCCGCTCTCTACGAGGCCGGCAAGACGGGCATCAAGGTCGTCGGCGGCCGTTACGGCCTGGGCAGCAAGGACACGCCTCCCGCGTCCGCGTTTGCTGTCTTCGAGGAGCTTAAGAAGGACGAGCCCAAGCGCGAGTTCACCATCGGCATTGTCGATGACGTGACCAACCTGAGCCTGCCCGAGGCCGAGGATGCGCCCAACACCGCAGCCCCCGGCACCATCGAGTGCAAGTTCTGGGGTCTGGGTGGCGACGGTACCGTCGGCGCCAACAAGAACTCGATCAAGATCATCGGCGACCACACCGACAAGTACGTTCAGGCCTACTTCCAGTACGACTCCAAGAAGACCGGCGGCGTCACCGTCTCGCACCTGCGCTTTGGTGATTCTCCGATCCGCTCGCCGTACTACGTGACCAAGGCCGACTTTGTCGCTTGCCACAACCCCAGCTACATCGTCAAGGGCTTCAAGATGGTCCGCGACGTCAAGCCGGGCGGCACCTTCCTGGTCAACTGCCAGTGGAGCGACGAGGAGTTCGCCGAGCACATGCCCGCCGTGGCCAAGCGCTACATCGCCAACAACAACGTCAACGTCTACCTGATCGACGCTATCGACCTGGCCGCCAAGGTCGGCATGGGCAAGCGCACCAACACGGTGCTCCAGTCCGCCTTCTTCGCGCTGGCCAAGGTCCTGCCCGCCGAGGACGCCCTGCAGTACATGAAGGACGCGGCTACCAAGTCCTACATGAAGAAGGGCCAGGCCATCGTCGACGCCAACCACAAGGCCATCGATGCCGGCGCTACCGCCTTCCGTAAGTTCGAGGTTCCGGCCGACTGGGCTACCGCCGAGGATGCCGCTCCCGTCGAGCTCTCCGAGGAGACCAAGTCCGCTATCGCCCAGCAGGTCAAGAACCTGCTCGAGCCCATCGATCGCATGGATGGCGACAGCCTGCCCGTTTCCGCCTTCGTCGGTTGCGCCGACGGCCAGTTTGAGCTGGGCGCCTCCGCATACGAGAAGCGCGGCGTCGCCGTGGTCGTTCCCCACTGGGACGAGACCAAGTGCATCCAGTGCAACCAGTGCGCCTATGTGTGCCCGCATGCCACCATCCGTCCGTTCGCGATGACCGAGGACGCGGCTGCCGCCGCGCCCGAGGCTACCCGCACGCTCGACGCCATGGGCCCCAAGGCCAAGGGCATGAAGTTCACCATGGCCGTGTCCCCGCTCGACTGCATGGGCTGCACCAACTGCGTCAAGGTCTGCCCCAAGGGCGCCCTCGAGATGGTTCCCACCGAGCAGGAGATGGACCAGCAGCCCGTTTGGGACTACATGGTCGAGAACGTCTCCGAGAAGAAGGAGCTCATCGCGGCCAACGTCAAGGGCAGCCAGTTTAAGCAGCCCTACCTGGAGTTCTCCGGCTCCTGCGCCGGCTGCGCCGAGACCGCCTATGCACGTCTGGTGACCCAGGTCGCCGGCGACCGCATGTTCATCTCCAACGCCACCGGCTGCTCCTCCATTTGGGGCAACCCCGCTGCCACCGCTCCTTACTGCAAGGACAAGGACGGTCACGGCCCGGCGTGGAACAACTCCCTGTTCGAGGACAATGCCGAGCACGGTCTGGGCATGGCCGTCGGTTACGAGGCCGTCCAGAAGAAGCTGATCGCCGCTACCCAGGACATCATCGCTGCCGATGGTCCGTCCGATGAGCTCAAGGCTGCCGGCCAGGCTTGGATCGACTCCGTCAACGACGCCGAGGCCTCCAAGACCGCTGCCGCTGCCTACGTTGCCGAGCTCGAGAAGTGCGGCTGCGACGCTTCCAAGGCGATCCTCGCCGACAAGGCTTACCTCACCAAGAAGTCCTTCTGGATCTTCGGCGGCGACGGTTGGGCCTACGACATCGGCTTCGGTGGCCTGGATCACGTCCTGGCTTCCGGCCACAACGTCAACGTCTTCGTCTTCGACACCGAGGTTTACTCCAACACCGGTGGTCAGGCCTCCAAGGCCTCGAACCTGGGCCAGGTCGCTCAGTTCGCCGCTGCCGGTAAGGTGACCAAGAAGAAGTCCCTGGCCGAGATTGCCATGAGCTACGGCTACGTCTACGTGGCGCAGGTCGCCATGGGCGCCAACCCGGCTCAGACCCTCAAGGCCATCCACGAGGCCGAGGCCTACGACGGCCCGTCCCTCATCATCGGCTACAGCCCCTGCGAGATGCACTCCATCAAGAAGGGCGGCATGCAGAACTGCCAGGCCGAGATGAAGAAGGCTGTCGAGTGCGGTTATTGGAACCTCTTCCGCTTCAACCCCGAGGCTGCTGCCGGCAAGAAGTTCTCGCTCGATTCCAAGGAGCCCGCGGGCGGTTATCAGGAGTTCCTGATGAACGAGGCCCGTTACGCTTCGCTGACGCGTTCCTTCCCCGAGCGCGCCGAGGAGCTCTTCAAGGAGAACGAGCAGGCCGCTATGGACCGCTACGCTCACCTGCTGAAGCTCAAGACGGTGTACAACGAGGCCTAGGTCTCCCACCGCAGGATCTGAGGGCTGACCTTCGCGGACGTCCTCGGACATGAAAGAACCCCCGCTGCGCACTACGTGCGGCGGGGGTTCTTTCGTCCTGCGGAGTGTCCGCGAAGGTCAGCCCTCAGATCCTGCTACGACTACGTTCTCGGATTGTGTGGCTGATGAAGGACGTGGTTGTGGGGGCCTTTTGTCCCGGTCGCTGTTTCGCGGCTTTGCCGCGAAACCTCGCGCCACTCTGGAGATGGATGGAGGATTTGGCTGTTGCCGCCTTCTATCCCCGTGCTTTGGGGCTGGCTGCCTTTTTGGAGCTCATCTATATTCCTTAAGTTGGATGAAAAACGCCGTGTTATTGCAGGGCTGCATACTCGTCCAATTAGTGCATAGCATCTCGTATAGTGAGAGTAAGAAATTACGCTGCCTGTTTTGTGTTTAGCAAAGATACAGTTTGCATAATCTGGTCTGATCCCTGCTCTATTAAAATAAAGTCGCACGTAAATGGCGTAAACATATCTGAGCTGGGGTTCTGTACGCTGAGCGGATAAAAACGACCGTTCACCGTTCAACTATTTTCAAAATGAATAAAATGAGCGATAAAGAGAATATAAACCTTAATAAACTCGCGTATTGCACGGGCGCGGGTTATTAATGGGTTGTAGGCCTTTTACAGAAAGGATTCCAGCAATGTCTAAGCCTCTTGGCAAGCCCGATCGTATCGTCGTCGCCCTTGGCGGCAACGCCCTCGGCAACAACCCCGTTGAGCAGATCGCGGCCGTGAGCAACACCGCTCACGCTCTCCTCGGCCTGATCGAGCAGGGCAACGAGATCATCATCACCCACGGCAACGGCCCGCAGGTCGGCATGATCCAGAACG
>CAJMJM010000005.1 GCA_905213725.1 Collinsella aerofaciens
CTTGAGGTTATCCAAGCAGGTGGACATCCGTCAATTGCTCTCACGCAGGACTTTCAAAGGTTCATCGGCGGTCTGGGCGGTTCTGGCTGCACGTTCATCGTTCCTATTATCCTGATCATGCTTATGCGCTCCAAGCAGCTTAAAGCCATGGGCAAGGCATCGATTATCCCGGTGATTTTTGGAGTTAACGAGCCCGTTATCTTCGGTATGCCGATTGTTCTCAATCCCTATATGTTCGTGCCCTTCCTAGTGGCTCCTATGGTCAACGCCATTATCGGTAAATTTTTCATTGACGTCATTGGAATGAACGCCCCCATGTATACCATGCCGTGGGCGCTTCCCGGCCCAATTGGTGCGTTCCTCACCACGGGTCTCGATCTGCGTTCTCTCGTATTGATGGCAGTGCTGTTGGTCGTCGACTTTGTGATTTACTATCCGTTCTGCAAGGCGTATGACCATCAGCGTTGTTTGGATGAGTCTGCAAAGGTGACTGCAGGAACCTCGGATGCAGATGCTATTGCCGCACAGGAAAATGTCGCAAAAGCTCTCGAGGCGGTAAAGGACAAGGCGGAGCAGATCCGCGTGCTTGTGCTTTGCCAGGGTGCCGGCACTTCGACTCTCTTGGCAAATGCTCTTCGCGAAGGTGCCGCTGCTAAGGGTATCGATCTGGTTTCTCAGTCCGGTGCGTACGGAAGCCACTATGAGACGATGGATCAGTACAACGTGATTGTTCTGGCGCCCCAGGCACGCATGTACTATGACGCTATGAAGGCCGATACCGATCGCCTTGGAATTAAACTGCTCACCACAAGGGGCAAGGAGTATATCGACCTTACCAACGATCCCGAAGGTGCAATTGACTGGATCGTTCAGGAGCTGGCCAAATAGTGGATGCACTTCGTCGTTGATTCGTCGGTGTATGGTACGGCCCCGCAGCTTATTGAGCTGCGGGGCCGTATTTCGTTGAGTATCTAATTGAGACAATGCGCGCAACCGTCGTGAGATCGCATTGGCGCTCTCCGAGTCACCGACAAACTGTCTTCCATCTATGTGACCAATTCGCTTTCGGCCTTTAGCCTGCTCGAGGCGCGCGAGGATTGCGAGCTGTGCCCGGTGGGCGGCATGTACCGTCGCCGCACCGACGCCTTTGTGGGCCCCATGGCCGAGGATACCCTGCGCGCACTAGGGATTGACACGGCGTTCATCGGTGCCAACGGCATTCTGGACGGCGACGTGTCCACGTCCAACATGGACGAGGGCCGTATCCAGCAGCTCGCTTTTAGCAAAGCGGACTCGCGCTATCTGATCGCCGACTCCAGCAAGATCGGCAAGCGCGACTTCTACACCTTCTGCCGCTTGGACAATTTGGACGCCGTGGTGTGCGAGCCGGGTATTACCGCCGAGGATCGCGCCGCCATCGAGGAGCACACGCAGGTCATTTGCTAGCTAGCGCAGCAGGAGGACTTTTGCCCTTGCCAGCGCGGGGTTACCGCTTCACAATGACGTGCAAATAACTTTGGGCAACAAGGATGAGGCTATTCTGAGATATGACTAGACTCCGTATCTCGTCTTTATGTCCCTTGAGAATGAATCGTAGTCTTCATAGAGCCCTTCTCTGCTTTCATCCTCGGCGTGGTTTACACGTTCAAGGAGCTTATCCTTTGAAGCCTCTTTTGTTATTGCGGCCTCGCCATCGGGTATTGTGGCTTGCAAGAATAGTTCTAGAGCATGGACGTCTTTGAGTATGTAGCCCGTCGAACGACCCGCTCCTGTTTTTTCGATTGCGCTGCAACTAACAAGCTGGCCGAGGGTTCGTTTAACGGTTACCTCGCTGATATCGGGGCAGCTGGACCGGATGTCGGATTTCTTAATGACGCCGGGTCTCTGTTGAAATAGAACAGCGATGCGCGCTTGCTTCGACATGGGACGAGTGCTTGATTCAATTAAGGTACGCTGCTCGAGCTGTCGGTAGGCGGCCAGGGTTGTTCCGAGCATGAAACGGATAAAGGGTACTTCGGTGTTTTGATTTTCATTCCATCCAGTGGAGCTTGCAGCGAGAGCGTTGTAGTAAAGCGCTTTGTTGTCTTCAATAAGTCGTTCGATGCTGATGTAACGCGCAACGTCGTATCCAGTCTTTTCGAGCAGCAGCGTTGTAAGGAGCCGGCTCATCCTGCCATTGCCATCGTTGAAGGGATGAATGCTAACAAAATCGAAGATAAAGCGGAGCGATATAAGGAGGGGATCGCAAACTTGACGAGATAAGGCGTCGTTGAGGGACCGACAGGCTTCTTCGATAAGTCCGGGGGTTGCTAGGGCCGAAGGCGGCCTAAAGCGCACAAATCGATTGCCTTGATCGTCGATGGAGATGATTTCGTTATCGCTATCTTTCCAATGGCCCCCATACGAGATTGCTGTGTGTACCATGAGGTCACGATGCAACTGCAGAATGACCGATGGCGTTACGGGAATGGAATCGTGTTGCTCGTGAATAAGCGACAGCACATCTCGGTATCCAGCGATTTCTTCCTCTGCGCGGGAGCTTGGCTTGGCGGAATACGCCATGATCGCTTTGAGTCTTTTTTGGGTGGTAACAATTCCTTCAAGTCCGTTGGAGGATTGGGTGCTTTGGATCTTAGCTTCCTCCATAAGGGACGATAGAAGTTCGGGTTTGACTTGACTCAGAGCAAGCTGTCGGCCTTTATGCTCGCGTATCGAGAGGAGGAGGTTGGTGATTGGAGTTGCTTCGAGTTCCGCTGGGACTGTGGTGTAATCGAACTGGCGCATGCGGCTCCTTTCGGTATCACGAACACACTTTCGATATCATAATACCATTAAATGATACCGAAAGTATGTTCGTGATACCGAAAACTAGAAACCATGCTTCATAACTGCTTGGAAAGTTTGGATTTGACTATCTTATTGTCTTGATCTGTAACATCTAGACGGTCAAAAGTGGTCTACATGTTACAGATCGAGATTGTTCGGCCCGGGCCACCCGTTCGTCTAAATCTGTAACAGCTAGGGCCGAAATACTCGACTAGATGTTACAGATCGAGACGAATGATCCGCTCGGGCCGAGCAAAAAAATAGGCCGCATACGAACCGGTTTGGGATTCGTATGCGGCCGACAGGGAGTATGCGGCGGAAACTAGGCCATGAGCAGGCCGGTCTCCGCGACGTTCTTGTACCAGTACGCGCTTGCCTTGGGATAGCGCTTCTGGGTCTCAAAGTCGATGTAGAACAGGCCGTAGCGCTTGTTATAGCCGTTGGTCCAGGAGAACTGGTCCTGCAGCGACCACACAAAGTAGCCGTCGACGTTCACACCGCCGTCGATCGCCTTGAGGATCCACGCGAGATGCTGGCGCATGTAATCGATGCGAGGGGCGTCGTCGATAAAGCCGTCCTCAAAGTCGTCCTTATAGCCCATGCCGTTCTCGGTGATGTAGATCTTCTTGTAGTTGGGGTAATCGTTCTTAATGCGGAGCAGCAGGTCGTAGAGGCCCTCGGGATAGATGATCCAGTCCCAGTCGGTGGTGGGTACGCCTTCGCGTACGCATGACTCGCCCACGCCCTTGAGGAACCAGCGCGAGGAGCCCTTGTCGCCGGTACCATTGTGGTTGATGTCGTTTTCGCCCTCGGCGGCACGCAGGAACTGGCACTTGTAGGTGTTGACACCCAGGCAATCGTTGTAGGGGAGCGCGGCGGTCAGCGCGGCGATGTCCTCGTCGCGGACGTCGAGCTCGCCGCCGGCGATATGGGCCAGCTTGGTCGCAGCCTCCATGGTGTCGGCTGCATAGTGGCCGCGGAAGGTGGCGTCGAGTACCCAGCGGTTGTTGATGACGTCGGCCATGCGAGCTGCCTCGCAGTCGGCGGCGTTGTTGGGATCGAGGGGATACTTGGGCTCCAGGTTCTGGACAATGCCGATCTCACCCTCAAAGCCGCCCTCATGGAAGGCGACGACGGCCTTGGCGTGGGCCACCATCATGTTGTGCATGAGCTGGAAGGCCTTGTCCAGGCGATACTTCTCGCCGTGCGGCCAGTTGCCGACGATAAAGCTGCCCTCGGCGGTTGCGGGAATCTCGTTAAACGTGAACCAGTGCTTGACCTCGGTGAACTCGGCAAAGCAGAACTTGGCGTACTCGACAAAGGCGTCGATCGTCGTGCGCGTCAGGAAGCCCTCGCCGCCGTCCTGGTAAAAGGCCTCGGGCGTATCAAAGTGATCGAGCGTGACATAGGGGATAACGCCGGCTTTGTTGCAGGTGGCGAAAAGCTCATGATAGAAGGCGACACCCTCGTGGTTGATCTCGCCAGTGCCGTTGGGGAAGATGCGGCTCCAAGCGATGGAGACGCGGATACCGTTGATGCCGAAGCGCTGGCACAGGTCGATATCGACCGGGTACTTGTTGTAGAAATCGCTTGCGGGATCGGGGGAGAAGCGACCCTGGGCTGCCAGGAAATCGTCCCAGGGCACTTTGCCCTTGCCGTGCGTGCGGGTCTCGCCCTCAACCTGGTAAGCGGCGGTGGCGCCGCCAAACACAAAGCCGTCGGGGAACTGCATGGGGTTGGTCATGAGTCATCCTTTCTGTGGGATACGAATAGGGAGAGGTGCCCGAACTGGGGATCCGGGCACCAACAGAGGGAGGAACTAGTCGAGGTTCTCGCGGAGCCACTTGATGGCGCCAGCGGGGTCGCGAGTAAGGTCGATATATTCCTTACCGCGGGGAGCAAGCAGCTTAATGCCCAGGCGATCGGTGTCGGCCTTCATGTCGTTGTAGTAGCTACGAACCTGCGGGGCGAGCACGATAACGTCGTACTGATCCATGATGGCAGTGTGCTGGCCATAGGCGCCTGCGGAGGAAGCGATGTTCTCTCCGGTCTGCGCAGCACCTTCCTTGATGGCGTTGGCGAGCATGGCAGAGGTGCCGGCGCCGGCGCACAGGACGAGGACCTTCAGGCCATCGACATCCTTCTTAGCGGATGCGTCGGAGGTGGGCTCGGGCTGATCGGCGACAGGCTTGCTGTCGGCGGCAGCGGCGGTCGGCTCGACGGAAGCGGCGGTCTGCTCGACAGCGGGCGCAGAGGTGCTGGCGGTGATGGTGGCAGCACCATCGGACTCGAGACCCAGCTCGGCGGCGCGCTCGGCCTCCTGGTCGCAGAGCAGCTTATCGTATGCCTTCAAGAACGGCAGGTAGATGATGGCGTCCAGCAAGATGATGATCGCGACAAATACCAGGGCGATAAGCTGGAAGTTCGTGGTGATGAAGATGCCGATGGGGGCAGGGGTAGCCCAAGGCACCACGAAGGAGAAGCCGTTCATGCCCACGTTGTCGATAAAGAACTTGGCAACACTCACGTTGACGCAGCCGGCGGCAACAAAGGGGATGAGCATGTAGGGGTTAAGGATCATCGGAGCGCCAAAGAGCAGCGGTTCGTTGACGGCGAAGGCAACAGGAACAATCGAGGCCTTACCGACAGCTTTGAGCTGCTTGGACTTCATAAAGAGAATCAGCAGAAGCGGCACGATGAACGTGGCGCCGGTACCGCCGAACTCACCCACGAGCGACATGTTAAAGGTGAGGGAGTGGGCGGGGTGGCCACCGGCCAGCAGAACCTGCAGGTTCTCGGCCTGGTTGGCAAGACGGATGGGGTCGATGCCCGGCTGGACGATCGAGGGACCGTGGACGCCGATGAACCAGAAGAACGCGGTTGCTGCCTGGATAAGGATAAGGCCAGGATAGGTTTCTGCAGCGGTAAAGAGCGGGGAGAGCAGTTTGATAAGCAGCTCGGAGAACGGAACGCCCATGAGGTTGCGCACGACGACATCGATGATGCCGCAGATGATGACGGCACCGCCAAAGGGGATGATGTCGCGGAAGTTCTGAGCGATGGCGCCCGGGACCTCTTTGGGCAGCTTAATGGTCAGATCGCGCGAGACGCAGAACTTATAGACCCAAACGGTAATGAACGCGGCGATATAGGCCGAGAACAGACCGCGCGTACCCATGCTGGTGCAGTCGAAGACCGAAAGCTCGGAGCCGTTGAACTTGGTGGTGAACTGCGTAACAGCTAGCAAAAGCATGCTGCACTGGGCGGCAACCATGGTGGAGCCGTCGTTGAGCACCTTGCCGGCGGGCATGCGACGGTTCATGGAAGCCGTGAAGTTCTTGGCAGTGGTGCCGGCAACCATGATGCCCATGACGCCCATGGTGAAGTTGTAGAGCTTGTTGCACCAGTCGATGAGCGGCTGGGGCAGCGTGACGCCGACTACGCCGGGAAGGGTGGCAATGAGCAGAAAGATCGAAGAGGTGAGGACAATGGGCATGCACCCAAGGAATCCGTCCTTGATGGCCTGGAGGTATATGTTCCTCGAGATCTTCTCAAAGAACGGTTGATGCTTTTCGAGCATCTTTACGATGGCGTCCATAGAGCTCCTTTGCTACTTGATGCGCGATGCATGTGGATGGAACTGGTCGTCGATGGATGGTCAGGACTGCCCGGAAACCTTCCTGCTTAAGGAAGGCATTGCGAAATGACAACGTTGTCATTTCGTTAATGACAACGTAAGACATTTTTGGAAGAGCAACAAGGATATACGGGTGAGTGGTCGATATTGTTCGGTAAACGGTTGATTTATCAGTCAGGCAGGTAGTGTATGCTAGAACGCAAAAACAAGCGATGTAAAACCGACTGGAGAAGCAGTGGCAACGATGGACAAGAAAAATGTCTCAATGAATGATGTGGCGATTGCCGCTGGTGTTTCTCTCAAGACGGTTTCGCGCGTGATCAACGAGCCCGATAGCGTGCGAGAGTCGACACGCGATAAGGTCCATGCGGCCATGGAGGCGCTCGGGTTTCGAGCCAACTTTGCCGCGCGTTCGCTCAAGTTGGGCCGTTACGGGTGCATCGGCGTCGTGCTGTTCCACTTGTCGGGCGGTGCCGTGGACATGATCGACGGTATCGCCGATGCCGCCGAAGAGCGAGGCTTTGCTCTTACGATGATCAAAAAGCGGGCGGGGGAGAAGATGACCCTTGCCGAAGCGGCGCGTAGGATGTCGCAGCTTCCCGTCGACGGCATGATTTTCAACCTGCGCCAGATGGTCGATGACTTTGATACCTTTGAGGCGCCGAAAGACCTCAAGACGGTGATTATCACACCGATGGAACATCCTACCTGCTCCACCGTCAGTGACGACCAAGAGGGCGGCGCGCGCATGGCGTGCGAGTACTTCTTGGATCATGGTCACAAGAACGTGTATTTCGTTTCGGGTAAGAAAGAGTCGCTGTCGAGCCAGTGCCGTATGAAAGGTTGGCGAGCGGCACTCGAGGCACGTGGCATTGAGCCGCCTGAACCTCTGCAAGGCGATTGGAATGCGGATAGTGGCTACGCCGCGGGCCTTGTGCTTGCCGATAAACCCGATTGCACGGCGGTCCTCGCTGCTAACGACTGCATGGCAAACGGCGTGATGATGGCTCTACGTGACAAAGGGCTCAATGTGCCCGACGACGTGTCCGTGATCGGTTTCGACGATGAGCTCTACAAGACGATTCCCAACTCGATTCTGACGTCGGTGAAGTTTCGCCACCGCGAGCTGGGCATCCGTGCGCTTAACGAGGTCGTCGCAGGTCTGGAAGCCCCGAGCTCCAGAAGCCGTACGCTCGTCTCGGGTGTGTTGGTCGAGCGCGCTAGCGTGCGGGATTTGCGGGCGTAGACGTGCTCGGCCTGCTCGTCTAAGTCTGTAACAGGTGGGACCCGAAAACTCGGCTAGATGTTGCAGATTGAGATGAACAGGAGGACGGGTGCGGTCTAAACAAAATGGCCCGCGCATCACACATCGATGCACGGGCCATTTATTGTCTGCAAGCGGCAGGTGGTGTCAGCGTCTTATGCCTCGAGGTTTTCCTCGATCCAGGCGACGGCACCCTTGGGATCCTTAGTGAGGTCGATGTACTGTTTGCCCTTGGGCGACAGCAGCGTGATGCCCAGGCGGTCGGTGTCGGCCTTCATCTCGTTGTAATAGGTGCGAACCTGCGGAGCCAGGACGATGACGTTGTACTGGTCCATGATGGCGTAGTGGCTGCCGTAGGCACCGGCGTTGGCGGTAATGTCGATGCCCAGCTCGTCGGCGCCTTCCTTAAGCGCGTTGGCGAGCAGTGCAGAGGTGCCGGCGCCAGCGCACAGAACCAGAACCCTCAGATCCTTGCCCTTAAGGGCGGACGGAGCTGCGGAGGCCTCAGTGGCAGAAGCGGTCTCGACAACAGGAGCCTCAACGGCGGGGGCGGCAGCGGTCTTGACGGCCTTGGTCTCCTCGGCCTCTTCTTCGGCCAGGGTCTCGGCCTCCTGCTTGCACAGGACGTTGTCGTAGGCCTTGCAGAACGGGTAGTAGATCAAGAAGTCAACGACCAGCAGGACGACAACCAGGACCAGAGAGATCGGCTGGAAGTTGGTGTCGATGAAGGTGCCGATCGGTCCGGGGAGTGCCCACGGCATGGCATAGATAAAGCCGTTCATGCCCAAAAAGTCGATGAAGAACTTACCAATGAGGACGTTGGCCACGGGGGCAAACAGGAACGGGATCAGGAAGTACGGGTTGAGGATGATGGGCGCGGCGAACAGCAGCGGCTCGTTGACGGCGAACATCACGGGCACGACAGAGGCTTTGCCGACGGCCTTGAGCTGCTTGGAGCGCATAAAGAGCAGGAAGATAATCGGGACAATGAACGTGGCGCCGGTGCCGCCGAGTTCGCCGATGTAGTTACCGAAGTTTTCGGTCAGGGCGAGGGCGGGGTGACCGCCGGCCTGCAGCGTGGCGAGGTTGGTAGTGATGTTGCCAAACAGCGCGGCGTTGAGGGCAGGCTTAACGACCGAGGGGCCGTGGATGCCCATGAACCAGAACAGAGGGATCATGAACCAGATGAGGGCGAGGCCGGCGTAGGAATCGGCAGCGGCGAACAGCGGGCTCACCAGCGTGGAGATGACGTTGGCAAACGGGACGGCCAAGCAGGTGCGGCAGATAACGTCGATGACGGCGACAAACAGGATGGAGAAGCTGAAGGCGAAGATGTCGCGGAAGTTCTGGGCGATGGCGCCGGGGACTTCTTTGGGCAGCTTGATGGTGATGTCTCGCTTAATGCAGAAGGCATAGATGTTGACCGTGGCAAATGCGGCGACAAAGGAGCTCAGCAGGCCCTTGGTGCCCATGTTGTCGGTAAAGAACACCGAGACATCGGCGCCGTCGATCTTGGCACTCGTCTGGGTAACGGCCAAGATGAGCATAGCGCACATGGCGGCGACCATGGTGCTCGTGGCGTTGATGGCCTTGCCGGCAGGCATGCGGCGGTTCTTGGAGCCGGTCAGCGCGCTTGCGGTGGTGCCGGCGACCATGATGCCCACGACGCCCATCGTGAAGTTGTAAACCTTGTTGCAGAAGTTCACGACGTCGACGTTCCACCAGTCGGGCAGCGTAAAGCCGCCGACCGTGGCGACAACGCCCGGCAGGGTCGAAATAAGCAGGAAGACAGAAGAAGACAGGATGATGGGCATTGCTGCCAAAAAGCCGTCTTTAATGGCCTGAAGGTAGATGTTTTTAGAGACCTTGTCGAAGTACGGCTGACCTTTCTCCAAGAACTTAACGATCGATTCCATAGTTCACGCTCCTCTTTGCATGAAATCTTAATGGCATGGACGTTGAAAACCTATATGGTCTCCCGCTTGCTAAAAGCCCGGGTGCAGGCGGGGCCGGTCCCAGGGGGAGAGAGGGGGGGGCGGCTGGGTTTGTATCGCATAGGGCCGCTCCCTTCTCGGGGGAAAGCGAGGCGATGCGCTACTGCGCGTCCGCCATAGTGTCGGCGAGCTCCTTGTACCAGAGTGCCGACTGCTTGATGTAGCGTTTTTGCGTGTCGAAGTCGATGTAGAACAGGCCGTAGCGCTTGTTATAGCCATTGGCCCACGAGAACTGGTCCTGCAGGCTCCAGATAAAGTAGCCCTGGACGTCGACGCCCTCGGCGCGCGCCTGGAGCACCTTCTCCATGTGCTGGTCGACAAAGTCGATGCGCTCGGGATCGGCGACGATGCCGTTTGCGTCGGGCTCGGGGTCCTTGTGGCCCAGGCCGTTTTCGGTGATATAGATGACGGGGAGGTTGGGATAGGTGGCGCTGATGTGCTTGAGCGTGTCGTAGAGGCCTTGCGGGTAGATGAGCCAATCCCAGTCGGTGGTGGGGATACCCGGCATATCGACCTGCTGCCCGACGCCCTTAAACTTAAAGCACGAGGTGCCCTTGTCTCCGGTGCCGTTAAAGCTGTTGGTTGACTCGCCATCGTAGGCGGCGATAAACGCCGACTGATAGTAGTTGAGGCCGAACATATCGTTGCGGGGCGCCGCCTTGGCGAGCTCCTCCATGTCGCTGTCCTCAACCGTAAGTGTGGCGTTGTTGGCACGCAGAATCTCGTTGATGAGTGAGAGGGTGCGCGCGGAGTAGTGACCCAGGAAGGCGCCGTCCATGATGAAGTCGGTGTAGAAGGCGTTGTACAGGTCGGCGGCGTGCTGGTCGGCGGGCGAGTCGGTGGCAGGATATGCCGGCGTCAGGACGTTGACCATGCCAATGCGTCCGCCCAGGTGCTCGGTCTCGTCAAGATCCTTATACAGGTTGACGGCGCGGGCGTGGGCAACGAGCTCGTTGTGCTGGCTCTGGATGCCGCTCGTCACATCAAAGTGATGGTTGGGCGGGAAGTTGCCTTGGATGTATTGGGAGTGCGAGAGGCTGATGAGCTCGTTGATGGTGAACCAATTCTTGACCTCGCGGAACTCGCGGAAGCAGAACTCGGCATAGCGCACATAGGCGTCGACGGTCTTGCGGTTGAGCCAGTCGCCCTGGTTGAACAGGGCGGCGGGGGAGTCAAAGTGATGCAGGGACACATAGGGCTCGACGCCATACTTTTTGCAGCAGGCGAACAGCTCGTGGTAGTGCTTAACGCCCTCGGCGAGGGGTTCGGCATCGTCGCCGTTGGGGAAGATGCGGGTCCAGGCGATGGACACACGAATGGCGTTGAGTCCATGCTCGGCAGAAAGGCGGATATCCTCCTCGTAGCGGTTGTAGAAATCACTGGCCGGGTCGGGCAAAAAGCGACCCTGGGCGACAAGGTAATCGTCCCACATGGTCTTACCCTTGCCTGCCACCTTCGTGGAACCTTCCGTTTGGTACGCGGCGGTTGCGGCGCCCCAAACAAAGCCCTTCGGCAGCTGCTGTACGCGGTTTAGCAAAGACATATGCATACACCCTCTCGTCTCGCTGTTCGATATTGTGCGTTTGCGCTCAGGAGGCTCCCTGGTTAGCGTTCAGCGGTGAAAAAGCCCGATAAACACTATCTTAAAATGATTAGAACCAAAATAAGCACGTGAACATTTGACAATGAGCACGTTAACATCCGGCTGGGATGTATAGAAACAAAACAACTTCAAACAGCCGCGAACGGTTGTATTTGTTCGGTAAGCGGTTTTGATTGACAGAAGTTTTCATGTTGTTGTATATGGCTCGGGTATCATGAGCACGTTATCAATGTATGTACGATGCGCCATGGGCGCGGGGAATAGTTGGGAAGCAGGTTAGCGTGGAAGGCATGGATCAGCAGACAAGGAATGGTCGTTCGGCGAGCGCGGCAGAGGTTGCGGCGCTCGCTGGCGTGAGCCGCCAGACTGTGTCTCGCGTGGTCAACGGTATGCCCAACGTGACGGAAAAGACGCGCAAGCGTGTGCTGGCCGCCATGGAAGAGCTGGGCTTTCGTCCCAATTTTGCTGGAGCGGCGTTGCGCGGCGGGTCGTATCGTTCTATTGGCCTGTGCATGTACAACATCACACGTGTCGGTAACCTGGCGACGCTTGAGGGTATCATGCAAGCGGCGCGCGAGCACGATTTTGCCGTCACTATGATCGAGATGGGCGGCGACAAGCCCTATACACTTGCCGATGCCTCGCGCCGCATGGTCGAGCGACCCGTCGACGGCATGATTCTCAACATGAACCGCATGGCTCCCGATTTTGAGGAGTTTGTTCCCCAGCCGGGAGTGCGAACGGTCATCCTGTCCATGTATGCGCATCCGCGCTGCACGACGATCGACTCCGACCAGTATGGTTCGTGCGAGCTGTTGACCAATTATCTGCTGGAACATGGTCACTCGAATATGCGGTTTGTGGCGGGTCCGGAAAACTCGATTTCCTCGCGTTTTCGTGAGGCCGGTTGGCGCGATACGCTGGGTCGTGCTCATGTCGATGCCGCTCCGATGCTGCGTGGCGATTGGAGTGCGGACAGTGGGTACGCCATGGGCGAGCGGATTGCGGCCGAGGTGCTTGCCGGCGGGTCGCAGGCGCCGACTGCCGTGCTTGCGGCAAATGACCAGATGGCGCTGGGCGTTATCGCCGCGCTCGAGAACGCGGGCCTGTCCGTGCCCGACGACGTGAGCGTGGTTGGTATCGACGACGCACTCGAGGGACTTGTTCCTCACAATCGACTGACGACGCTGCGATTTGATTTGCGCGGTGTCGGTAAGCTTGCGTTTGAGGCGGCGATTGGAGAGAGCTCGTCTATCGAGGCGATTCATGTGCCGAGTACGCTGGTCGAACGCTCGACTGTTAGGGACATACGGGGTTAGGTCCTACTCCGTTTGTCTCGATTTGTAACAGGTAGACGGTCAAAAGCGGGCTACGTGTTACAGATTTAGATTCTTCGGAAAGAGCAATCCTGTTCGTCTCAATCTGTAACAGCTAGGACCAAAAAACTCGGCTAGATGTTACAGATCGAGACAAACGGCTCCCGACCAGCCCAAAAACAAAAAGACCGGGGGCGGCGCGCCGTGTGACGTGCCGCCCCCGGCTGAGAAATGGGGACAGGTTGTGTGAGCGGGCAACCCCGCCAGCCACTAGTCCAGACGACGGGTCTGCGCCACGTGCTTGTACCAGTAGGCGCTTGCCTTGGGCGTGCGCTTCTGGGTTTCAAAGTCAACGTAAAAGAAGCCGTAACGCTTGTTGTAGCCATTGGTCCAGGAGAACTGATCCTGCAGGCTCCACAGGAAGTAGCCGCCCACGTTGACGCCCACCTCCATGGCCTTGAGCAGCCAACGCAGGTGCTGCTCGATGTAGTCGATGCGCGGCTGGTCGTCCACAAAACCGTTCTTGTAGGGGTCCTTGTAGCCCATGCCGTTCTCGGTGATGAAGATCTGCTTGTAGTTGGGGTAGCGCTGCTTAATGTAGACGAGCAGATCGAACAGACCCTCGGGATAGATGATCCAGTCCCAGTCGGTGGTGGGGATGCCGGGCTTGTTCACATGCTCGCCAATGCCCTTGACGCGCCAGCGACCGGTGCCCTTCTCGCCCGTACCGTTGTGGTGCAGGTCGTTCTCGCCATCGTAAGCCTTCAAAAAACGGCACTGATAGTTGTTAACGCCCAGGTAGTCGTTGTAGAGCGCTGCCTCGCGCATAATCTCGAGGTCCTCGTCCAAGATCTCGATGGTGCCGCCCGAGACGGCAGCCAGGCGGTTGGCGCACTCGAGGGTGTCGGGGGCATACTCGCCGCGGAACGTCGCGTCGAGCAAAAACTGGTTTTGCAGCACGTGCTCGTTGTTGGCGGCTTTGATGTCGGCGGGGTCGTTCTCGTTGAGCGGGTACTTAAACTCCAGCGACTGGATGACGCCGATTTTGCCCTTAAAGCCGCCGTTGTGGAAGGCCAGCACGGCCTTGGCGTGGGCGAGCATCATGTTGTGCTCGCACTGGAAGGCCTCGGCCAGATGCGCCTTGACGCCACCGGGGAAGGTGCCCTCGATGTAGGTGTTGGAGGCGTCGGCCCAGATCTCGTTAAAGGTGAACCAGTAGGTCACCTGGTCGGCGTACTCCTTAAAGCAGAAGGTGGCAAAGTCCACAAAGGCGTCGATGGTCTCGCGGTTGAGGAAGTCGCCCTTCTCAAAGAGGGGAAGCGGCGTGTCAAAGTGATGCAGCGTGACGAACGGCTCAACGTGGTGCTTGTGGCACTCGGCGAAGAGATCGTGGTAGAACTGGACGCCCTCGGGGTTGATTTCGCCGGTGCCGTTGGGGAAGATGCGGCTCCAGGCGATGGAGAGGCGAATGCCGTTGATGCCGAACTCCTCGCACAGCTCCAGGTCGACGGGGTACTGGTTGTAGAAGTCCGAAGCGGGGTCGGGGGAGAAGCGCCCCTGGGCCTCCAGAAAGTCGTCCCAGGCAACCTTGCCCTTACCGTGAGTGCGGGTCTCGCCCTCTACCTGGTAGGCAGCGGTGGCGCCGCCAAAGACAAAGTCCTCGGGAAACTGCGCGGGCGGGTTGGTGACGCTAGCAGGATTAACGGACATGATGATCCAATCGTCTAAATCGAAGGGCCAGCCGGTCTTGGATGGTCGGCTGGCCCTGGGCGTTACTTACTTCGAAAGTTGCTCACTCACGAAGGCGAGAGACTTGTCGCCGTTCTGGGAGAGCTCGATGTACTGCTTGCCACGGCAGGCGACGCACTTGTTGCCCACGCGCTCACAGTCCTTCTGCAGGTCGGCCAGGTAGCTTGCGGCCTGCGGGGCCAGGACGACCAGGTCAAAGTCGGGGAGCATGTCCACGTGGTTGCCATAGGCCTCGGCAGCGGTCTCGAGGTTAATGCCGCGCTCCTTGGCGGCCTTGGCCAGCGCGTTGGCGAGCAGCCCCGAGGTTCCGCCGCCCTGGCAGAGCACGAGCACGCGCTTGCCGTTGAGGTCGCTGGCGGTCGTTGTCTCGGCAGCGGGTGCTGCGGAAGCGGCGGGGGAGTCGGCCTTCACGGCCTCGGCAGCAGCGCCGTCGGCAACGCTCTTGGCGTCAGCCTTGCCCTGGAAGGCATCGTTGAGCTTGGCGGCCTTCTCGGCGTTCTTGGCGGCGAGCTCCTCCTGGGAGATCTCGGCCTCCTCGGCGCACTTCTGGGCGTCATAGGCACGGAAGAACGGGTAGTACAGAACGAAGTCGATGACCAGGATAAGGGCGAGCATCACAAAAGCGAGCGGCTGGAAGCCCAGGCCCATGATGGTGCCGATGGGGCCGGGGACGGTCCAAGGCAGGGTGTACATAAAGCCGTTCATGCCCAAGAAGTCGATAAAGATCTTGAGGATCCAGATGTTGGCGATCGGGGCAAAGACAAACGGGACAAAGAAGACGGGGTTGAGCACGATGGGCGCGGCGAACAGCAGCGGCTCGTTGACGGCAAAGCAGACGGGGACGATGGCGGCCTTACCGACGGCGCGCATCTCCTGAGACTTGGCCAGGAAGCAGAACATAAAGACCAGGACGAGCGTGGCGCCGGTGCCGCCCATGCAGACGACGAAGTACTGGGCACCCTGGGTCAGGACAGCGGAAGCGTGCTGGCCGGCCTGGAACGCAGCCAGGTTGTCGGTCATGTTGGCAACGAGGGCGGCGGCGATGGCGGGCTCGACGATCGAGGGGCCGTGGACGCCCACGAACCAGAAGAGGCTCATAGCGCCGTAGATCACAGCGAGGCCGATGTAGCCGTCGGCAGCGGTGAACAGGGGCTGGAACACCTGGATGACGCCCTGGGCAAAGCAGAAGCCAAAAGCAGCGCGGAAGACGATGTCAAAGACCCAAAAGACGGTGATGCAGACGGAGAAGGGGATGATGTCCTTAAAGGTCTGCGAGATGTTGGGCGGAACCTGCTCGGGCATCGTGACGGTGATGTTGCGCTTAATGAAGAACTTGTAGATGATGCCGGTCACAAACGCAGCGATGAAGGCGGTCAGCAGGCCCTTGGAACCAAGGTAGGTGGTGTTGAAGCCGCTGGCAGCGTCCGTGGCGATCGTGTCGCTCGAAAGGAGCAAGAAGCCGATGATGGCCGCGCACATGCACGAGATAAAGTTGATCTGGTTGTTCTTGGGCAGGTCGCGGTTCTGCGCGTCGGCGAAGTGCTTGGCCGTGGTGGCGGCGCAGGCGATGGCCAGGATGCCCATGGAGTAGTTGTAGCACTTCCACAGGGCGTTGTTGATGTCATCGGGCCAGTAGAAACCCCAGATGTTGGGGACCGAGGCTACCAGGCAGAAGATGGACGAGAAGATGATGATGGGGATGACGGAGATAAAGCCGTCGCGGATCGCCTTGAGGTACTTGTTGCGGGCGATCGCGTTGAAAAAGGGCTGGCCCTTTTCGATGATGGCGATGAGTTGCTCCATGCAATGCTCCTAAGAGTCGGTGGGTTAGCAACGATGGTAGCTTTTGGCGTTCGGTTGCCAAAATGTTGACGTTGCCATTTTGTGACACAAAAAAAGACGCGAACCGGTGGTTCCTGTGCCTGCGAACCGTCGATTCCTTACGCGTAAACGTTTGAGCCGCCCGGTGGCTCTGTGTTTGCACAATGGCAACGTTAACATTTGGGCACCAAAAGCCGTTCGGGGAAGCAAAAATGTCGGTGAACGGTAGGTTTTGGGTGGTGAGCGTATGGTGGGGGAGGCGTTGGATATACTTGAAGGCGTTTCATTTGAATGCGCAGGGTGCCACCAATGGCATCGTTGACATAGAAAGATCAATCTATGGCCGCTGTTAAAAAATCGGTATCCGTCAAAGACGTAGCGCGCCTCGCGGGCGTCTCGGAGCAGACGGTCTCGCGCACCGTGCACGATTCGCCCAGCGTGCGCCCCGAGACCAAGGAACGCGTGCGTGCCGCCATGCGCGAGCTGGGGTATCGCCCCAATTTTGCCGGTCGATCGCTGCGCCGTGGCAGGTTTAAGACCGTCGGCGTCGCCATGTTCAACATTACCGGTACCGGCAACCTCGACCGTATGGAGGGCTTTGCCGCCGCGGCCGACAAACATGGCTATGCCATCACCCTCACTAAAGTAGACGGGCATCCGTATACCCTCGAGAGCGCATCGTCGCGCATGAGCGCACTGCCGGTGGATGGCATGGTTGTGATTATGAACCGCATGCCGGCGGACTTTGGAACCTTCGAGCCGCTGCCCGGCATGCAGACGGTGCTCGTTACGATGTTGGAGCACCCGCTCTGTTCAACGGTCGATAACGACCAGTTCGATTGTTCGCGCCAGGTGGTCGAGTACTTGCTGGGGCGGGGGCACAAAACCGTGCACTTTATCTCGTGTCCCGAGCGCTCGCTTTCGGGCATGCGGCGCGAGGAAGGCTGGCGCGAGACATTGCGTGCGCATGGCATTGAGCCCCCGCAGCTCGTGCGCGGCGATTGGACGGCACAGAGCGGGTATGCTGCCGGTCAGGCTCTGGCGGACGATCCGACCTGTACGGCCATTTATGCCTCCAACGATGCCATGGCATATGGCTGCATCCGTGGGCTCGAGTCGCGCGGGAAGCGCGTGCCCCAGGACGTGAGCGTGGTGGGTGTTGATGACAGTCTGGGCGACATCGTGCCCGATTGTCGCCTGACTACGGTGCGCTTTGACAACAAGCGCGTCGGCATGTGGGCGGTCGATAAGATCGCCGGTGCCGAGGGCGTTGAACCCGGTGTGGAGCACATGCTGTTTCCGGGCGTACTCGTCGAGGGCGATACGGTGCGCGATTGGCGCTAGGGCACGGGCCTGTTTGGGTTTCCGCTAATTGTGTTCGATATTGTTCAGATTGGTTTAAAAACCGTTCACGGGCGAAAAGTGACCGTTCATAGCTTGAAATTACGTTTTGCGCTGTTCTTTTTTGTTTGAATGTTAATGTTTCTGCCATACAGAACGCAGCGCGTATGCCCGGACGCGATGCTCTCCATTGGTTCATATGTGAAAGGAACGCAATATGGCAACCAAAGAAGAAATCTCGATGGTTGGATTCGAGATTGTCGCATACGCAGGTGACGCCCAGACCGATCTGCTTGCAGCGCTCGATGCTGCTCGCGAGGGTGACTTTGAGAAGGCCGAGCAGCTGCACTAGGATGCCAGCGATGCGCTCATCGGTGCCCACGACACGCAGACCAAGCTGCTTTCGCAGGAGGCCGGCGGTGGCGAGATGGAGATGACCTTCATCATGGCTCACGCTCAGGACACCCTCATGACCACTATGATCCTGGAGAAGCAGGCCCGCTTTACCATCGATGCCTACAAGCGCATCGCCGAGCTCGAGGCCACGCTCGCCAAACGAGCCCTCACAACAAAGTCCACTTCCATAAGCCCAGCCGCTAACCGCAGCAGGGCTTTTTCTGTCCTCCTCCAAGTTGCGGTGAAATAGGGACTGAATAGGGGCTGACGGGCGCAAAACAATCCCTATTCCACCGCAACTCATCCGGAGGTAGTCATTGGGGACAGTCTTGGTGCGCACCGTTGTCCTCCCGTTCGATTTTTGCTCGGTGGGTATACTTCCTTTCGCATTAAACGCCGGACTGAGGAGGTATCCAAATGCCGGATAACGGGTCAATACAAAAAAGAGGCGCACACGAGATGGCTCATGGGCGTCCTGTCCAGATAACCGAGCACACGACGGTAACCGAGCTGCAGCCCAGCCTGTCCGATGTCGTGTGCGCAAACAAAAAGCTGCAGATTGGCTTTATCGTTGCGCTCGTGGTCCTGGCGCTGCTGTCGGGCTTTGTAGCTCGTCCGCATTTCGCCGATACCAAAACTTGGGACTCCACCATCGAGGTCATCGATCAAAAGAAGGGTAATGTACTGGCGCTCACGACCTCGTGCGTGGCGCTGTCTGCGGGCATTACCGCGCTGCCGGGTGATACGGGAACGCCGGTTGCCGAACAGCTCGCGCAGCTTTCAGGAAACTTGGGTATCGTGCTTGCCGTGCTCTACCTCGAGAAATACCTGCTAACCATTTTCTGGTCGGTTGGCCTGGGCATCTTAATCCCGTTTGCGTTGGTGCTCTTTGCGGTGTCGCTCGGTATTCACGGGCGCTGGCGCACGAGCGCTGTCCTGCGCCGTGTGGCGACGCGCGTGCTGGTGGCTGCCGTGATCGGCATGGCGCTCGTGCCCGCGAGCGTATGGGTGTCGCAGAAGGTCGATGAAACGTATCGCGTAAGTATTGAGCAAGCTGAGCAAAAGGCTGCGGACGCTGCGGACGCGGCCGACACCACGGACAAGTCAGCCGAGACCAGCTCAAAATCGAACAAGAAAAAATCCGAGGCCACGGAGTCCAAAAACGTGCTCGAGCAGTTGACTGATGGGGCATCGAGCCTTGTTACGTCGGTGACCGGCGGCGCCAAGCAGATGACCGATGAGATTGTGCGGCAGGTGACCGATCTGATTGAAGGCGTCATCGTGATGATCGTGACCTCGTGCGTTATCCCGCTGCTGGTGCTCGTGGCGTTCCTGTGGCTGGGACACGTGCTGCTGGGGATCGATATTTCCGGCCCGGCGAACTATTTGACGGGCCGCTTTCTGAGTGCTCCGTCCAAGCACGCCAAAAAGGGTGGGCAGTCCGAGTAGCTAAAACAGCTGTATATACCGGGGAATACCGCCGAAGGGCGGCCGAGACACGTTCTTGGCCGCCCTTTTGTTTGTTGAACACATGGTCGCTACGTCCGCGCCCGGCTCAAACGGTCAGCAATCATCCGTGAACGATATTTGTTCAAAAAAGAACAAAGATAAACAAATAGTTGTTGCAGTTACTGTTCGAATGTGTTCAAATAAACATGAACAGTGAAGAACCGCACATTCAGATGCCCGGACCTGAACGCGATTCAACACTTCCAAACAGAAACTACGCACCTGCGTATCTCTCAAGGAGGATGTCATGAGGGTTGTAATCGCTTCCGATGCCGACGGTATGTCGATGAAGGAGTCCATCAAGGAGATGCTCATCGCCGACGGTCACGAGGTCGTCGACTATTCCGAGACCCCTGCCGCGGACTTTGTCGATTCCGCGACCGCCGTTGCCAAGGACCTGCTGGAGCACAAGGATTCCCAGGGCTTCGCATTCGATAAGTACGGCGTCGGCTCCTATATGGCCGCCGTCAAGATCAAGGGCATGGTCGTCGCCAACATTTCCGACGAGCGTTCCGCTTACATGACCCGCGAGCACAACGGCTCGCGCATGGTCACCATGGGCCCGGGCGTTGTGGGCACCGAGGTCGCTAAGAAGATCGCCCGTGAGTTCCTGCGTGCCCAGTACGCCGGCGGCCGTCACCAGATCCGTGTCGACATGCTCAACAAGATGGCCTAACGAGAGCCACCGAGAACTCGAACTTCTACCTCAACTTGTGAATTCAGACGAAAGGACGTTCTGATGAAGAAGACCATCGCAATCGGTTGCGACCATATCGTTACGGACGAGAAGATCTATCTGGCCGACCGCCTGGAGCAGGCTGGCTACAAGGTGCTCGACTGCGGCACCTACAGCCACACCCGTACGCACTATCCCATCTACGGCAAGGCCGTGGGCGAGGCTGTTGCCAGCGGCAAGGCCGACTTTGGCGTGGCCCTGTGCGGCACCGGCATCGGCATCACCAACGCCGTCAACAAGGTCCCCGGCGCCCGCTGCGCCCTGGTCCGCGACATGACCTCTGCCCTGTATGCCCGTCGCGAGCTCAACGCCAACATCGTGGGCTTTGGCGGCAAGATCACCGGCGAGTTCCTGATGGCCGATATCATGCTTGCCTTCCTGGAGGAGCCCTACGAGAAGACTCCCGAGCACGACGCCCTGATCGCCAAGATCGATGCCTGCAACAAGGCCGACGCCGAGGCTCAGGCTGACCCGCACTTCTTTGACGAGTTCCTCGAGAAGTGGGACCGCGGCGAGTATCACGACTAAGGGGTTCCGGCGTTCTACCGAACGCCGGACCGGCCGACGCTGCGAAGTCATCTGGCGGGCAATCTGCCGTTCAGCTTCGGCGGCATGACCAGAAGGTCAATGCCGCCTCGCTTCACGGCACCTTGCCTCGCCAGCTGACTTCTCGCTGACGTTGGGGGTACCTGTGGGGTTACCGCTGTTGTTGCGAAGCTTTCTGGTTCAGTAAGCTGCTCCGATAACACGTTTGCTTGCTGAGCTTGTGGGCTTCGTTTTGGCGGGACCCGGTATTCTGCAGCTTTTCAATTGACGGCTCGCGTTTCTGTGAGGGGGCGCGGGCCGGTTTTCTATCAGCCCTATTGACTTGGCGGGCTGTCGTAAGAAAGGGAAGGCTCCTATGGAGTTTGTTCTTGATAACGGTTCTATCCGCGTGGCACTGAGCACGGCTGGCGGATCGTTCACTTCGATTAAAGCCAACGGTCGCGAGTACCTGTGGCAGGGCGATCCTTCGGTCTGGTCGGGCCAGGCACCCATTTGTTTCCCGATCTGCGGTGGCCTTCGTGACGGTCACGCAATGACCATGGGCGGTCGCGAGGTAAAGCTCGCCCGCCACGGCTTTGCGCGCAAACAGGAGTGGAAGCTTGAGGAGCAGAGCGACAACATGGTTGCGCTGAGCTTAAGCTCTGCCGACCATGCTGAGTTGCTCGAGCAGTACCCGTATCCGTTTAAGATCGTTGCTCGTTACACGATCGATTCGGAAAAGGTGGCCGTGTCGTACGAGGTGACCAATGAGGGCACCGAGGACATGCCGTTCTTTGTGGGCGGTCACCCTGGCTTTAAGTGCCCGCTTGACGAGGGCGAGTCCTACGACGACTACGAGCTCCGTTTTGAGCAGCGCGAGGCCGCCGAGCTCTGTACTGCCGTTCCCTCGACGGGCCTGATTGATGTTGAGCATCGCAGCAAGAACCCGATGGTTGGCCATGACCTGCCGCTGACCCACGAACTCTTTGACTTCGCAGAGACCATCTTTGACGTGCTCGAGAGCCACGTGGTTACGTTGACCAAGAAAACCGAGGACAAGGGCGTGCGCCTGACGTTCCCCGATATGCCATACCTGATTGTGTGGAGCAAGCCCGAGGGCGACTTTGTGGCCGTGGAACCGTGGGGCGGCCTGTCCACCTGCTCCGACGAGGACGATATTCTGGAGCACAAGCGCGGCTGCCTGGTGGCCAAGCCGGGAGAGACCGTCACCCGCGGCTTTGAGATCGAGATCCTTTAACGAGCTATCGTATGTTTGGGGCGGGTTATGCCGCCCCGGAAACAGGAGTTCAACATGATTCTGACCGTTACCATGAACCCGTCGATTGATACGCGCTATCAGCTCGACAAGTTGATCATAGACGATGTTAACCGTGTGACGCCCGAAAAGACCGCTGGCGGCAAGGGCCTCAACGTGAGTCGAGTGCTGCTGCAGCTGGGCGACGACGTGCTCGCGACCGGTCTGCTCGGCGGCCACATGGGTGCCTATATGGCCGAACTTATGGATGCCGATGGCGTCAAGAACGACTTTGTGCCCATCGCCGGTGAGACGCGCATTTGCCTGAATATTCTGCACGAGGGTAATCAGACCGAGCTTTTGGAGAGCGGCCCGCAGATCGCCCCGGCCGAGCTCGAGGCCTTTACGGCCAAGTTCGCCGAGCTTGCAGCGAAGGCGGACGTCGTGACGCTTTCGGGCTCGCTGCCGCGTGGCGTCGATGCCGGCTACTATGCCGAGCTCGTCAAGATCGCCGAGGAGGCGGGCGCCAAGGTGCTGCTCGACACCTCGGGCGCATCGCTGGAGGCCGCGCTGGAGTCCGACGCTAAGCCTGAGCTCGTAAAGCCCAACCTGACCGAGATTAACGGCCTGCTGGGTACGTCCTTTGCGACCGATGATGTCGATGCCCTGCGCGAGGCGCTTGCCGCCGATGACCGTTTTGCCGGTATCCCCTGGGTTGTCGTTTCGATGGGCGCTGCCGGTTCGGTGGGCTTCCATGAGGGCCGCGCGTTCCGCGCCAAGACGCCCGCGATTGCGGCTGTGAACGCGACGGGTTCCGGCGACTCGACCATCGCCGGTTTTGCGCATGCCATTGCTGCTGGTGCCGACGACGCCACCGTGCTCAAGACCGCCAATACCTGCGGTAAGCTCAACGCCATGGATCCCAAGACCGGCCACCTGGTCATGGATCGCTGGGACGAGGTCTACAACAGCGTTGAGGTAACGGAGCTTTAGGGTTACGGCGTCGAGTTACGGCGTTTTACCAAACGCCGTAACCTGCCGACGCTGCGCGGGCCGCATTTGGACAATCTGACGTTCAACTTCAAGGGCGCGACCAGAAGGTCAGCGCCCTTTCGTTTCACGTCACCTTGTCTCAAATGCGGCCCGCTCGCTGTCGTTTCCAAGACATCGGCGTTGCCTTGCTTCGGGAATGCGGCAGATAGGGACGTTCCTTTTCTGCCGGCAGTTTGGGACACTCCTTACGGGACACCCCCTCCACAGCGCCTATGCCAGCTTGTCGATTTGCCCAATCTCCCAGAGCGGAATGTTGACGAGCGTGCCCTCGTCTCTATATGCCGCTAACGATGTTCTCACGCAGCGCTCGAGCTTGAACTTCTCGCAGGCAATCCTCAGGCTCTTTGCTTTGAGGTTCTCTGCCGCCTTGACCTCGAGCGGAAGCACGGTCCCCGCATGGTCGATGGCAAAGTCAGTCTCTGCATTGCCGGAGGAGGATGACCAATACGCGGGAGTTTTGCCTTGGAGCAAAAGCTCCTGTGCGACGTATTGCTCGGTCAGCGAGCCTTTGAACTCCGTAAAAACAGCGGGACCGTTCAGAACAATGGCTGGCGAGAGGCCGGAGAGTGCTCCGAGGATGCCGGTGTCGATGCAGAACAGCTTGAAGCCCGAGAGATCCTCGTAGCTTGTGAGCGGTGCTCTTAGGGCGGAAACACGTGGTACCTTATGAACGATTCCATAGTCCATGAGCCACTGGAGGCTTTCCTCAAAATCGCGTGCGCGCGCCCCGGGACGGAGCGCACCGTAGACGAACTTCTTGTTTTCCTTTGCGAGCTGGCCGGGAAGGGATTTCCAAACCAGCCTCATGCGCTCGACGATGCGGGCTGGCGCATGCTTGCCAAAATCGGATTCGTAAGCTTCGATGATTTGCTGCTGAAGCCTGCGGGCCTCGATGAAATCGTGGGAGGCGGCGAAAGCGGAGACAACTTCTGGCATGCCACCGACAACGAGGTATTCCTTGAGCAGGCGCTCGAGCTTTTCGGAAACGTTTGCCAGCAGGTCCATGTCTGCGGCAAGGATGGCATCTGCGAGCGGATCGCCATCGACGGCACGAACGAACTCGACAAACCCCATGGGGCGCATGGTAAGCTGGTCAATCTTGCCGACGGGGAACGACTCGTTTTCGCGTCGGAGCGCGAGCCCCATATAGGAGCCGGCTGCCACGATATGGTATTCCGGCGCCAGCTCGTTGAAGTATTTGAGCGAGGTGATGCCACGCGGTGCCTCTTGGATTTCGTCGAAGATGATGAGCGTGTCTGTCGGCGTTATGGTCTGGCCGCGCAGGAGCTCTATCTGGGAGATGATGCGTTTGGGGTCAAGGCTTCCGTCGAATAGCGAACGTGCGCCCGGTTCGAGCATAAAGTCAAAACGGATGACGTTTTGATACTGCTGGCCTGCGAATTCGTTGAGAAGCCAGGTTTTTCCCGTCTGGCGGGCCCCTTTAAGCAGGAGGGGCGTGCGGTTTGACCTAGATTTCCAAGCGATGAGTTCGTCCATTAGCTGTCGCTGCATACTGCCCCCTAACGATCATGGTTAGTATAAGACCGTCTTGGTCTTTCCATCGAAAAATGTGGGAGTAAACCACGTTTTTCCATCGAATAATGTGGGGTTTAGGTCGGCACCTGGGGCGCTCCTTCTCTGCCGGCAGTTTGGAACACTCCTTGTTTTGGTGCAAATTAGCTACCCTTGCATCAGAAAACGGCGCCCGCCGGCGATGTTGCCGGCGGGCGCCGTTGTCGTGTAGGTGGCTATGTCGTGGGGGCTGCCGTTGAGCGTCCGGGTCTGTGCTCTACAGCGAGTCGATAAAGCGCTGCTGGGCGGCGCGGCCGGCTTCGTCCCACTTAAAGACGCCGGCGTTGTCGAGCACGTGGCCAAACACCACGCCGACCTCCTCGTGCAGGATGTCGATGGCGTTGTCGGCCGTAAGCTCGTCGGCGCGGCGGGCAAAGACGTCCTCGGCCCATGCGGCGTGGCTGCGGCAAAGATCATCGCCCTCGAGCGCGCCGGCGAGATCGTAGCTGGTATCGGCTTTGGCCGCCAGCAGGTGCTTACGGACAGCGCTGAGCTCGGGAACCAAGCGTGGCGGCAAAATGGCCAGGCCCATGACCTCGATCAGGCCGATGTTCTCCTTCTTGATGTGGTGATACTCGGCATGCGGGTGGAATACGCCCAGCGGATGATCGCCGGTCGTGATATTGCAACGAAGCGTTAGGTAGGCCTCGTAGATCTCGCCGCCGGCGTTGCCGCGGGAGTCGACGCGGCGGATGACGGGCGTCACGGTGTTGTGCGCTACGCCGTCGGCCGTGTGCGCGATAACGCCCACAGACTCATCGGTCCACTCGCGCCAGGCGAGGATAATCTTCTCGGCAGCGTCGAGCAGCTGAGCGCGGTCATGCGAGCGCAGGCGCAACACCGAGAGCGGCCACTGCAGCACGGTACCGCTGACCTGGTCAAAACCGGGCACGCTAAACTGCGAGACCTCGGCGGCATGCATCATGGGGAACTCGTGCGCGCCGCCCTGGAAGTGGTCGTGCGACAGAATCGAGCCGCCCACGATGGGCAGGTCGGCGTTGGAGCCAATAAAGTAGTGCGGGAACAGGTCGACAAAGTCGAGCAGGCAGGTCAGGCTCTTGCGATCCACGTGCATCGGGCGATGCTTGGAGCTCATGGCAATGCAGTGCTCGTTAAAGTACGCATACGGGCTGTACTGGAAGCCCCAGCGCTCGCCGTCGAGCTGGATGGGGATAACGCGCAGGTTCTGACGGGCGGGGTGGGCGCCGCCGTCGGTTGCGGCGGAGCGTCCAGGGTAGCCTTCGTTTTCGATGCACAGCTGGCAGGCGGGATACTTCTCGCCCGTGTTCTTGGCCGCACCGGCCGCGGCGATATCGCGCGGGTCCTTCTCAGGCTTGGACAGGTTGATGGTGATCTCGAGGTCGCCCCAGTTGGTGGGGGTGCTCCATTTGATATTGCGCGCGATGGCGGCGCGGCGCACGTAGCCGGCGTCGCAGCACAGGCCGTAGAACCAGTCGGTCGCGGCGCGGGGCTCGTTGACGCCCATGCGTCCGTTGAACTCCTCGTTTACAACCGAAGGCCTCGGCATCAGCACGCCCATGATGCGCATGGCGATGCGGTCGCGGCCCGATGCCGTGTCCTCGGCAGCACCGTTGGCAACGGCGGCCTCGGCAAGCGCGGCAAGCGTGCCTTCAAGATCAAAGTCGGGCAGGGTATCGGGGTGCAAGAGCGAGAGTTTCTCAACCTGGAGCGCCCAGGCCATATCGAGCGCCGGTCCCGCAGCGCCGATGCACTCCAGAATGGTGTTGTAGGCCCAGATGCGGTCGTCCTGGCCGATCATCGATCGGTGGATAGCGTACTCGATCAGGTTCTGCGCGGCCTCGCGCACATCAGTCATTACAGCCATGCCGCGTAAGCCCCCTTGTCAGAAATCGCGTAGTGGCGGGCAGAGCCCTCGCCCAGCCAGCCGTTCATCTTGGCAATGAAGGTGTCGACCAGATCGAGCGGCACGAAGGCCTGGATGGTGCCGCCAAAGCCACCGCCGTGGATGCGGACGGCACCGCGGCCGTCGAGCACATGCTCGGCCAGTGCCAGGGCATACATGGAAGGCTGCTCGGAGCCCAGCTTAGCAACAACATTCTGCAGGTACATGGCAGAGCTGGCGCCGGACTCGCGTGTCAGGACCAGGAACTGGTCAATGTCGCCGGCGTTCAGGGCCGCCCAGCGCTTGTCGACTAGGCCGTTCTCGTACCAGTAGTGAACGGCGCGCAGGCAGGCACGGTCGCCCAGCTTGGCGCGCAGCTCGGGGAGCTTGGCGTCAAAATCGGCAACGTTTACCTCGCACAGGCGTGCCTTGCCAAACTCGGCAGCAACGTCTTGCATCTCGCGCGGAACTGCGGCGTAGTCGTCGGTGGCGGCCACGTGGTCGGCTCCGACCTTAACGAGCACGAGCGCGTAGCCGTGATCCTCAAAGTTGAGCTCGAGCTTCTGAGTTTTGGGCTGGGCCTGATCCTCAAAGTCCATGTAGGCGAGGCCGCCCAGGCAAACGGCGGCCTGATCCATAAGACCGCAGGGCTTGCCATAGTAGTTGTTCTCGGTGCGCTGGCTCATCTGGGCGAGTGCGACGGGCTCAATCGCGGGCGCGCCCCAGAGCGTCTCCATAGCGCGGCCGTATGCCGCCTCGACAGCAGCGGAGCTCGAAAGACCGCCGCCCGAGGGGACGGAGCAGGTGAAGGCAAAGTCGAAGCCCTTGGGCGCAACACCCAGGGCAGCGATTTCGTGGGCCATGCCGCGGACAAGGCTCGCGGACGTGCCCTTCTCGGACTCTTGAATATCCAGCGTGTCGAGCGCGATCTCAAAGGTAGGATAGCCCTCGTCGGCGACGCGAATCTTATTGGAGTCGGTCGCCACGGCGATGCCGTCAACGGCGACATCGAGCGAGCCGGCGATAACGTGGCCACCCTCGTGGTCGGTGTGATTGCCGCTGATCTCGGAACGCCCGGGTGCGTGCACGTAGAGCACCTGGCGCTCGTCGATGGGGCCAAACTCCTCCTCAAACAGCTTGGTGAGCGTGGCAAATGTCTTATCGTCGGGGGTGGTCATGGGAGTCCTTTCCTTGGCGCGCACGGGTGAGTTTTGCGTCGTTATGAGTACGTTAACAACTTGAAGCGGCATGAACCAAGTGTTCACGATATCGCACGTTACGAGCTATGTTAACGTACTCATAACACAACGCTTGTCACTTTTTGAGAATCTGGTAATCGGTAGAAATACAGCCGTGAACGGTGCTGCCGTATGGACTTATAAAGCAGAAGAGGTGCAGATAGAAAAAGTAGAGTACGTTAACATGCGTCCGACGATAGCGGGCCTCGGTGCGGGGCGTGTTTCCGTTCGGGCTGGCATTCACGCTATTCAGATCTCGCAAGGGTGAAGGTGATTTTGTGGCAAGGCGCCCTTCCAACGATACAGGTACGCGTCCGGTATCCATGGCTGACGTTGCTCGCGCTGCCGGTGTTTCGCAGCAGACGGTTTCGCGCGTTGCCAACGGCTTGCCCAACGTTAACGAGCAGACGCGCCAGCGCGTGCAGGCCGCTATGCAAGAGCTTGGCTTTCGTCCGAGTTATGCCGGTCGCTCGCTGCGCGATGGCCGTTACCATTCGGTCGGCCTGTGCGTCAACGATGTCACCAAGTTTGGCAACCTCTCAATGATCGACGGCATCGCCAGCGCTGCTCGCGAGCATAATTGCGCCATCACGCTGGTCGAGATGTCCAAGACCGAGGAGTTTTCGCTTGCCGAGGCAACGCGTCGTATGGCCGCGCTGCCGGTGGACGGCATCATCATCGGCATGAGTCGCATGGCACCCGATTTTGAGACGTTTGATCCACTGCCGGGCATTGGCACGGTCATCGTTACCATGTATGCGCACCCGCGGGTGACCACAGTCGACTCCGATCATTACGGCTGCTCGCTGCTGCTCATGGATCATCTGTTTGAGCTGGGACACGAGCAGATTCGCTTTATCGGCGGCCCGTCGTTCTCGGTCGACGAGCAATTTCGTCGCGCCGGTTGGCAAGATGCTCTCGAGCGTAAACACATCGAGCCGGTAGAGCCGCTCGAGGGTGACTGGTCTGCTAACAGCGGTTACGAGGCCGGCAGATATCTGGCCGAGCACGACCGCACCATGACGGCGATTTACGCGGCAAACGACCAGATGGCAAACGGCGCCATTGCAGCGCTGCGCGATAGCGGTCTGCGCGTGCCCGAGGACGTGAGCGTGGTGGGTGTCGACGATTCGCTCGACGACTTTGTGGCACACAACGAGCTTACGACCGTGCGATTCGATCTACATCAGCGCGGACGCGAGGTATTCGAGCATGCGGTTCCCGAGGCGGGTACGGCGGGCAAAACCGCTGCCATTCGTATTCCCGGCCAGCTCATTATTCGACATAGCACAGCGATACCACGCGTATAGTTTTTGCAGGTCAACAGCGGTATATTTCGCCTCAATAACAATCGATAAGGATGCTGACAGATAGCCGTGGCTATAAAGGCGAGTGCTATGATAGACGGGTTCTTTTGTCTATCTAGGAGGCTTTGCCTGATGGAGATCACCAAGGATATCCGCTACATCGGCGTCGACGATCACGACATCGATCTGTTCGAGGGCCAGTACGACGTGTCCGAGAACGGCATGGCATACAACAGCTATGTTATCTTGGGCGATAAAATTGCTGTCGCCGATTCGGTTGACGCTGGCTTTGTCGACGAATGGCTCGGCAACCTCGAGGCCGCGCTCGACGGCCGTACGCCCGACTACCTGGTCGTCCATCACATGGAGCCCGATCACTCTGCTGGCATCGCCGCCTTTATGGAGCGCTACCCCCAGGCACAGATTGTGGCCAGCATGGGCGCCTTCCGCATGATGGTCAACTACTTTGGCACCGACTACCCCGAGCGTAAGATGGTCGTCAAAGAGGGCGACGTGCTCGACCTGGGTGGCCACAGCCTAACGTTTGTCGGCGCCCCCAACGTGCACTGGCCCGAGGTGATCTTCTCCTACGAGTCCACCGACAAGGTGCTCTTTAGTGCCGACGGCTTTGGCAAGTTCGGCGCCAACGACATCGAGGACCCGGAAGGCTGGGCTTGCGAAGCGCGCCGCTACTACTTTGGCATCGTCGGTAAGTTCGGCAAATTCGTGCAGACCGTGCTCAAGAAGGCCGCCGATCTGGATATCCAGATCATCTGTCCGCTCCACGGCCCCGTACTGACCGAGAACCTGGGCTATTACCTCGACACCTATAACACCTGGTCGAGTTATCAGCCCGAGGACGAGGGCATCACGATCGCCTATGCGAGCGTGTATGGCCATCTGAAGGCTGCCGTCGAGGAGCTCGCCGCAGCGCTTGATGCTCGCGGCCAGAAGGTTTCCGTCTTTGACCTGGCTCGCGACGACATGGCCGAGGCCGTTGAGGATGCGTTCCGCTATGACCGTCTGGTGCTCGCCTCCATCACCTATCAGGGCGAGATCTTCCCGTTCATGAGCACCTTTATCCACACGCTTGCCGAGCACGCCTATCAGAACCGTACGGTGGCGCTCGTTGAGGCCGGCTCCTGGGCGCCCACCGCTGCCAAGGTTATGACCAAGGAGCTCGGGGGCATGAAGGACATCACCATGGCGCAGAACAAGGTGACTGTCCTGGGTTCGCTCAACGACGCCTCGCGCGCTCAGATCGAGGCCCTCGCCGACGAGCTTTCCAAGTAGCGACACGTTCACTTTTGACGCTCAACCACCACAACCACCACAAAGGGGACAGACACCTTTGTGGTGGTTTTTGTTTAAGCGCCGGCGATGACGAGATTTTGGTGGGCGTCGTCGACGATCTCGGCGATTGAGGTGGCGACGGCGCCTTCGGGGTCGCGGTCCATCACGATGGTGTTGACATCGGTCAGTTCGGCAAAGCGGTACATGCCGCGTCCGTTGACCTTACTGGCGTCCATGAGGGCGACGCTTTGACGGGCTGCAGCGATCATGGCCGTTTTGGTCTCAGCCATCTGGGGAAAGTCGGTCGTAAAGCCGCAGCCGGGAACAAAAGCGCCAGGGCACATGACGGCAAGATCGGCGTGGACCGTTTGGAGCGCCTGCATGGTAAGTGGACCGTACAGATAGCGATGACCTTTGCGCAGTGCCCCACCCAGCATGACGACATCGACCGAGGGCATGCTCTCGTCGATGTAATCGGCAATGGTAATGTCGGCCGTGATGACGGTGATGCCGTTGCGCTGGTCGAGGAGCCGGACAAACTCGAGCGCCGTGGTGCCCGAGTCGACGAGAAGCGTGTCGCCGTCATTGACGAGCTCGATGGCGCTTTGTGCGATGGCTTGTTTGGCGGCGACATTGACGTTGATGCGGCGATCCTGCGTGGAGACGGTCAGGCGTTTGTGAAGCGATACGGCACCACCATGTGTGCGGCGCAGCTTGCCTGCTTCGGCGAGCGCGTCCAGGTCGGCGCGGGCGGTGACGGAGGATACGCCAAAGGTCTGGGCGATTTCTGCTACCTGCACCGAGGCGTTATGCTCGAGCATCTCCATGATGGCGGCACGACGCTCATCGGCGAAAGCGCGGTTGGTAGCTTGGGCCATGTTTGCTCCATTCTCGGCTAAATTTGCAGGAATTGTGTTGACTCTATTTTCGTTCATTTTCTTTTTGAGTAAGAAAACACCTTTCGATTACTTATCTTTTCTATAAAAGAAAGACGCTGAACGCACAAAAATCAATATCGAACACGCCCACTCGGCTCCAATTCCTTCCGTTTACTTTTCAAAAACGACGGTATTGACCTGCATGGGCTCAATATCTCGCACGTGCAAAGCCGCTGAATTTCATACAATGAGCGCAGAAAAACGCAAGGTAAAACGCCTTGTGAACAGCTACGCCCGATGTCCAGATGCGGGCGAGGGAGAGGAGCAAACGCTCATGGCACTTGTTACCACCGAAAAGATGCTCAAGGACGCTCAGGCCGGCCACTACGCCGTCGGCGCGTTCAACGTCGAGAACCTCGAGTTTGTTATGGCCGTTCTGGCCGCTGCCGAGGAGACCAAGTCCCCCGTCATCATGCAGACCACCCCGGGCACCATCAAGACCGCTGGCCTGGAGTACTTCTACGGCATGGGCAAGGCCGCTGCCGAGCGCGCTTCCGTGCCCGTCGCTCTGCACCTCGATCACGGCGATGGCTATGACCGCTGCATGCAGGCTTTCCGCACTGGCTACACCTCTGTCATGATCGACGGTTCGCACGAGTCCTTCGAGGACAACATCGCCCTGACCAAGTCCGTTGCCGACGCAGGCCGCGCCATGGGTGTGCCCGTCGAGGCCGAGCTTGGTAAGGTTGGCGGCAAGGAGGACGACGGTCCCGCGGTTGAAGGTGAGAGCCCCTACACCGATCCGGCCGAGGCCAAGGAGTTCGTCGAGCGCACCGGCTGCACCTCTCTCGCTATTGGCGTTGGCACCAGCCACGGCGTGTACACGAGCGATCCCCACATCGAGCAGTCCGTGGTCAAGGCCATCCGCGACGCCGTCGACGTGCCGCTGGTTCTGCACGGCACCTCTGGTGTGCCCGATGAGCAGGTTGCCGAGGCTGTGAAGAACGGCATCTGCAAGGTTAACTACGCCACCGAGCTGCGTCAGGCCTACACCAAGGGCTTCATGGCCTACATGGCCGAGAACCCCGCCTGCTTCGATCCCAAGAAGCCGGCCAAGGAGGGCATGCGCGAGATCACCGAGCTGGTTAAGATCCGCATGACCAACCTCAACTCTGTGGGCAAAGCAGAGTAACAGCAAGGGTACTCTGATCCCGCCGGGGCGAACGGGGACGGGAAAGGGGCGAAAAAAAAGAAACGACAAAGAAAAGAGGGGAGGACCCCAAGGCGGGG
>CAJMJM010000006.1 GCA_905213725.1 Collinsella aerofaciens
GTGGCGCGGACGTGTGATGAGGGCCCGAGCGGAGCGACCAAGCAGATCTTGCAGGTGCTCAAGGAATAGTGCGTCACCGCGACGTTCTTCCTTTCGGGCGATGCGGCCGAGGCCTCGCTTGCCACGGCCAAGGCGATTGTCGACGCCGGGTGCGAGATCGGATCCAACAGCTACAGCGACGATTCGCTTAAGGGTCAGGACCGTGAGGCGGTACGCGAACAGATCACGAAAGGCACCGATGCGATTAAGTCAGCGACCGGCGTGAAGACGATGCTGCTGCGTGCTCCCTACGCTGCCTTTGACGAGCAAAACTGGATTGATGCGATGGACCTGGTCTCCGCCGTGGTCTCGTGGAATATTGACTCGGGCGACTGGCTGCTCAACGGTGCCGACGAGCAGGTCTCGACGGTGCTCGATTCGGTGACGCCGGGCAATATCGTGCTGCTCACCGATAGAGACGAATGCGCCGAGCAGACGCTCGAGGCGCTGCCGCAGATTATCGACGGCCTCATTGCCGACGGCTACAAGATCGTGACGCTCAGCGACCTGGTCAAGACGGACACGTCGCTGAGCAAAAAGCTCACCTCGCTGACGAAGGTCGCCATGCCCAAGGACGCCGTGTTCCCCCAACTTGTCGAGGACGACGACACCACAGAGTAGTCATTGGGTAGTCGTTTAAGAACGTCCCCAATGGCTATGTCACGGATGCGTCAGCGTTTGGTATGCCTGCAATGTGCAGCGCATAAATTCGATGCCGCAGGGCGATGCTGATGCTATAGTTACTGCGGTTAATGAGGGTCAAGAGAAAGGTTACAGGTGAAATCCAAACCTCGACCATACAGTCGATGACCCCATGCAGGTGCTTTTTGCGCATGCACGGGGTGTAAGCGTCGAGCGGCGTGCCGCCCGCGCATGCGTATACATATCCAGAAGCCCCCGGACGCCGCACGCGCGGCCGCGTCCGGAGGAATAATGATGGGGAGCACCATTGAATTATCTGAGTGAGATGCTCAAATTGCCGGTCTTGGACGTCGATGGCGAAAAGCTCGGCGTGGTCAACGATTTTGGCATTGCTACCGGCGAAGTTTTTCCGCACGTGACGTCGCTCGCGTTCCGCGGCCCCGGCAAGACGCCGTTTATGATCAGCTGGCGCAAATGGGTCGATCGTATCGACGAGACGGGTGTACACCTTAAGACGTCGGCCACCGAAATCCGTTTTTCGTACCTGCAGCCGACCGAACTCTTACTCGCCCGCGACGTGCTTAACAAGCAAATTGTCGACACGCAGGGCATGAAGGTCGTGCGCGTAAACGACATCAAGTTTTCCATGTCGGGCGAAAATCAGCTGCGCCTACTGGGTGCCGAAGTTGGCGCCCGCGGTCTGCTGCGCGCGATCAGCCCCACACTCGAGCATGTCGTCGAGGGCTTTATGAAGCACCTGGGCAAGCCGCTCAGCGAGGACATTATCGCCTGGTCTTACATGGACCTGCTCGATCGCTCGACTAAGAACATCCAGCTCTCGGTGTAGCCCAAAACACTTAACGAAATGCACCCTGCCGACATTGCCGACATCATCGAGCAGCTCGACCCGCGCCTGCGTGCGCAGGTGTTTGCGCAGCTCGATACTGCCCAGGCCGCCGAGGCCATCTCGGAGTTCGATGACGACGAGCTTATGACCGAGATGCTCGAGGGCCTGTCCGATACCGACGCATCGTCGATGCTGGCCATGATGGACCCGGACGACGCTGCCGACCTGATCGACGAACTCGATTATGAGAAGGCCGAGAAGCTCCTGCGCCTGATGGGCGTCAAGGAGGAGAAGGCGATTCGTAATCTGCTGGGCTACGAGGACAACACCGCCGGCCGCATCATGACCTCGGAGTTTGTCTCGCTGCCCGCCACGGCGACGGTCGGCGACGCCATCGAGGCGATTCGCAAGCTCGACGAGGACTTCGAGAGCGTCTACTACGTCTATACCGAGGATCCGAGCGGCATGCTGACCGGCGTGCTTTCGCTGCGCACGCTGATCGTAGCCGACCGCGACGCCACGCTGGGTCAGCTGGCCTATCGCGACCTGGTTTATGTGTCGCCCGACGAGGACCAGGAAGACGTGACGGACGAGATGACCAAGTACGACCTGGTTGCCATCCCTGTCTGCGACGAGAACCGTCATATCCTGGGTATCGTAACCTTCGATGACGCCATGGACGTTATCGCCGAGGAGCACCAGGAGGACCTGCAGATCGCCGGTGTCGGCTCGGGCGATAGCGCGTCGGACGACTCGACGAACGTGCTCAGCTGGTTCGTGCATCGTCAGTACTGGGTTGTTGTATGGGGCATCGCGTCGTGCATCATGGCGACCGTGCTGGGGACGGCGCTCGGCTCCGCGCATCTGGTGGTGTTCCCCATGTGCGCCATGCCGCTCGTGCTGCTGGCGGCCTCGCGCATGGTGTCGTTCGTCAAGAACTACTTCCTGGAGTATGACGGTCACGACGACGAGCCCAAGCCGTATCTGGGGTTCTTCTTCCAGAGCACGGGCATGGGCCTGATTCTGTCACTCGTGACCTACCTGTGCGCTCAGCTGGTGCGCACCGCTGCGTTCCTCGATGCGCCCATGTTTGAGGAGCAACTCTTTACCGGGTGCTTTAATATCGCTGCCATCATTTGCCTGGTTGGTAACATGAGCGCCGTGATTTACCTGATGGTGCTGTTCTGGCGTGACGAGCATGACCTCAACACGTCGGGCACTGCCATGAACGTTATTGCCGTCATGATCTCGTGCGTAGCGTATTGCGCCGCTGCGGTGCTGCTCACCATGTCGGTCATGGGTTAGGTGGTCGCGTGCAAAATACCAAGCAAAAGTCGGGCACCAAGCAAAAGTTGACCATCGCGGCCATCTTTGGCGCTATGGGTCCCGGTCTGCTGGCGGCGCTTTCGGGCAATGACGCCGGCGGCATTGCAACGTATTCCAGCGCGGGCGCCAGCTATGGCTACAAGATGCTCTGGATGCTTCCCGTCATGACCGTGCTGCTTATCGTGACGCAGGAGACCGCGGCGCGCTGCGGCTGCGTCACGGGCAAGGGCCTGGCATCGCTCATTCGCGAGCGCTTTGGCGTGCGCAAGAGTGTACTTGCTATGGCGGCGCTGTTGATCGCCAACACGGCTGTGACCATTTCGGAGTTTGCGGGCATCGCCAGCGGCCTTGCTCTCTTTGGCGTGCCGGCGAGCATCTCGGTGCCGTTGGTGGCGCTGCTGGTGTGGATGCTTACCATGTCGGGTAGTTTCCAGCGCATCGAGAAGATTTTGCTGCTGGTGAGCTGCGTGTTCGTGACCTATGTCGTCGCTGCATTTATGGCTGGCCCCAACTGGGGTGAGGTCGCGGTCGACTTGGTCGTGCCTAACATTCAAAATGACCCCAGCTACGTGTCGCTCGTGGTCGCAACGATCGGTACCACCATCGCGCCGTGGATGATCTTCTTGGCGCAGAACAACGTGGTCGATAAGAACGCGGGCGAGGACGATATCGTGCTGCAGCGCATCGATACCGTGAGCGGCTCGCTTGCCGCCGATGTCATTGCCGGCTTTATTATCATCACGACCGGTACGGTGTTGTTCCCGGCGGGTATTCAGATAAGCGATGCTGCCGATGCTGCCCGCGCGCTGGAGCCTATTGCGGGTCAGTGGTCCACGGTACTGTTTGCCTCGGGCCTGGTCGCGGCGAGCTTCTTGGCCGCCTGCGTGCTGCCGGGCGTTACGTCGAGCGCTATCTGCGAGGCATTTGGCTGGGAGCGCGGTGCCGACCGCAGCTGGGACGAGGCCCCGGTCTATCGCGGCATCATTACGGCCATCATCGGTATCTCTGCCGTGCTGGTGCTTATGCCCGGCGTCGATCTGTTCCAGATTATGATGACCTCGCAGGTCATCAATGGCGTGCTACTGCCCGTGGTTCTGGTGTTCCAGGTGGTTATTGCCGCTGACCGTCACATTATGGGCGCTAACCGCAACGGCCGCGTGTGGAACGTGCTTACTTGGGCGACTATCGCCGTGATTACGGTGCTCACGGTCGTCATGTTTGTCCTGCAGGCGATGGGCTACAGCGCTTAGCGCCTCTTTTGGACTCCAAACAGGCCGCCGCCATGGGTTGCGGCCTGTTTTTGCCCGCGACCTCTTGGGGCCGGCTCTAAAAGAGTGATTTTGGGTTGTTTGCTGCAGGTTACTTGTCGGTGCCCAGCTTGTGCGGCTTGAGAGCGAGCGCATTGACGAGTGCGTCGGTGGCAGACTTGACGGCTGCCGGCT
The DNA here is from genome assembly GCA_905213725.1 of Collinsella aerofaciens. Taxonomy (GTDB): domain Bacteria; phylum Actinomycetota; class Coriobacteriia; order Coriobacteriales; family Coriobacteriaceae; genus Collinsella; species Collinsella aerofaciens_BZ. The sequence goes on from CAJMJM010000006.1 coordinate 4,297, forward strand.
GCGGATCGTTGACGTGATCCTCGGGATGTACGGGCAGGTCCTTCTTGACGGCATCGTGGATCAAGTTGAGGTACTCAGTCACGCCAGTGGTCGATAGATGCGTGCCATCGCCATCGAACAGGTCGTTGCGGTTGGCACTGTATCCGTACCAGTCGATAACGCGTACGTTCTTGTAGCGCGTAGCGGCGTTGGCGATGGCCTGGTTGGTAGAGCCAACCCACGGCTGCGGGCTGCGCGTGTTCACAAACACCACAATACGCTTATCTCCTGCATCGGCCATGATGGCGTCGATCTGGTCGTCGGTTACCAAGCCGTTGGTGCCCAGGGCAAAGACCACGATCTTGCCGGCAAGGTTCTGCTGGATATAGCCCTCAAATGTCGCACGGCCCGCATCGAACTGGCGGCCCTTTTCGGCATCGATATGGCTGTGCGGGAACACGCCATCAAAGGTGTCCACGGCACGCAGCGACACGGAGTCGCCGATCATAAGCAGATCGTAGGAGCCATCGGGGAAGCCGTCGTTGTCCTTGTCGGTGTCGTCGGCCGCCTGTTGGTCGGCGGGCGCGGTGTTCTTGGCTTCCTTGTTGAGGACTTCGGCGCCCTCACCGCTCAGTGCGGAGGTCTCCGGCACAAAGATCAGGCCGCCCAGTGCAACGACCAACACGACAGCACAGGCTGCGCAGACAGGGATGTGCGCGCGTGCCCAGTTGGCGGGCGTGGTGGTGCCATCGCGGAATTCGGCGACGGTGCGCCCAAAGGCGCCCTTTCTAAACGGCGTCTCGATAAAGCGATAGCAGCACTCTGCCACGGCGACCACCACAAGTACCTGCAAGATATACTGCCACCAGGGCGTGTCGTTGATGTTGGCGACCGGGTTCATGAGGAGCAGCAGCGGATAGTGCCACAGGTAGATGCTGTAGGAGCGTTTGCCAACCCACACGAGCGGCTCGGCGGACAGCACGCGGGCAACCATTCCCTGGGGCTGCACGCAGGCCGCGATGACCATGAGCGTGAGGATCGAGCACAGCAGTGTGCCTCCGCGATACTGGAAGGCGGTGTAGCCGTTGGTGAGCGCGACCATGGCGGCAAGGCCAACCAGACCCACGACGCCCAACACATCGATGGATGCGGGCGAGGACCAAAAACGCACGAGGGCGCTCGGCTGTGCCGGGGCGGTCTCGGCTGCTTCGTCGGCCTTCTCGCCAGGCTCGCCCTCGGCGTTCTTGCCGTGCTTGGCGGCGCCAGCTAGGCGATTGAGCCCCAAACGACGAGCGAGACGCACCGGCGCCAGGTCGCGATCGGGGATAAAGGCCATCCAGGCACCCAGCAGCAGCGAGAACACACGGGTGTCGGTGCCGTAGTACACGCGGCTGGGGTCGGCGGCGGGGTTGTAAAGCACCATCATGGCTAGGGCAGATACCGCGGCAAGGCCCAGAACCACGCGGCGCGTGTTGGGCTTGCTCACATGCATGGATACCATGGCAAACAGCAGTGGCGGCCAAATCAGGTAGAACTGTTCCTCGATGGCAAGCGACCAAAAGTGCGTGAGCGGCGAGGGGTCGCCCAGAGCATTGAAGTACGAGACGTTTTGGGCAATCTGCCACCAGTTGTTGAAGAACAGCAGCGACGGCAGGATGTCGGGGCGCATCTTGGTGAGCATCACGTGGTTAAAGATAGTGCACAGCGCGCAGGTTACAAACACTACCGTTACCACGGCGGGGACCAGGCGACGGATGCGGCGAATCCAGAAGCTCTTGAGGTCGATATGGCCGGTCTTAGCGACTTCGTTGAGTAGCAGGCGTGTGATCAGATAGCCCGAAAGCACAAAGAAGATCGTGACGCCGAGCAGACCGCCCTGCGCCCACGTGAGGTTAAGGTGATAGAGCACCACCGCGACGACGGCGAGCGTACGCAGGCCGTCAAGGGCAGGGATGTAGCGGGATTTGGGGCGAGCAGGCGTCTGCTCCGCGGCGGGAGTGTTGGCGCGGCCCGCGTTGTTGGCAGAAGCGCGATGAGGGCTCGCGGCGCGTCGCGGCTCGTTGGTACGGCGCTCGCCCTTCACGCGTTCGTGCGGCGCCGGCTCGTTGCCCGTGCGGCGTCGACCGCGCGAGCCCGATTGCGAGAGTTGTTCCATAAAATATCATCCAATGACGAGAATAATTAGCACGCCTTCATTGTAGCTGCCTGCTCCTGTGAATGCTTGCTGCTGGCGCAAGCTCAAGCGCGCGTCCACATCAAAGTGAACTAAAGTTATAGGGGGTGCGAGAGTGCACAATCGATGGTCGACGGTGGGCGCAAAGCCTAAAGACGAGGAGGTTTCCATGGCGGATCACAGCATCGTTGCGGTGTTCGGCAGCATGAACATGGACCTTTCGGTGGCGTGCGAGCGCATGCCGCGCGCGGGCGAGACCGTCGGCGGCAGCGGGTTTATCACCAACGCCGGTGGCAAGGGTGCTAACCAGGCCGTCGCCGCCGCGCGCATGGGTGCGCGCACGTGCATGATCGGCGCGGTTGGGCGCGACGCGTTCGGCGCGTCGCTCGTGGTGGGGCTCCAAGACGCCGGCGTGGACTGTGACTTTGTAGTGCATCGCGATGATGTGGAGACGGGAACGGCGACCATCATTCGCTGCGAGGGAGACAACCGCATCGTGCTGTCGCCGGGCGCCAACCATGCGCTTGCGGGCGAGGACGTTGCCCGCGCGCTGAGGCGTCTGGTGGCCGATGAACTCGATAGTGACGCCAGCGAGATTGCCCCGGCTGCCGGAAGCGTCTTTATCGCCCAGGGCGAATGTGACCTTGCGGCGACGGCCGAGGCGCTTGTTTGCGCTCACGAGCTGGGGTTCTATACGGTCTTTAATCCAGCGCCTGCCTGCGAGCTGCCTGCGGAGGCCTGGCCTGCGGTCGACCTGGTCTGTCCCAACGAGACCGAGTGCCAGGTTCTGACGGGCATTCTGCCCACGGATGATGTGAGTTGCATCGCCGCGCTCAAAGCGCTGCTCGACAAGGGCGCCGGAGCTGCGGTCATCACGTTGGGCGGCGCCGGGTCGGTTACGCTCGGCGATGACGGCGAGCTGCTGCGCATGCCGGCACTTTCGAGTACGGTAGTCGATACCACGGCCGCCGGCGATACGTTTATCGGTGCGCTTGCCGCGGCTCGTCTGGAGGGCTTGCCGCTCTTTGAGTGCATGGCGGCGGGTGCTCGCGCCTCGGCGGTGACGGTGTCGCGCCTGGGCGCTCAGCAATCGATTCCCACGCGCGCCGAAGTTGAACATTGGTTTGGTTAAACGATAAAGACGGAGAAGCGGAGTAGAACAATGGCAATCAAGAAGCTGATCCTTGATCTGGATATGGGCGTGGACGATGCGATGGCGCTTGCCTATGCCATCGCGAGCCCCGAGGTGGAGCTCGTGGGCATCACCACGTGCTTTGGCAACGTGCGCGTCGAGCAATCGGCGCACAACTGCCTGGCAGTGCTCGATCTGCTGGGTCGCCCCGAGATTCCGGTGTACCTGGGCGCCGATCGTCCCATTATGGCGACTGAGCCCTATACTCCGCCGGCGCCCACCACGCTCTTCCACGGCAAGAACGGCATTGGCGGGGCGAGCGTGCCCGCGTCGCCGTACGAGCCGGTGGGGGCGACGTCGGCCGACGGTAACGCGGCGGTCGATTATCTGATCGATGCCGCGCGCACCTATGGCCCCGATCTGATCTACGTGGCGACCGGTCCGCTCTCCAACCTGGCACTTGCCTTGGAGCGCGATGCGGCGGCGATGATGTCTATCGGTCGCGTGGTCGTGATGGGCGGCGCCCTGACCGTGCCCGGAAACGTGAGTGCGGGCGCCGAGGCCAACATGGCAAGCGATCCCGAGGCGGCCGATGCCGTGCTACGTTCGGGCCGCAAGCTCACTATGGTGGGTCTGGATGTGACGCATCGCGTGGTGCTCACGCGTCGCGACATTGCCGGCTGGACGGGTTCGGGCACCATGGCCGGTTGCGCGTTTGCGAGCATGGTGGAGCACTACATTGGCTCGTACGAGATGAACGCACCCTACCTGGGTGGCTGTGCGCTGCACGATCCGCTGGCCGTCGCCGTGGCGATTGACCCCACGCTCGTGGGTGCGCTCGGCTGCAATCTGCGTGTTGATCTGCTGGGCGAGTATCGCGGCCGCACCATTTGCGACGAGCGCCGCCTATCCGATCCGGACAAGAGCGCGCTTGTGGCGCTGACCGTGGATGCCCCGCGCTTCCTGTCCGAGTTCAAGGCGCGCATGGCCCATGTCCTTGGCTAAGTTGTCTTTTTGGGACGGGGCTTTTTTGACTGGTATGATTGGTGCGACCATTCGAACTAGCTAAAAGAGCCCCGTCCTTAATTGACTACCGAGAGGATCTGCCATGGAGCGCATCGCGAGTTTTTCCGTTGACCATCTGCTGCTCGAGCCCGGCGTGTATGTGAGCAGCATCGACCGCGATCCGGCGACCGGCGCCGCCGTCACCACGTTTGACCTGCGCCTGACTACGCCCAACAAGGAGCCGGTCATGAACACGGCTGAGTGCCACACCATCGAGCACCTGGGCGCGACGTTCCTTCGCAATCATGCCGAGTGGTCGAGCCGCATTGTCTACTTTGGCCCCATGGGCTGCCGCACGGGCTTTTACCTCGTCGTGTTTGGCGAGGTGACGAGCGAGGAGATTCTGCCGCTCGTGCGTGAGCTGTTCGAGTTCGTCGCCGGCTTTGAGGGCGATGTCCCCGGTGCCGCTCCCGAGGAGTGCGGCAACTACCTGGACCAGAACCTTCCCATGGCAAACTGGCTCGCGCGCCGCTACCTCGACCGCGACCTGGCCGATATCGACGAGAAGCACCTGCACTATCAACAGGCGTAAGGCTGCTTGCAGGAATAACGTTTGCGCCAGAAGCGCTCCCGCTCTTTGCGGAGCGCTTTTTTATACCGAGTGCTCAAAACAGAATGAAATTGTTCTAGAATGTTCATACTGTCACATAAACGAACAGGAGCGAACATGCATATCTACTCTGTCTCTGATCCCGAGTTCAAGTCCTATGGCAACGTTTGGGATAACGTTCCGTCCGAGCTTACGTCGCCCGTGCTCGAGGCGCTTGCCTCCACGCCCATCCCCGATGGCAGCAAGTATGTGGCCTCCGCGCCCGAGCTCGAGGGCGTTAAGGATGCCGATAAGCTGGGCTTTCTCATGTTTGGCGGCCGCCCCTTCCAGCTGGGCTGGTGCAACGGCCACAACACGAAGCTCAACTGCCTGGAGTATCACCGCGCCAGCGAGTTCAACCTGGGTGCACGCGACTTTATCCTGCTCGTGGCGCATCGCTGGGAGATCGAGGACGGCAAACTCGACACCGCGTGCGTCAAGGCGTTCCGCGTGCCGGCCGGCACGCTTGTTGAGGTTTTCAACACCACGCTCCACTACACGCCGTGCATGGTCGACGACGGCGGCTTCCAGGTGATGGTGGCGCTGCCCGCCGGCACCAACGGCCCGCGCCCCGAGGCTGCAGCCGACATGCCTGCCGCCGGTGACAGCTACTGCTACTGGAAGGCCGACAAGTGGGTTCTCTGCCATGCTGACAGCCCCAAGGCTGCCGAAGGCGGCTACGTAGGTCTCATCGGCAAGAACCTCGACATCACCTGCGACTAGAATCTTCTGTCTCGATCTGTAACATCTAGCGGGCTAAATCGTCTCTACCTGTTACAGATTTAGACAAACTGCAGGGGGCCGCCCGAAAATCTCGATCTGTAACACCAGGCCCGGTTTTGGCGGCCTACCTGTTACAGATCGAGACAAACCGGGCCCAAGCCGCCACAAAGGTGCCTGTCCCCTTTGTGGTGGTTTGGGGCGGCGGTATCAGAAAGTGTCAGACGGGGGCGGCTGCCGGGCCGCCGTGTGCGAAAAGAAGTGTCGGCCTGCGTCGCTGTCGTTGGGCGAGGCCCTATTTGCGGGGATACTGAAACCACGACAAGCAGCGTATGAAAGGATCGATGCATGGCTTTTCGTAAAGACTTCCTGTGGGGCGGCGCGACGGCTGCTAACCAGTGCGAGGGCGCCTACAACGTGGACGGCCGCGGCCTTGCCAACGTGGACGTGGCTCCGCACGGCCCCGAGCGCTATGCGGTGGTCTCCGGCCAGCGTAAAATGCTCGACTTCGAGGACGGCTATTACTACCCCGCGCAGACCGGCATTGATTTCTACCACCACTACAAGGAGGACATCGCCCTCTTTGCCGAGATGGGCTTTAAGACCTTCCGCATGAGCCTGGCGTGGACCCGCATCTTCCCCAACGGCGACGAGACCGCGCCCAATGAGGCTGGCCAGGCCTTCTACGAGGACGTGTTCCGCGAGTGTCAGGCGCACGGCATCGAGCCGCTCGTGACCATCACGCACTTCGACTGCCCGATTCACCTCATCAAGGAGTATGGCGGCTGGCGCAACCGCAAGCTCATCGACTTCTACAAGAACCTCGCGATCACGATCTTCACCCGCTACAAGGGCCTGGTGAAGTACTGGCTTACCTTCAACGAGATCAATATGATTCTGCACCTGCCGTTTATGGGTGCCGGTCTGGTCTTTGAGGAGGGAGAGAACAAGGAGGCTGTCGAGTACCTGGCCGCCCACAACGAGCTCGTCGCCAGCGCTTGGGCAACCAAGATCGCTCACGAGATCGACCCTGAGGTCAAGATCGGCTGCATGCTCGCCGCAGGTAGCTACTACCCCTACAGCTGCCGTCCGGGCGATGTGCGCCAGGCGCAGCTCGATAACCAGGACAACTACTTCTTCGTCGACGTCCAGCGCCGCGGCTACTACCCGGCCTATGCCGTCAAGAAGCTCGAGCGCCTGGGCATCGATGTGGGCATGACGGACGAGGACCGCGAAATCCTGGCCGCCCACACCGTCGACTTCATCAGCTTTAGCTATTACAGCACCCGTTGCTCCGCCGGTGCCGATAACCCCGATGTCGAGCGCACCCAGGGCAACGCCTTCGCCGGCGCCAAGAACCCCTACCTGCAGGAGAGCCAGTGGGGCTGGGCCATCGATCCGCTGGGCTTCCGCATCACCCTTAACGACCTGTACGACCGTTATCAGAAGCCGCTGTTTGTGGTCGAGAACGGCCTGGGCGCCAAGGATGTTGTCGAGGAGGACGGCTCCATCAACGACGACTACCGCATCGACTACCTGCGCCAGCATATCGCCGCGATGCGTGATGCGGTGACCGAGGACGGCGTTGACCTGCTGGGCTACACCACCTGGGGCCCGATCGACCTGGTGTCTGCCGGCACAGGCGAGATGTCCAAGCGCTACGGCTTTATCTATGTCGACCGCGATGATGCGGGCAACGGCACCCTCAAGCGTTCCAAGAAGAAGAGCTTCGACTGGTACAAGAAAGTTATTGCTTCTAATGGTGAGGACCTGTCCTAAAGAAGTTGAGCCGCTTAACTTCAGAGTCTCCTAACCAAGGCGCCCGGCGAGCAGTTAATGCTCGCCGGGCGCCTTGCCGTCTGCGGATTTTGGGACATGTGGCCCGCTTTTTGAGCCTGCCTGTCGGTACACTAAAAGCACTATGGGTACCCGCGCACGACATATTGGCAACGCGGCCGCCCGATCCGCACCCGTGGCGGATCCCAGGGGCGGCAGGCTCTTCGCCATGCCGCGATTCCTTGTTGGCATAACACATCAGGTGTACCGTCACCGCGTCTTCGCTATCGCCGGCGCCATCACCGCGCTGTTCCTCATGCTTTTGGCAGTCTTGCCGGCACTGTTCGCCTTCGACCCCAAACTTTCTAACGCCGTGCCAGCCTATGGCGAGGTGTCCGAAGAGGTCGTGGATGCGCTTGTCCATTCGAGCTCTCTCCCGCTGCTTGTCGCCGCAATTATATTTTCGATCTGGGGCGTATCGGTCTATCTGCGCTGTTTGGACTATGTGTTGCGCCGCCGCCTTGTTGCCGTCGCCACCATCTGCGCCCTGTGGATGATCGAAGTCATTCTCAAGTACAAGTCGTTCACGCCGTTCTATGCCACCGTGCTGTGGTACCTGTACTACGTGCCCATGACGCTCATTCCGCTGCTCTACCAGTTGTGTGGTCTGCGCCTTGCGGGCCTGGAGCAACACCGCCTGGGTCGCCGCTACTGCGCTGCGCTGTGGATTGTGGCTATCCTGCTTATCGGATTTGTGCTCACCAACGATTTTCACCAGCAGGTCTTCCACTTTGACCGTACAAGCGACACCTGGAGCAACGATTACACGTACGGCTGGGGTTATTTCGCCGTCCTCGTGTGGACGGCCTTTAACTTTGTGGCCTTTTTTATCCTGGTGGGCCGGTCCTCGTCCTTTCGCATCCAACGTTTCTCGGGCACGGCGGCGCTCGTGCTGCTGGGCGGCGCGTTCTTTGCCATCTCATATGCGTTGCGCGTGCCCTGGGCATGGAGGCTCAACTTCTCGCTCATCTATTGCGTCTTGTGTGTGGTGGCGATGGAAATCTGTCTCGATTGCGGTGTCATTCCGTCATATCACGACATCGCCGGCATCTTCGACACCTTGCCGCTTGACCTCAAAGTTCTAACGCGCGACCTGCAGGAAGTCTATGCCACGCCAGTGTCAAAGCCAATGCCGGCGGGCGTGTGCGAAGAGCTGCGAGCCCAGGAACACGGGCATGCCCATGCCTTTGCCGTGGAGTCCAATCCCGATGTAATGTACCGAGCCTTTCCGCTGCTGGGCGGATCGGCCCTGCTTGCCCAAGACGTGTCGGATCTCAACGAGCTTAACCGTGAACTGGCACACCGTCGCATGGAGCTGCAGCGTCAAAACGAGCTGCTCGCTGCCGACTACGACCTTAAGACGCACCTGGCAGATCAAGAGGCCGAGACCTTGCTGGTCCAAGACGTGGACCAGGCGCTTGCCCGCGCGCTCGAAGGGATGTACGACCTGCTGAGCTCGCTGCCGCCGTTGACCGACGAAGCGTCTTCGCACGAGCGCTACCGCATGCTGCAGCGCGCCAAGATGCTCGTCGCCTATTGCAAGCGCAAGGGGTCGCTCACGTTGGCACAGCACGGGGAGAGCGGTTTTGATCGCGACCGTATTCAGCTCATTGCCAACGAGCTCGCAAGCGACCTGCGCACCATCGATATCGATTGCGCCTCGATTATCGCCATACGGCGTCCGATGCACGCCAGTACGGTAAGCGCCCTGTACGACTGCGTGTATGACTTTGCGTTTTTTGCCTACACCACCGACCATCCGGCGCTTATGTATCACTTGGGCGACCATGACCGATGCAGTGTCGAGCTGCGCGCCACGCTTTTTTCCAACGATGATGCAGATCTTTCGCAGACGCCCGCTGCGCAAGAGCTCGAAAGCGCTCTGCAAAGGCGCAACGTGGCATACCGCCTTGAGGGCGAACCCGGCCAGTTGCGTATGATCGTGTTGATGCCGAGGGCGGGTGAGTGACGATGCAGATTTCGCTCATCCTTCCCCAAATCGTTGCGCTCGATGTTGTCTTTGCCCTGGCTGCGTGTCTGCAGACGATCCACGTCCCGCTCATCTCATCGCGCCGCTCGTCCTATAACCGTAAGGTGATTTGCGCCTACGAGGCGAGCCTCGTGGTTCACCTGGTGGTTTCGGCGCTTATCCTGTTCGCGTCGTCTGGCTCGTATCTGGTGGCGCCGCTTGACGTTTGTGCCAGGGCAATGGGCGGAGTGCTGTGGCTCAATGCCGCAATCTTTGCCTATGGCGTGGTGCTTATGGTGCGCTATCGTCGCCCCGTCATGCTGGTCGAGCTGCTGCTTGTTGTCGCCGTTACACCGCCGGTGGTTTTTGCCATGGGCTCGGCGTGGACCGTTGTCCTTATCGCAGAGGGAGCGTTCTTCCTGTTCCGTTCCATCGCGGCGCTCTTGATGGACGTCCGTAACCGCCAGGAGGATATCACCGCGTTCTCGACGATCGAGACCATCAACGTGATTCCCGTGGGCATCCTGTATCTGGACCCGAGGGGCCGTCCGCTGCTCATGAACCGCTGCATGCGCAGAAACCTGGTGGAACTTCATATGCCCACCGACCTAGGCGATATGAGCGGCACATGGAACGACCTGCGCAAACTCAGCATGCAAATGCCCGAAAGCAGCCAGAACCGTGTGCGGATTAATCTGGACCGCTTTGGTGAGGCGCGGGCGGTGGTCGAGGTTTCTCCCGCCGAGATTCGCTTGTTTGTGCACGATGACGTTATGGTTTCGGGCCGCCTCTTTGAGCGCATTATCGGCCTGGATGTAACAGAGTATGCGCATGCTCATGATCGCCTGGCGCAAGCCAACCACCTGCTTGAGCTTGCGGGCCAAGAGCTCCAAGCCCAGATCGAAGAAGTCAAAAAAGTTGCTGACAATGCGGCCTATCTGCGTATGCGCGCTCGCGTGCACGACGTGATCGGGCAGCGCCTGTCCATCCTCCATCGTTATCTGGAGGAGGGGCGCCTGGACGACGAGTCGCTCGAGCAGATTGACCCGCTGCTGCGCTCAATCGCTGCCGATCTGCGCAGCGGGGGCGACGCCGAACCGGCAGAACAACTGGGCGATATCGTCCATGCCTTTGGCCTGGTGAGCGTGCAGATCGATGTGGAGGGCGAGCTGCCAGGCGACGCGCGTGTCGCCGCAGCCTTTCTGCAGATTATCCGCGAAGCCTCGACCAATGCCACCAAGCATGCACAGGCCCATCAGGTCCATGTGCGCCTGCGGCAGGAGACGTCGGAAGACGGCGCTGTTGCGCGGATGGCCGTTTCTAACGACGGCGCGCCTGCACCCGTATCGTATCGCGAGGGAACGGGTATCCCAGGTATGAGGCATGTCGCACAGAATCTGGGCGGCAGCCTGGAAGTCCACACCGCCCCGCCCTTCACGCTTACGGTGTCCATCCCGCTCGCCTCCAACGCCACGGCCCAAAGGAGAAGCTCATGATCCGCGTGTTAATCGTCGAAGACCAGGCTATCTTGCGCGAGAGCCTGGCGCGTTCCGTGGGCGGCCAGCCCGACATGACCGTTGTCGCCGCGATCGCCGACGCCTCGGATGCCTTGGACGTTGTGCTCAAGGAGCGTCCGGACATGATACTGATGGATGTGTGCACCGAGCACGATTCCAACGGCATCGTGGCGGCGGCGCGCATCAAGGAGCAACTGCCCGAGTGTCGCATCATTATCATGACCGGCATGCCCGAGATCACCTTTGTCGATCAGGCCCGCGAGGCGGGCGTCGATAGCTTTGTGTACAAGAACGTCGGTATCGACGAGCTGTTCGCCGTGATGCGCTCCACGTTGGCGGGCTATTGCACGTTTCCCAAGCCGCCCGAGAGCATTTTTTCGGGCACGGCGGCACTCGACGATGTCGAGCTGTCGATTTTGCGCCTTGCCTGCGAGGGCAAGAGCCGCCGCGAGATCGCGGCCGAGCTGTTTATGAGCGAGGGCACCATCAAGCGCCGCATTTCGGAGATTCTCAACAAGACCGGCTATGACAACATCATGCGCCTGGCCGTGCGCGCAGTAACGGAGGGCAGCATCGTTCCCAACATGGAGCGCCCGTAGTCGGTGCGCTCACCCGTGTTCCGGCGCCGTAAAGATAGGCCGCCCGCCGTTTCGCATCTAAAAACGACGGGCGGCCTGCTTGTATGGGCAGTGCTGTCGGCATAAAGCGGCGGGGCCGCAGGATTATCTCCTGCGGCCCCGCTTGACATGTGCGCGGATGTGTCCGCCAATCCGCGGCCGATGTTACGTGCCGTTACGCGATGGTCGCGGTGTAGGAAGCGACGTCCTCGTAGGAATCGGTCAGGTAGGCGTCGATGCCGATGGTCGTGTTGATCAGGTCGTCAAGGCTGTCAAGCTCGCCGTTCGAGAACGTGAATTCCTCGGTGGCGTTGGTGCCGGGCATCAGGTGAGCCGAGAACCAGGGTTCCTTCATGGTGCCGTTGACGTTTGTCTTGCCGGAAGGAGCGTAGAAGGTCAGGTCCTTGTCGCTCTTGTTGGTGATGTTGACGACAAAGCCGATGTCGCCCCAGTCGTCCTGGAATTTCTCGGTGATGGTGATGGTGCACAGATCGTCATCGGCGACGGTGACGGCGGGGGAGATTTCGACACTCTGGACGTCGTCGTCTTCGACGGCCTCATCGACCTCTTCTTCCTTCTCGGCCGCCTCGCGATCCTTCTTCACCGTGCCGGACAGATCCTTGTCGGACTTGGTGAAGATAAGCTTGTCGCCTTCCACCTCAAGGACGAGCTTGTCGTCCTTGAGCTTCAGGTCGTGCGACTCATCTTCGGCGGTGATCGTTACGGTGGTGGCGTCCTTGGCTTCCCATTTCAGGTCGGCGACCTCAAGGAACATATCGAGGACGCCTGTGCCGTCCTCGTCGAGGATCAGGACGCAGTTGAGGCCCCACTCCTTGAGCATATCCATGTACTCATCGGTGAGCTCTTCGCCATCCAAGGTTCCACCCGAGTACTGCCAGCTGCCGACGAAGTTGGCCTTGGGGTCTTTGCCGCCGCCGCTGCAGCCCGTCAGGGCAAAGGCGAGCGCCAGGACGCATGTCAGAAATGCGAGCACGGACTTTTTGAACGTTGTCTTCATGGTGTCCTCCTTCATCGAACGAAACCCATAGAAGCAAATGCGGGGGTGGCGGATCCCCCGCCAATTACCAGATAGAGGGGCTAGGGCCGGGGCGTTCCGCAGTTGCTGCAGAACTTGCCGCCGTTTTCGCTGCCGCAGTTGGGGCAGAACCACTTTGCCGGTGCCGGGGCGGGTGCGGGACTGCCGCACTCGGAGCAGAACTTGCCGGTGTTGGTGGCGCCGCAGCTGCAAGTCCACGTGCCGGCCGCAGGTGCGGCGGCGGGAGCCGGTGCGGGGGCGGGAGCCGGAGCCGGCTGCGGGGCGGCCTGCTGCTGTGCCTGGCCGGCGGCGAACAGCTGGCTGGCGTTCATGCCGCCCATGCCACCTGCCATGCCCATGCCCATAAAGCCTGCCATCGCGCCGTTGGGGTTGGCGGCTGCCGCGCGCATCGCATCGCTCTGGGCGCTGGCGATGTTGGCTGCCGCCATGGTGGGATCGCGCATGACCGCGGCTTTCTGCAGGTCCTTGATCATCTGCTCGTCTTCTTGCGAGGCGGCGATGGAGTTGACGCCAAAGCTCACGATCTCGACGCCGCGCAGGTCACGCCAGTCGGCAGAGAGGACCTCGTTGAGCGCGCGGGCGAGCTCGGTGGTGTGGCCGGGGATGGCGCTGTAGCGGATGCCCATCTCCGAGATCTTGGCAAAGGCGGGCTGCAGGGCGGTGAGCAGCTCGGACTTAAGCTGACTGTCGATCTTATCGCGCGTGTAGCTATCGGTCACGTTGCCGCACACGTTGGTGTAGAACAGCAGCGGATTGGTGATGCGGTACGAATACTCGCCGTTGCAGCGCACGGAGATGTCGACGTCCAGACCGATGTTGTTGTCGACCACGCGGAAGGGCACGGGCGAGGCGGTGCCGTACTTGTTGCCGATGATCTCCTTGGTGTTGATGAAGTAGACACGCTGGTCCTTGCCCGCGTCGCCGCCAAAAGTAAAGCGGCTGCCGATATTGGCGAAGGTCTCCTTGATGGAATCGCCCAGGTTGCCGCTAAAGACGCTCGGCTCGCTGCCGGTATCGAAGACGAACTCACCGGGCTCCAGCGCGACTTCGATGATCTTGCCGTTTTGCACCACGAGCATGCCTTGTCCGTCGTTGACGGCGATGACCGAGCCGTTGGAGATGACGTTGTCCTCGCCGCGCGTGTTGGAGCTGCGGCCACCGGTACGTTTGCTGCCCTTGCAGGCCAAGACGTCAGCGGGCATCGATTCGCAGTAGATAAATTCCTTCCACTGGTCGGCCATGACGCCGCCGGCAGCTCCCAATCCAGCTTTCAAGAGTCCCATGGTGATCTTCCTTTCTCGTCAAAGGCCGGGTGGTATTGGTTGGATTGCTTAGTCGTCCTTGTCGTCTTTCATGACAACGGTGGTCTCGGTGTGGCTGAAGGTGTCGTGCTTCTCGGTCAGGTCGAGCTCGCCGCAGTACTCGTCGGCGTGGGTGGCCTCGTTGGCCGTTTTGAGCTGGCCTACCAGTAGCACGTCTCCGATAATCACGATGATCAGCGGCGCGATGATATTGATGAGGATGCCCTCGATATCAAAGGTGGGGTAATCCGGATCGAAGGCGTTCTCACCCATGAAGAGGATCTGGGAGAGGACAAATCCGATCACAAAGAACAGCACCGAGGCGATAGCGAGCTTGGGCTTGGAGCAAGGAAGCTCGCCGACCATACGGCCGGTTTGGCCGTTCATGGCAAACAGGTAGCTCTTGCCGTTCCACGAGGTGGAAAGCATCCACACGGGGAACAGGGCATAGTCGCTGTCTTCCCAGGTGTAGTCGAGCTGCTTGCTTTCGACCGTGGCATCGTCATATTCGTCGACGACGGTTTCGCGCAGGGCCGAGATCGTGCTTTCCTCCATGCGGCGTTCGGCGCGCGCCTTGCAGGTTTCGCAGTCCTCGTCGTAGCGGTTGGCGATGTAGCCGGGCATATACGCGACCGAAAACGGGCGCAGGGCATCGTAGTCAAACGGCTCGATGGCGTCAAAGTGGCCGTAGGGCAACTTGGAAGCTCCGTCGACGGGCCCGCGCTTATCAGAGATGATTGCAGTGAGGTCGGCGTGGTCGGGGGTCGTGACGGTGCGGTCGGATTCCTCGGTCACGGTCTCATTGGTCGCATCGAAGCACACTTCGCCGTCCACGCGGGCGCCGTAAAGCCAAAACGGCACGTAAACGCCTTGGACTTCGTCGATGTGGTTGCCGGTGACAAAGCTCTTGGGCAGCAGGATCTTGCCCTTGTAGTGCTCTTTGAGCGCGGCCATAACGTCGTCGCGGCCGAGCTTAAACGGAATCACCAGGTCGGGTGAGAAGTCGCCCGAGAGCTGACCGGGTGCCACGGCGGGGTTGCCGCAGTACGGGCAGGTGGTGACGGCGACGGAGCCCTCCGAGCTTAGCACGGCGCCGCACGACGAGCAGATATAGCCGGCGTTTTGGGCGAGCTCCTGCACCGCAGCGTCGGTCGCGGGCTTGGGTGCCGCCGCTGCGGCGTCGGCTTTGGCGTCTGCCTTGTCCTGGCGCTCGCGATAGAGGGCCTCGACCTCTTCGACTTCAAAACGCGAATCGCAGTAGTCGCAGACGAGCTTTTGCTCGGCACTGGCAAAATGCAGGGGGCCGCCACACGCGGGGCACTGATAGTTGACGCTCTCGAAGGCCATGATCGGTCCTTTCGCTGCCGGAGGCTATGCGCCGATGGCGCCGCCGCAGTATTCGCAGCGCCCACTGGCATCGGGAATGGTGGTGGCTCCGCAGAAGGGGCAGGTGACCGCGGTCTTGGGAGCCTTGGCGGCCACGACACTGTCGCGCGTTTCCTGACGCAGCTGCACCAAGGCGTCGCGAACTTCGGTTGCCTGGCGCTTGGCCTCGCGGTATTCGATGGAACCGCGCTGATCGATGGTGGAGTCGTTCACGCGCAGGCTGATCTCGGTGAAGTACGGCGTGTTGACGTGGATGGTCAGATTAAAGTCGTAATCCAGGTCGTAGCGCGGCGGGTTGTAGCTCTCGCGCTCGCCGTCCTTGGTCTCGCGATAGATCTCGGTGCGATGCTCGTCGATATCCATATCGCAGCCGAGTACCTGCGAGAACTCGATGATGTCGGGATTGGCGTCGCGCCAGCGGCTCTGCGAAGTGATGATCAGCAGGCCCGCGTCCTCATCGAGCATAATATTGGTGCGCCCGGCAGAAAGCGTGCGCGTGGGGTTGAACGAAGACAGGCGCTCGGCGTTGGCCTCGCGGTAGGCGAGTTGCTCACGGATATCGTCCGCGGTGCTGGAGCGATAGCCGTGAAAGTAGGGGGAGAGCTTGCCGGCGCACTCTTTGCACAGGTAGCCTTCATTGATTTTTGTCTTACCTAGAAGTCCCAGCTCGGTACCGCAAATCGCGCACTCTTTCTTCTCGAACATCTTGTCAAAGAAGCCCATGGCTGCCTCCCATCAACTGGTAGCGTGTGTCACTTTTGATGATGGGGGAGTGCGCGATCCTTCGCGATACCCAGACGGCTCAAGGAGTCTCCACAACTGGGACACATGGCCCATTTTTGACTAGTCATTGGGTGTTCCTATAGTTTTGTCAACCGTCGGGGCTACTCCCGGTAGGGCACCCGGTCGCGCATCACGGCGTATATCGCCCTGAGCCGCTTCCTCGCGACGGCCTTGAGCGCCCGCCCGTGCCCCATGCCCCGCGCCCTGCAGGCCCGGTAGTACTCGCCGTAGCGCCCCGAGGACCTCACCAGGCTGTTGCACGAGAAGATCAGCAGGGACTTGAGCCTCGCGTCGCCGCGCCTGGACGCCCTGACCGACCTCACCGACGTGCCGGAGCTCCTCACCCTCGGGGCTATGCCGCAGTACGAGGCCAGGTGGTCGTGGTCCGGGAACCTCCCGATGTCGACCGACACCGCGAGCTGCGCCGCGGTCCTCGGGCCGATGCCGGGCACGGTGAGCAGGCACGCGTAGGTCTCGTCGCCCTCGAGCAGCGCCGCCGTCTCGGCCTCGAGGGCCCCGGCCTCGTCGAGGGCCTCCGATATCCGGGCGGCCAGGAACCTGACCTGCCTGTTCTCGGCCTCGACGAGCGCCGGCGGGGGCGCGGTGGAGGCGGCCGCGGCCTCCCCGGCGGCCTCGGCCCGCGGGCCCCCGGCCCCGGAGCGGGCGATCCCCCACGCCCCGCCGAACCCGGCGAGCAGCTCCAGCCACCGCCGGTCCGACAGGTCGACCGCGGCCTCGAGGGCCGGGCAGGACTCGAGCAGCACCGCGCGCAGGCGGTTCTTGTCCCTGGTCGCGCAGGCGACGACGTGGTCGCGCTGCGACGAGAGGGCGCGGGCGGCCTCGAGGGCCTCGCCGCGGCCCGGGACCCCCGACAGGGAGTCCGGCACGCCCAGGGCGGTCCGCGCGATCACCGCGGCGTCGCGCTCGTCGGTCTTGGCCTCGCCGGCGAACAGGCCCGCGGCGCGGCTGGCGGCGAGCCCGGGCAGGTAGGCGACCCCGAGCCCCGCGGCGCGGGCCCGCCTCACGGCGAGGGACCCTATGTTGCGGAACTGGTCGACGACGACGAGCGTGCCGGCGGGCGCGGAGGCGAACAGCGCGTCGAGCTCGGCCTCCCTGTTGCGGACGGGGGCGCTGGCCAGCACCTCCCCGTTGCTGTCGATCAGGCAGGCCCAGTGCGACGACTTGCCGACGTCCAGGCCGAGCACGGCCGCGGGTCTGGTGGATGGCGCTTTCACGGTGGTATCCTTCCGCTAGTCGTTCGACCGGATGGCCTCCCCCTCGGCACTCACATTACCAGCCGCGGCACCTGCCCGGCACTTTCCTATCAGCCGTCGGGGGCGGCGCGCCCCGCGCCGGCAGCACCCAACAGGCCCTCTCGGGGGCAGGGACGTTCGGCCGTGCGCGGGCGCCCGGTCGGCGGCCCGTTCTGGGCGCGCCTCAATCGTAGCCCGAGACGGTCCCAGGCTGACAATTTCGACTGTAATGGACGTTCTTAAACGACTAGTCGCGGGGGACACTCTTCGGCCACTCATTGGGGACGTACTTAAATGAGTGGTAGTTGGGGACACTCCTGGCCGAGCTAGAGATCGCGCGCGTCCCTTCTGGTCCATGCGGCTCAAAATCGCGGCGTGATGTGGACGGCTGGGGTCGAATTGGCAGCATTTCGAGCCTGGCTTCGATATTGAGACTGGTTCTTTATTAAAATAGATTTCCAGACAATTGAGCGGCTGGGGGTTAACCATGAGGGGCATGGGAGACACAACCACATATTTGCGTCGGGGCATTCGGGAGATTATATGCCTGGCGCTGTTCTTCTTCACGTTTTTGGCGTGCGAGTATCTTTTTGATGTGCGCATGGCCGAGTTCGTGTCTCCGAACGAGGTCGTTATTTATGAGAGCCTTGTCATCGGCGCGAGCGTGATTGGCTTTTTTGTGCGTCCCATTCTGTACTATCGCCGTCCCCATGCTATCGACGCAACGAGTGACGTCACGGGCGTTTTGCTGGTGGCGGCATTGCTGCTGTTGATTATGGCGGTTCAGGTTGAGGTGGTAATTGCCGGCGGTTTGGTGGCGTGCTGCGCGCTGGGCTACTGCGGATCGACTGCTCATGCAAATTTTGCGAGGCGCTTTGCGCGAACGCCCTGCTTGGCGCGCGCCGCCGCACTTTCTTACGCCATGGGCGTTCTGGTGCAGGTTCTCAACCACATGGTGATGCCTGTCGGCATTCCTCAGCAGGCTGTTCTGGTCGTCTGTGCGATCGCGCAGGTGGCGTTGCTCCACGGTGCCCGACGCGCCAAGCTGCGCGACGAGTCCGATCCCAACTTTGAACCCAGTGCTGCCGGGCTTTCGGTAGATGCTCTGGAATATGGCGCCAAGTGGCATGACGATCCCGAGGCAAAGGCGGCATTCCGTCGCGCCGTAGTTCGCCTGACCGTGGCGACGGCGTATCTTTCCAGCGTATTCGCCGCTCTCAACGCGGGCTTCACGACCCTGCATGCTGTCGGAGCCGTCGATTTGGGCGATTGGCCGCGCCTGCTGCTTGTCGTGAGCTCGTTGGTCGCTGGCGCACTATTTGACCTGCACGGCCGCTCGTATATGAATATCGGCATGACATGTGCCGCCATACTGTCCACGCTTTCGTTCTTTGTGCTCATCGTCGATGGCAATGGCGGCAACGAGCTTGCTGCCACGATCATCTTTTATCTGGGCTCGGGCTTTTTCGTGGTGTTCTTTACCACAAAATATGCCGCCGTCTCGCTCTATGCGCGCTGGTCATATTTTTGGCCGTGCATGGGTCGCGTCGTCAACAACGTGTGCTCGATGTTCGTGACGGCGCCGGCAGTGGCGATTATCTCGAGTCAAAACGTGCTGGCTGCGATCGGTGCGGCGCTCGTGATGTTTGTGGGCATTGCGATTACGCTGCTGGGGCAGTTGGGGCAACGAGCCGATGATGCCGTGATGCAGGATGGCCTGCCGCTTGCCACCGACGATCTTGGTGGGGATCTTGCGCCCACATGCCCCGACCCCGAGCCCGTGGAGGCGGCGGAGCTCACGTCCGATGAACGCCTCGATGCTTTCGTCGCCACCTTTGGGCTTACAGAGCGCGAGCGCGATATTCTTGAGGTCTTGGTCGTTTCGGACCAGAGTGTTCAGGATATCGCCACAACGCTCTTCCTTTCGCGCTCCACGCTCTATCGCCACATTTCCTCGATTAACAAAAAGACCGGTACCGCCTCGCGCGTGGC
Organism: Collinsella aerofaciens; assembly: GCA_905213725.1. GTDB lineage: Bacteria > Actinomycetota > Coriobacteriia > Coriobacteriales > Coriobacteriaceae > Collinsella > Collinsella aerofaciens_BZ. The sequence continues at coordinate 23,666 of CAJMJM010000006.1, forward strand.
CCTTATCAACTTCTTCTGGTCCTGGACGCCCAAGGACTAGCTAATCCTCCAATAAGTTGCGGTGGAATAGTCCCTAAATTAAAGTCACGGGGCTTTAAACAGGAACTATTCCACCGCAACTGCTGGGGGGATAGACTGCGGCGGCGGCAGAGGCAACGGCAGCGGCGTTGGCAGCTGTGGTAGTGGCAACGGCAGCTGGCGGAGTGCTTTCCGTCTACTTGCTACAGCAGCTCGCCGTGGCGGGCAATGTAGCGGCGCTTTGCCAGCTGGGTGAGCGCGATATAGGCGGTAACGATGCCGATGAGCAGCGCGAAAAAGCTCGCGGGTAGCGTCATGAGGCCGAGTGCATCGGCGATGGGGCTTGCCGGCAGCCAGGTGACGAGCGCCAGGCCCAGCACGGTGAGAGCGCACAGCGCGGGCGCGGCGTGGTCACGCGGGCTCGGCAGGCGCGGGGAGCGCAGCATGTGGATCACGAGCGTCTGCGACCACATGGACTCGACAAACCAGCCGCTCTGGAAGAGCGCCGCAAAGGCCGCCATGCCCGCGGCGTCGCTCGCTGCGGCAAGCTCGGACCAGCTCGCGCCTACGGCGGCGGGGCACACCACAAAGTAGAGCGCGGCGAAGGTCACGATATCAAACAGCGAGCTCACGGGGCCCAGCTCGAGCATAAAGCCCTTGATGGACGCGGCGTCCCAGGCACGCGGGCGGGCAGTCCAGGCGTCATCGACGGTGTCCCACGGCAGCGCGATGCACACGATCTCGTAGACCAGCGACAGCAGCACCAGCTGCAGGGCGCTCATGGGCAAAAACGGCAAGAACAGGCTCGCGACGGTCACGGACAGCACATTGCCAAAGTTGGAGCTCACCGTGGTCTTGAGGTACTTGAGCAGGTTGCCGTAGGTGCGGCGGCCTTCGATGATGCCGCGCTCGAGCACGCCCAGGTCCTTCTGAAGCAAGATGATATCGGCGGATTCCTTGGCAATGTCGACGGCCGAATCGACCGAGATGCCGCAATCGCTCGCACGCATGGCGGCGGCGTCGTTGATGCCGTCGCCCATAAAGCCCACGGTGTGGCCGAGCATCTCGCGCATGACACGTACCAGGCGCGCCTTCTGCAGCGGCGAGAGCTTGGCGAAGAGGTGGGTTTTCTCGGCGCGCTCGGCAAGTTCGGCGTCATCGAGCGCATCGATCTCGGAGCCGAGCAAGACGTTGCTCGCATCGATACCAATCTGCTCGCAGACGGTGGCGGCGACGCGGTCGTTGTCGCCGGTTAGGACCTTGACCGCCACGCCCTTGGCCTCGAGGGTGGCGACGGCGCCCGCGGCACTTGCTTTGGGCGGATCGAGGAAGGCCAAAAAGCCCATCAGCACCATGTCGCACTCGTCGGCGATACCAAACTCGCCCACGCAGCGCGGATTGGTCTTCTGCGCCACGGCAATTACGCGTAGGCCCTCGGCGTTAAGTCCGGCGATCTGCTTGCGAATCTGGGCGAGCTTCTCGTCGGTGAGCGGCTGAGCGATGCCATCGATCTCGACAAAGGAGCAGATCTCGAGCATTTCCTCGGCAGCGCCCTTGGTAACCATCTGGGTTTTGCCTTGGGCGTCGGCGACAACTACGCTCAGGCGACGGCGCGAGAAATCGAAGGGAACCTCGTCGACCTTGGTATAGCGGTCGCGCAGACTCTGGCCCAGCATAGAATCGGGCACGACGGTCGAGGGCGTCGCATCGGCACGGTCGATTACGGCCAGGTCGATAAGGTTTTTGAGGCCGGTTTGGAAGAAGCTATTCAAAAACGCATGGCGCAGCACGCGCGCGTCCTCGTTGCCATCGGTGTTGAGGTAGCGCTCGAGCACGATGCGGTCTTCGGTGAGGGTGCCGGTCTTGTCGCAGCACAGGACGTCCATCGCTCCGAGGTTTTGAATCGCCGGCAGCTCCTTGACGATAACCTGGCGACGGGCGAGGTCCTTGGCGCCCTGCGACAGGCTCGTGGTCACGATGACGGGAAGCATCTGCGGCGTGATGCCCACGGCCACGCTCGTGGCGAACAGCAGCGCGTCGATGACGTTGCCCTTGGTGGCGGCGTTGATGGCAAAGACGGCCGGCGCCATAACGAGCATCAGGCGCACCAGCAGCATGGAGACGCTCGAGACGCCGCGGTCAAACGCGCTTTTTTCGCCGCGCCCGTTGAGCATCTTGGCGATGCCGCCCAGGTAGGTGTCCGAGCCTGTGGCAACGACAAGCGCCATGGCGGCGCCGTTTTGCACGGAGGTGCCGGTAAAGACGATGTTCTTGCAGGCAGAGAGTGGCAGTGCGGAGCCGTCGGCGCCCTCGACGACGGTGACGGCGGTGGTCTTCTCGACGGCCTCGCTCTCGCCGGTGAGTGCGGACTCGATCACAAACAGGTCGCGCGCGGTGATGATGCGGGCGTCTGCTGGCACCATATCGCCGGCAGAGAGGCGGATTACATCGCCGGGGACGAGCTCGTCGAAGGGGATCTCGATGCGCCCGCCGTCGCGCAGGGCGGTGCAAGTGTTGGAGACCAGGTCCTTGAGGGCCTCTGCCGCATTGCCGCTGCGGGCTTCCTGGATAAACTTCATGCCGCCCGATACCAGCAGCATGGTGCCGATGACGATGACCGTGGAGGGGTCGCGCTGCGGTTCGGGCACGGCGAGCACGTCGATGTAGAGCGAGACCAGTGCGAGCGCGGCGAGGATGCCGGCGAAGGGATCGATGAACGCGTCGGCGATGCGGCGGGCGAGCGTTTTGGTCGTTGCCTCGATGGTGTTGGGGCCGACGGCGTTCAGGCGCTCAGTTGCCTGCTCGACGGTGAGGCCGTTTGCCGTGGCGTCAAGCAGTACGAGGGCGTCCTCGGCACTATGGGTGGCGGCGAATATGGTGTTCTTGGATAGGCCGGTATGAGCGGCAGGGCGCGCCGTGCGGCGGCGCTTGGAGATGGCTTCGAGTACCGTGACGGTTTTGAGCATCAGCATAGGGTCCTCCTTGTTGAGGGGAGTTAGCGTACGTGTCGTATTTGCTTCAAAAAACCTAGATGTCGCTCACGTCAAGCTCTTGAGCCCACAAAGGGTGCAGCGCGCCTTTGCGGTGGTTTTGGCGATCTTCCGGTGGCGTTTATGCGTGTGCGGAGTCCTCGCGGCGTGCCGAGGGCGACATGCAGGTTTTTCGACTAGGACTGCCTTCCATGGCACACCTCCTAAAGGCTGAGCGCAGCGCGCTTTGGGTATCTCGTACCCCTTTTTAATCCGCCCGTATTCTTGATGAGGGGGTTTGACATGTCAACCCCATTGTTCGGAAAACCATTCCCTTTGACAAAGCCTTTACAGAATGCCGTGGCCCCAAAGCGCGCCCGCATCGACGCTTCGCCTGCGCTAAACTGGAAGGCACGTACGCGATTACGAGAGGAGCCCGCATGGAGGCTTACAAGCAAGAGTTCATCAAGTTTATGGTCGAGTCCGACGTCCTTAAGTTCGGCAGCTTTACGCTCAAGAGCGGCCGTCAGTCCCCGTTCTTTATGAACGCCGGCGCTTACGTGACGGGCTATCAGCTCAAGAAGCTGGGCGAGTATTACGCCCAGGCCATCCACGATAACTTTGGCGACGACTTTGATGTGCTGTTTGGACCGGCCTACAAGGGTATTCCGCTGGCCGTCGTGACCGCCATTGCCTACCACGAGCTGTACGGCAAGGAGGTCAAGTACTGCTGCGACCGCAAGGAGGCCAAGGACCACGGTGCCGATAAGGGCAACCTGCTGGGTTATGAGCCCAAGGACGGCGACCGTGTGGTCATGGTCGAGGACGTTACCACCAGCGGCAAGTCCATCGACGAGACCTATCCCAAGGTCAAGGCTGCTGCCGATGTCGAGATCAAGGGCCTGATCGTGTCCCTCAACCGCATGGAGGTCGGCAAGGGCGGTGTGACCACCGCGCAGAAGGAGATCGAGGCCAAGTACGGTTTCCCCGTCGCGAGCATCGTCTCCATGGCCGAGGTCGTCGAGACCCTCTACAACCACGAGATCGACGGCAAGGTTGTCATCGACGACGAGCTCAAGACCGCCATCGACGCCTACTACGAGCAGTACGGAGCTCGGGAGTAGGTAGTTACGCGGGTTTACCAACCCGCGTAACGGCTCGACGCTGCGCGGGCCGCATTTGGACAATCTGACGTTCAACTTCAAGGGCGCGACCAGAAGGTCAGCGCCCTTTTGTTTCACGTCACCTTGTCACAAATGCGACCCGCTCGCTGTCCGTTCTCTACCTGCGGCGTCGTCTTGCTCCGAATGCGGCCCGTTCGCTGTCGTTGCCGAAACATCGGCGATGCCGGAGTAGTCATTGGGGACGTTCATAAATGACTACTCAGGAATGAGCGTGGATAATCTCCCGGTTTTGGCCTGTGTGCGGGCTCAAAGTGGGAGATTATCCACGCTCGTTTTAATTTGCCTGGGCTGCGATGCCTATCTAATCGGCTCGGCGTCTTCCCTGAGAATCGAAAGATACTCTTCATACCCGTACTGCCGGTATCTCTGTCTTGACTCGTCGAGAGGACGGAGGATACCCAATTCTTCAAATGATTTGACGAGCGAGCTCGCGGTACTCCTGCCGATATCGAGTTGGGCAGCGATGAATGCGGTGTCGACGATGGGGTGCTCTTCAAGAATGCCCAACAGCCTTTGCCCGTTTGCAGCAGTCCTTCCGAGATTTTCGGTAATGGTTGCTGTGGAACGGTTATGGAGGTCAACAAGGTTTTTTAAGGACCCTACCGAGTCCTTCGCACTTTCGAGTAGACTGTTGCAGAAAAACTCTATCCATTCCTCGTAAGTGCCTCTCTCCCTTACGGATGTGAGTTGCCGGTAGTACTCGCTTCGATTTTTCTTGAACTGGAACGATGGATAGAACAAGCAAGAATGAAGAACGCCATCATTGATGAGCATAAGTGTAATGAGAAGCCTGCCCAGGCGACCGTTTCCGTCTAGGAATGGATGGGCAGTTTCAAATTGGTAATGGACGAGCGCCGCCCGCACAATCGGATCCATTTCGACTTGAGGCTCATTGATAAAGCGTTCGAGGTCCTGGAGCGTGTTACTCAAATCTTCAATGTTTGGAGGGACAAACGATGCGGTTGCAATGGTGCAGCCTGAGGGGCCAATCCAGTTTTGTGAGGAGCGCAGCTCGCCTGGATTCTTCTCCGTTCCGCGCACTCCGTCCAGCAGGACCGCATGAACTTGCCTAAGAAGTCTCGTGCACAAGGGCATCTTTTTGAGCAGTTCTACGCCGCGGTCGACAGCACGGACGTAATTCACGACGTCTGCGACATCTTTATGATGGAGTTGTGTTTGCGATGGACTAAGTAGGTCGTCAAACGTGCACTGGGTTCCCTCAATTTGCGAAGAAAGGAGTGCTTCTTTGCGCACGTACATTGTCAGATACATGTCGGCGTTGGGAACAAAGTAGAGCATGCCTTCAAGCTCTCCAAGCTTTCGTGAGCATGCGGAAAGCGTGCGATAGGTTTCCTCGGTGAGGTTTAGCTGCCTCAATGATTGCAAGGGCGTTGGAAAAAACGAATAGTAAGCCAATTTCCCCGATAGATTATTGCGGAGCGTTCCCTGGCCGTTCTCCTCGATTTGCATCGCGCCCTCCATATCTTTAGTGCCGGAAACTCGTTATTAGGCCAATCATATCAATTCTAATAACGAGTTTAAGGATTAAATAGTTATTAGAATTGATGTAAACAATCTAATGATGAGAAGTCGTTATTACTTGACCATGGAGCTCAGCTTGGTACAGGGGGTCATCCAAAATGAACGTGGATAATCTCCTGTTTTTGGCTCGGTGACGGCCTCAAAGTCAAAGTGGAAGATTATCCACGCTCGTTAGTTAAGCGTCCGAAAATCCACACTCGCCAAACCTACCAAAAAGGGATGGGTTTATTTTGGCACGTTTCGGTAGGTATCAGGAGGTGCCAGGAGCGGGGTGGCGGCGGGGTGCCGCTGCGAAAAGAAGTATCGGGTTTGGCGTGCCCGCTTCTGCCCGTCCCGCGCGCGGGCGATACTCGGCTTATCGATCCGCGATGCAAAGGAGACGCTCCATTCCACGAGCGCTACCGGGAAGGGCTCGCGATTCGAGTCCCCACCTTAGCATTTGAACCATTTGGCACTATAATTACTGTAGGCATGCGCACAACGTTGCGCTTAATCAAGAGGAGAAAACGTATGGGTCTGTTTGACATGTTCAAGAAGAAGGCTGAGCCCGCGGCTGTCGCTGCTCCGGCCTCCATCTCTGCTTCTGCTGGCGCCGACGTGCTGTGCTCGCCCGTCAAGGGCAAGGTCATCAAGATGGCCGACGTGCCCGATCCCGTCTTTGGTGGCGAGGTTCTGGGCAAGGGCTGTGCCGTGTGGCCCGAGGACGATCTGGTCTACGCTCCCTGCGACGGTAAGGTGACCGTCACCATGGGTCACGCCGTGGGTCTGCAGTCCGATAGCGGCATCGAGGTTCTGGTGCACGTTGGTGTCGATACCGTCAACATGAACGGTGACGGCTTCGAGGGCTTCGTCAAGGCCGACGACGTCGTGAAGGCCGGCCAGCCCATCCTCAAGATCGACCGCGCCAAGATCGCTGCCGCCGGTTACAAGGACTGCGTCGTCGTGGCCGTGTCCAACACCGCCGAGTTCGCCGACGTCGAGCTCGCCGTCGAGGCTGACTCCGCTGTCGCCGCCGGCGATGTCATCGTCAAGGTCGTCCGCAAGTAAACTGCGGCATCCAAAGGATGTGCAAGGGTGGTCGGGTTTTCCGGCCACCTTTTTTATTGCACCGCGGGAAAGCGTTTTATTGCACGTTGGGCGGGCTTGCAAACCGTTCGGACGCTAAAACGAACCGACCGTGCCTTCGCGTTGCCGAGGGTGTTCATAAGCGGATAGTATGGGCTTACTTATTACAACGTGCGCCGCGTCTGGGAAGCGCAGTGCCGCTCATTGGGAGGAACAACATGAAAAAGAAGCTGCTGCTTGCACCCCTCATGGCCGTCTTGGTTGCATGTGTGGTCGTGCTTTCCGGCTGTGGAGGTCCTTCGGTTGAGGAGCTCATCACCGAGGATCTTACGACTCAGTTTGACGA
>CAJMJM010000007.1 GCA_905213725.1 Collinsella aerofaciens
GCTGCACGGGCGTCGCAGCGGCCGCCTCGTCCTCGTCGATATAAACCAAGCAGTCCTTCAGCTCATTCTTATAACGATTCTTCCAGCCCTCATGATACTGGGGCTGGCTCGAATAATTGGTGGCGACATTGTTGACCACGCTATTGGAAAGCGCCGTCACAAACTCGCGGTCGGACATATCGTTGGAAAGATTCGCCCAGCGGAAAAAGTCCCTGCAGCCACCGGTGCCGCACATGTTGGTGATGCTCCACACCATGCCCTTAACACAGTCGGCGCGGCCGGAGATATCAATGCCCAGGCCGCTCTTGAGCCACGCCTCGGTCACTGCATAGTACGAGTTGTACGCATAGGCATCTTGAAGTGCAGAGAACTCAACAGGATCGGTGTTGTAAGCAACCTGGAAAGCCTCCTGCGCGATACGTCCCTGCTCGGTGAGCTGACCGTTCTCGGACATGGGATTGTTCGCGTTGGAAATCTCGCTGCCGCGATCAATCGCATCCTTGAGCATGCTGTATTTTTCGGGGTTGTAGTTGTAGGCCTGCTTCATAAACGGAATGAACGACCAACGACGGTCGAACTGGTAATAACCCAGCGCGTTATAGCCGTCACCGTACGAAAAGCCCTGGTTGTAGTTGCCATGGCTCTCGTACTTGGTAAAGTACTTCATCTCGGGAGTCACGTTGACAAACGAGACACCCTGGACCGACCTCAGCACGCCCGAGAAGGACTGCTGGGTGTAGAGACCCTTATCGATATCGGTGGCATCCGAGGCAACGCCCGGCGTGGGCTCCTCGGCAGCGGCGGGTGCCGGCGCGGAAACGGCGCCAAACGAAAGCGCCAGCGTCAGGCCCGCGACAATAGCAGAATGCTTGGGCTGCATAAGATCCTCCCTGCATTGGTGTAGTTAAAGTGCAGTTTGCAAAGATAGAATTAAGTATTGCAGCTCGCCCGTTGTTGCACAACAACCACTCGGTAAACGGCAACAACCCTCCGCGAAATCTTAAGGAATTGCGCTCAACCTACAGCTTAATGTCAAAGTTGATCTCGGGGACGGCGGCTAGGTCGGCCAACGTCACACCGTCGACGTACTTTTCGATCACGTCGTCCAGACCACGCCAGAACTTGACGGTCGAGCAAAGATCGCTGCGAGTGCAGCTGTTGTCGATGCCATCGCACGCCACCGGAGCCGTGCTGCCTTCAACGGCACGCAGGATGTCGCCGGCACGCACCTCAGCGGGGTCCTTGGCCATCATGTAGCCGCCGCCCTTGCCGCGCACGCTCTTAAGCAGGCCCGCCTTCATGAGCGGACGGACCAGCTGCTCCAAATACTTTTGCGAGATATGCTCGCGGTCGGCGACCTCGCGCAGGGCGATTTTGCCCTCGACGTCACCAAGCGCTGCGATATAGATCATCAGACGGAGGGCATAGCGGCCCTTAGAAGAAATGAGCATACCTACCCTCTCGTCGTAACCGGGACAAAATACCAGGCTTGTTTGTCCCAAATCTTATGCACGCGGGGCAAACAAACCTGATTATTATGTCCCACATCTAAAAAGTCGAGTGGATTAGTCGGGTTTTCCCTTGACTAACGCCGAACCCATAGTAACTTTATTCCGAGAAGATTCCTAGGGTTTAGTACACCTATGAGTACACCATATACAGAGAGGGACAGCATGAGCGCAAATCCGCTGCTTTCCATCGAAGGTCTGACCGCCTCCGTGGACGAGAAGACCATCCTCCACAACGTCAACCTCAACGTCGCCGCCGGCGAGACCCACGTGCTGATGGGACCCAACGGCGCCGGCAAGTCCACCCTCGGCCACCTGGTCATGGGCGACCCCGTCTACACGGTCAACGACGGCCGCATCGTCTTTGACGGCCAGGACATCACCGAGCTCACCACCGACAAGCGTTCGCGCGCCGGCCTGTTCCTGAGCTTCCAGGCCCCGGTCGAGATTCCGGGCGTGCCACTGTCGAGCTTTTTGCGCGCCAGCATCGCCGGCCGCCCCGGCCTGGAGATGAAGGGCAAGGAGTTCCGCCGTCGCGTCAAGGAGCTCGCGGCCGAGCTCAACATGGATACCGCCTACCTCCACCGCGAGCTGGGCGTGGGCTTCTCGGGCGGCGAGAAAAAGAAGGTCGAAATGCTCCAGCTTCTGCTGCTGCAGCCCAAGCTCGCCATCCTGGACGAGACTGACTCCGGCCTGGACGTCGACGCCCTTTCCACCGTCAGTCATGGCATGGACGCCTACCGCAAGAGCTGCGACGGCTCCATGCTCATCATCACGCACAACACGCGCATCCTGGAGCACCTGGATGTCGACCGCGTCCACGTTATGGTCAAGGGCCACATCGTGCGCGAGGACGACGCCTCGCTGATCCCCTGGATCGACAAGAACGGCTTTGAGACCTTCGAGCGCGAGGCCGCCGAGCAGCGCGCCCAGGCCGAGGCCGCCGCTGCCGAGCAGCAGGCGTAAAGGGGCGACGCAATGACCAAGAACCGCACCGAGGTCGCGGACATCGACCGCAGCCTCTACGACTTCACCTATGGCGAGGAGGGATTTGAGCGCCTCGACGCCGGCATCACGCCCGACATCGTGCGCGAGATCAGCGCCAAGAAGGACGAGCCGCAGTGGATGCTCGACCTGCGCTTAAAGTCCCTCGAGATCTTTAATCGTTTTCCCGACCCGACGTGGGGCCCCTCCATCGAGGGCCTGGACATGGATAACATCGTCACCTATGTCAAGCCCAACACCGACCAAAAGCACGACTGGGAGTCGGTGCCCGACGACATCAAGAGCACCTTTGAGCGCCTGGGCATCCCCGAGGCCGAGCGCAGCTATCTGGCAGGCGTCGGCGCGCAGTACGACTCCGAGCTCGTCTACCACAACATGCAGGACACGGCGTCTAAGATGGGCATCGTCTACTCCGGCATCGAGGAGGCCCTGCACGACCCGCAGTGGGAACCGCTCATCCACGAGAAGTTTATGACGCTCATCCCGCCCACCGACCACAAGTTTGCGGCCCTGCACGGCGCCGTATGGTCGGGCGGCTCGTTTGTCTACGTGCCCAAGGGCACCAAGCTCGACTTCCCGCTGCAGAGTTACTTCCGTCTTAACGCCAAGGGCGCCGGCCAGTTTGAGCACACGCTCATCATCGTCGAGGACGATGCCGACCTGCACTTCATTGAGGGTTGCTCCGCGCCCAAGTACAACGTGGCCAACCTCCACGCCGGCGCCGTCGAGCTCTTTGTGGGCAAGCGTGCGCACCTGCGCTACTCTACCATCGAGAATTGGTCCAAGAACATGTACAACCTCAACACCAAGCGTGCGCGCGTGGACGAGGACGGCGACATCGAGTGGATCAGCGGCTCCTTCGGTAGCCACGTGGGCTACCTCTACCCCATGAGCGTGCTCAGCGGACGCCGCGCCCGCTCGAGCTTTACCGGCATTACCTTTGCCGGCGCCGGCCAGAACCTGGATACCGGCTGCAAGGTCGTGCTCAACGCGCCCGATACTTCGGCAACCGTCGAGACCAAGGGCATCTCCAAGAGCGGCGGCATCCAGACCTTCCGCAGCTCCATCGTGGCCACGCCCAAGGCCGAGGGTTCCAAGGCAACCGTGAGCTGCCAGTCGCTCATGCTCGACGACCAGAGCCGCTCCGACACCATCCCCGCCATGGACATCCGCGCCAAGAATGTCGACATCGGCCACGAGGCCACCATCGGCCGTATCGGCGACGATAAGGTGTTCTACCTGATGAGCCGCGGTATCTCGGAGGAAGAAGCCCGTACCATGATCGTCAACGGCTTTGCCAACCCGGTCTCCAAGGAGCTACCGCTGGAGTACGCCGTCGAGATGAACAACCTGATCAAGCTCGAGATGGAAGGAGCGATCGGATAATGAAACAGACCACGAACACCGCTGCTACCACCCTTGAGCAGGTCAATGCGATGCCGGCTGCCACATGGGGCTGGCTGAAGATGAACCAGACCAAGCTCGAGCTCTCTGACGAGCTTGCCGCCGCTCCCGCCGAGACCGTTAAGGTTGAGGGCTTGGACGAGCAATTTGCTGGCGTGGCAGACGCGTTCGACGCCGCCATGGACGCCATGGCCGAGCGCTTCCCCGAGCGCCGCGCCTCCGCGCCCGGCGATGCCGCCGCCCGCGCCCGCATCACGCCCGAGACCGAGCTCGACGTGCCCGCCACCTCCGTCTACCAGGCCGGTGCCATTAAGCTGGAGGAGGAGCTCTCCCCCGCTGAGGCCTTCGAGACTGGCATGGGCGAGGCTGCCTACACCTACCTGGCCGACCACGCCACCAAGCGCGTCGTCATCGATGTGCCCGCATACAAGCACGCCACGGTTACCGTGCGTGTGAGCGGTGTCGATGCCGCCGCGGCCATCGCCGCCATCGACGTCGTCGTCCGTCCCCAGTCGACGCTCGACCTGCAGATCGCCCTGGACTCCCCCGTTGCCGGCGAGGGCGTCGTGGGATCCGTGCTGCGCGTGTGCGCCCACGAGTACGCCACCGTCAACGTGACCTGCACGCAGACGCTCGACGATAGCTGGATCGCGCTCGACGACACCGGCCTGTTCCTGGACGAGGGCGCGCGCGTCAACGTGCAGCACACCGTCCTGGGTGCCGGCGCCAGCGCCACCGGCCTTGCCGGCGACCTGCTGGGCGATACCGCCAAGGTCACCATCGATACTGACTACCTGGGCGCCCGAGAGCAGGTGCGCGACTTTAACTACGAGCTGCGCCACCGCGGTCGCAAGACCGAGTGCGAGATCGACGCCAACGGCGTGCTGACCGGCACGTCCAAGAAGGTCTACCGCGGCACCATCGACCTCGTGCACGGTTGCAAGGGTGCAACCGGCACCGAGCGCGAGACGGTGCTTTTGGCCAACAAGGGCGTCGACAACAAGACCGTTCCCGTCATTCTCTGCGACGAGGACGACGTCGCCGGCAACCACGGAGCCACCATCGGCCACGTCCGCGACGAGCAACTGTTCTACCTCGCCTGCCGCGGCCTTGACCAAAACGCCGCCGAGGACCTGTTCGTCCGCGCCAAGCTGGAGGACGCCGCACTTTCCGCCACCGACGAGCGCACCCGCGCCGCCGTCGTCCGCCTGGGCAACAACCTGATCGACAACTTTGAAGAGGAGCTCGCATGATCGACACCGAGCACGTTAAATGCGACACCTGTACCGCACCGGAGCCTATGGAGCTCGACGCCAGCGACGAGGCCTCGCGCGGCTGGCCTACCGTCGACATCGAGACTACTCCCTACAAGGCGCAGTTCCCGCTGTTCCAGCAGCACCCCGAGATCGCCTTCCTCGATAGTGCCGCTACCGCGCAGCGTCCTGCCTGTGTGCTCGACGCCGAGCGCGACTTCTACCAGCGCATGAACGCCAACCCTCTGCGCGGCCTGTACTCGCTGTCCGTCGAGGCCACTGAGGCTATCGCGAAGGTGCGCCAGCAGATCGCCGACCTCATCGGCGCTGCCCAGGCCAACGAGGTCGTCTTCACCCGCAACACGAGCGAGTCGCTCAACCTGGTCGCCAAGAGCTTTGCACCCACAGTCCTCGAGCCGGGCGACGAGGTCGTCATCACCATCATGGAGCACCACTCCAACCTGATTCCGTGGCAGCAGGTCTGCCGCGAGACCGGCGCCAAGCTCGTCTACCTCTACCCCACCTAGACCGGTCAGCTCACCACCGAGGAGGTTCTTGCCAAGGTTGGTCCCAAGACCAAGATTCTGGCCGTGGGTCAGGTCTCCAACGTGTTGGGAGTCGAGAACCCAGTCAAGAACCTCGGCAAGCTCGTGCACAAGTATGGCGGCTACCTGGTCGTCGACGGTGCGCAGTCGCTGCCGCACATGCCGGTCGATGTGGCCGACCTGGGCGCCGACTTCTTTGCCTTTAGCGCACACAAGGCTATGGGCCCCATGGGCATCGGCGTGCTGTGGGGCAAGATGGACCTGCTCAACGCCATGCCGCCCATGCTCACCGGCGGCGAGATGATCGACTCTGTTACCGAGCAGGACGCCGTCTGGGCGCCCGTTCCCGAGAAATTCGAGGCCGGCACACAGGACGCCGCCGGCATCTTCGCCACGGGTGCGGCACTCGACTACCTGGTCAACACGGTGGGTTACGAGAACATCCAGGCACGCGAGCAGGCACTCGTCCACTACCTGATGAGCGAGCTCATGCAGCTCGACTTTGTCCCGATCATCAGCTACATCTCTAGAGACAACCACCACGGCGTAGTGAGCATTACCGTCCGCGGCATCCACCCGCACGACGTCGCGAGCATCATGGACATGGACGGCGTCTGCATCCGCGCCGGTCACCACTGTGCACAGCCGCTGCTCACCTGGCTGGGCGTCGAGAACCTTGCCTGCTGCCGCGCCAGCGTGGCCTTCTACAACGACAAGGCCGACATTGACAAGTTCATCGCCGGCCTGCATCACGTTTGGAGCACGTTCAATGGGTAATCTGTACACCTCCACCACATTTATGGAGCACAACTCGCACCCCGACTACAAGTACGAGATGGATGCTCCCACGCACGAGCACGACGGCATCAACCCCAGCTGCGGAGACGAGCTCACTCTGCAGCTGCGTGTCGAGAACAACGTGATCGAGGAGGCCTCCTTTACCGGCCACGGCTGCGCCATCAGCCAGGCCAGTGCCGACATCATGGCCGATCTCATCACCGGCGAGACCGTCGAGGAAGCTCGCCGCCTGGCAGAGCTCTTCCTCGCCATGATCCGCGGCGAGAAGCTCTCCGAGGAGGACCTGGAAGACCTGGACGAAGCCGCCCAGCTCCAGGACATCTCGCACATGCCCGCCCGCGTCAAATGCGCCGAGCTCGCCTGGCGCACCCTCGACGGCATGCTCGAGGGGCGAAATAATCAGTAGTACTTGTCCCAAATCTTAAGATTTTTGTTGGCCGAATCGCTTGACAAGAGTGGTTCGGCCATTTTCTATTCCGAGAGCTCAGTCTGTGCCTTCACCCGCGCATAAGCGCGCACGATACGAGAGACGGTACTTTTGCCAATCCCGGTATACCGCTCAATCTGGCGCACCGTAAAACCGGCATCGTGCAATCCAAAAATAACGGTATCGCGCTGCGCAGGCGGTGCGTCTTTAACCCCATGGAGCGGAGCCCCGAGGCTCTTCGCCAACTTGTCGGCAAAGGCGTGGCGTTCCCACTCTGTCTCTTTCATATCGCGCAGCGCCGGTTCGCCGCCGTCGGGCGTCGAAAGCGAATAGGCAATAAAGCCCTCGGCAGAACCAAAAAGCTCAAGCACGCAAGAAGGATCAGAAAATCCCCTCGCGACATCGGCCGCGTCACCGTCGTAAGCGCACAAATGCTCCGGAAAGCTGCTCCAGGGATAACGCTCAATGAGACTGATGCCCGCCTCCTGCGGATCGGCGTGAACGGAGCGAATAGCCTCCATCACTTGCCAGTCGGTATCGAGCGAGCGCCGGTCAAAACGGTTCTGGAACAGATGCCCTGTGCGCCCCGTGCGTTTATTGAACCGCCGCGCGTACGCCAAAAGCAGCCGGTGCATCGCCGCGCTCATCGCGTCCTCGTAATCTGCAAGCACCAGACGCACGTGATTGCCCATAAGGCACCAGGCGATAACCGTCACGCCCGCCTTGCGGCAGCACTCACGCATCAGCTCCAAGAACTCCCACCGGTCTTCATCGCCCTCAAAGATGAGCTGCTTGCCCGTACCGCGGGCACAGACATGGTAAAAGCCGGTAACCGTTCTCCAAACGCGCTGCATGGCGCTCCCTTCGCCGGGATCTGCTTGCCATCCAATACAGCACGATTGAAGCGTGCCATCAAAACATTCACGCAAAACAATTCGCTCGCGCGGCCAAAGGCAGTAAACAGGCGGCGAACGGCACCGTTGCAACAGGTCAACCCCTGCAACGCTTACAAAAGCTGACCAAAAGCTTGCCCAAGACGGACCCCCTCTACGGAAGTGCACGACCACAGAATATAGAGTTAAACCGTTTCAATTGAAAGTTCCGCGCATCTCGCTACGAAAACTGAGCCGTTCGCCGAATATTCCGTGCATTTCGCGGTATTATAGGGGCTGCATGTCATGTCCCTTTCGAAGGGTCGCCCGGCAATCGCCAGCCACGGCCCCCAGACGGGACGCCAACACGATAGAGAGGAGAGGCATGCAGTACTCACAGGAAGTGGAGAACATGTGCCCCGTTGCCAAGGGTGCATACCACGGCCCCGCACCCATCCCCGAGGAGGGCAAGTGGGTCCAGGCTAAGGAGATTTCCGACATCTCCGGTCTTACGCACGGTGTGGGTTGGTGCGCACCTCAGCAGGGCGCCTGCAAGCTCACGCTGAACGTCAAGGACGGCATCATCGAGGAGGCCCTCGTTGAGACCATCGGCTGCTCGGGTATGACCCACTCTGCCGCCATGGCTTCCGAGATCCTTCCCGGTAAGACCATCCTCGAGGCCCTCAACACCGACCTCGTCTGCGACGCCATCAACGTTGCTATGCGCGAGATCTTCCTGCAGATCGTTTACGGCCGCAGCCAGACCGCGTTCTCCGAGGGCGGCCTGCCCGTGGGCGCCTCCCTCGACGACCTCGGCAAGGGCCTTCGCTCTCAGGTCGGCACCATGTTCGGCACCAAGGCCAAGGGCGCTCGTTACCTCGAGCTCGCTCAGGGCTACGTCACCCGCATGGCTCTCAACGACAAGAACGAGATCATCGCATTCGAGTTCCTGAACCTCGGCAAGTTCACCGACGCCGTCAAGGCCGGCAAGACCCCCGAGGAGGCCATCGCTGGCGCCATGGGCCACTATGGTCAGTGGGAGAACGCTGCCAAGTACATCGACCCGCGCACCGACGAGGAGACTCACTCCGTCGCCAGCGTGTTCCCGGTTCACGAGTAGAAAGGGAGGGAAATAACTATGACTGTTACGTTCGAAGGTTACGAGCGCCGCGCTGACAAGATCAACAAGTGCCTCGCCGACAACGGCATCGCCTCCCTCGAGGAAGCTCTGCAGATCTGCACCGACAAGGGCTTCAACCCGCGTGAGATCGTCAACAACACCCAGTCCATCGCCTTCCAGAACGCCGAGTGGGCCTACACCCTCGGTTGCGCTCTCGCTGTCAAGCGTGGCGCCAAGTCCGCTTCTGAGGCTGCCGCCATCATCGGCGAGGGCATCCAGGCCTTCACCGTTCCCGGCTCCGTCGCCGAGGACCGCAAGGTCGGTCTGGGCCACGGCAACCTGGGCGCTATGCTGCTCTCCGACGACACCGAGTGCTTCGCCTTCCTGGCCGGTCACGAGTCCTTCGCTGCCGCTGAGGGTGCTATCGGCCTGGCTCTAAACGCCAACAAGGCTCGCAAGAAGCCGCTGCGCGTCATCCTCAACGGTCTGGGCAAGGACGCTGCTCAGATCATCGCCCGCATCAACGGCTTCACCTACGTGAAGACCCAGTTCGACTACTTCACGGGCGAGCTCAAGGTCGTCGAGACCATCCCCTACTCCGATGGTCCCCGCGCCGCCGTCAACTGCTACGGCGCCGACGACGTCCGCGAGGGCGTTGCCATCATGTGGCACGAGAACGTCGACATCTCGATCACCGGTAACTCCACCAACCCCACGCGCTTCCAGCACCCCGTCGCTGGCACCTACAAGAAGGAGCGCCTCGAGGCTGGCAAGAAGTACTTCTCCGTCGCTTCTGGTGGCGGCACTGGTCGTACCCTGCACCCGGACAACATGGGCGCCGGCCCTGCCTCTTACGGCATGACCGACACCATGGGCCGTATGCACTCCGACGCCCAGTTCGCCGGTTCTTCCTCCGTGCCTGCGCACGTTGACATGATGGGTCTCATCGGCATGGGCAACAACCCCATGGTCGGTGCCACCGTCGCCTGCGCTGTCGCCGTCGAGGAGGCCCTCAAGGCCTAATCGCGCCCGCGCGATGCTCATATAGTTGAGCTTTGGAGCCGCTACCCACCCAGGTAGCGGCTCTTTTTGTTTGCGCTGTCGCAGGGTAGCTAATGCCGATATATCAGTTGGGGCGAAATACAAGATGTGATGAGATGGAGCGTCAGAGCGTCCATGACGCCCACCTGCCATATTTGCCCTTTACCGATTTGCCGAGTCTTTGCGGCCCCATTGCCGATCACCCGTGCGACAATGCGCCGGACGAGAAAGGAATCCGATGGAATCGACTGATGTACTGGTAATTGGATCTGGCATTGCGGGCCTTTGCGCCGCCATCGAAGCGGCACGCACGGGTGCAACCGTCACTGTGGCAAGCGGCGGCAAGACTATGAGTGGATCGAGCTTCTTCCCCGGAACCTGGGGCCTAGGGCTTATCGGACCCGTTAACGAAGACGACGAGCAGGACCTCATCGACACCATCCTGGCCGTCGGCGGCGGCGTTGCCGACCCCGAACTCGTCCAAGCGTTCGTCCACGGCATTCCCCAAGCGATTGACTGGCTCGAGCAAGACCTGGGCGTTGAGCTCCAGCGTCCGCAAAGCGCCAAGAGTGCTCAACAAAAGCAATTTATCCCCTGCTTTGACCACAAGACGCGCATGTGGCGCGGCCTCACCCGCAAGCCCCTTGAGGACGCTCTGACGACCTGGATCGAGTCGCTCGGCATTCGCCTGCTCCCCCGCCATGAGCTTATCGACCTTGTTGAGGACACGAACGGCAGAATAACCGGAACCGTACTCTACGACCTTACCGAAAATCGAATCGTGCCCTTTGCTGCCGAGGCCACGGTCATCGCAGCCGGTGGCACAGGCGGCCTGTTCGAGCGCAGCCTTACGTCGGCTGATGTGCTCAGTTCCTCGCAGGCCATCGCGCTGGCGCACGGCGCAACACTTACTAATATAGAGTTCATGCAGATGATGCCCGGCTTCATCGAGCCCAGGCGTAACTTGGTCTTCAATGAGAAAACCTGGCGCTACGTGCACGTAGACCAGCCGGTAGATATTGCCGACGACAAGCTGGACGACCTGCTCGAGCAGCGCTCTGGATATGGTCCCTTCACGTCACGCTTGGCCTCCCGCGCTATCGATCTCGTCATCGATCAGGCAGGTGTCGAAGGCCTGGCACTCCACTACGACTTCCCCCGCGAGGATGTCCCAGAGTTTGTGCAGACCTTTGCCACCTGGCTGCAAGACGAGCACGGCATCGCGCCGACCGACGAGATGCGCGTTGCGATGTATGCCCACGCCGCTAACGGCGGCATCAAGATCGATAAGACCGCGCACACGGGCGTTGAGGGCCTCTACGCTTGCGGCGAGGCGACAGGCGGCATGCACGGCGCCGACCGCATTGGTGGCTTGTCAAGCGCCAACGGCATCGTATTCGGACGTATCGCGGGCGCATCGGCAGCCCTTGCAGCGCAGAAAGAGCCTGAGGCGGCCCTGAAGGCGGATATCACCCTCCCCCAGTACGGCATTGCCGCAACAGATGCCGAACGCCTGACACACAGCCTTAGGCACACGATGAGCACCTTTTGCATGATCAACAGGACCGAAACAGGCCTATCCGAGGCCCTGCAACAGCTTGAAAGCCTGCAAGACGAAGCCACGGCTCTAAATAAGCCACATGCCAACGACAGCGAAGTCGCTGCCCTCGCCCGCCTGCAATCGCAGATTCAACTAGCACAGGAAATGGTCAAAGCCATGCGCAAGCGGACCGAAAGCCTGGGTTCGCACTATCGAGCGGACTAAGCCGAGCACCCCTCCAGAGCAGAACACAACTTCTCGATATTAATGGGTCCCGTGAACTCAAAGCGACACAGGGCCCATTCGTGTCCGCGCGGGCAAATATACTCATTCTGAATACGGAGTCGACATAGTCCACGTAGACAAACGAACAGAAAGGAAGAGATATGGACAGCAGGGATATCGAGAAATGGCGTGTCGAACTTGACAGCTACGCCCATGTAGAAGACGGCGTTGAGTATTGGCTCGCACGCGATTTAATGGAACCCCTCGGATACACCCAATGGCGTAATTTTGAGACTGCAGTTAAGAGATCCATGGCATCGTGTGACACCAATAAAATGCCTGTTGCCGCCCATTTTGCTGAGGCCAGCAAAATGGTAGATGCCGGCATCGCCAAACGAGCCGTAAAAGACTACAAGCTGACGCGCTACGCATGCTATTTAATCGCCCAAAACGGAGACCCAAACAAGCCCGAAATCGCACTCGCACAGGCGTACTTCGCCGTGCAGACACGCCGTCAGGAGCTCATAGAGCAGCGCTTCGCAGAGATTCAGCGCTTGCAGGCGTGCCACTCGCTATCCGATTCAGAGAAACAGCTCTCGGGCATTGCGTTCAAACGGGGCGTGGACTCCAAAGGATTCGCGATCATCAAGTCGAAGGGCGATGAGGCGTTATTCGGCGGCAGAAGCACGGCGGACATGAAGCGGCAGCTTGGTGTGTCCAAGAGTGCTGCATTGGCGGACAAGCTAGCCGATGTTCTCATCAAAGCAAAGGACCTCACGAACTCGATGACGGCCTTCAACGCCGAGGAACACGACTTGTACGGTCTGGACCAGATCAAACAAGAACACGTCGAGAACAACACGAGCGTGCGTGGCAGCCTCATCGACCGCGGAATTGTTCCCGAGAACCTACCGCCTGCCGAGGATACAAAAAAGCTCGAGCGTCGAGTGAAGGCAGACGAGAAGAAACTCAAGGAGGGTACTGACGGTTTCACCGATCCCCAGGGTAGACTCAATCTGTGAAAGCGGCCGCGCCCTTTCGGGTTCGACCCCATGCGAGGTTAACAAAAAAACGACCAGCCTAAGCCAGTCGCTTTAACGATCTTTGGGTGGGCCGTCAGGGGGTCAGCCTGCTGCGCAGGCGGCCGCTGCGGCGCCAAGGCGCCTTGCGCGCTGCGCTGGTAAATGCTTACGCATTTCCTCAGCTCCGCGCCCTTTCGGGTTCGACCCCATGAAAGGTCAACAAAAAAAGACGGCCAACCGAAGTTGACCGTCTTAACTTGCTTTGGTGGGCCGTCAGGGGGTCGAACCCTGGACCTTGGGATTAAGAGTCCCCTGCTCTACCAACTGAGCTAACGACCCGATATCAACACGAAGCAAGAACTGGGGTGGGTAAAGGGACTCGAACCCTCGACCTACGGGACCACAACCCGTTGCTCTAGCCAACTGAGCTACACCCACCGTGTCCTGTGCGCTTCGCGCTCGACTATTATTGCAAGGAACGCCACGTGATGCAAGCCCCAATTTTCAAGAATTTTGAAAAGAGTCTTTCGAGACCATTTCGAGCAAATCCCACCGGTTTCATAGGAGTAAACTTGCCCCACTGCAAATGCTCGAAAGGACCGTCATGAAAGAACTCTCCAACCGCACGGCAACGTTTACCGATTCGGTCATCCGCCGCATGACACGCATCTCCAATAAGTACGGCGCTGTCAATCTCTCGCAGGGCTTCCCTGACTTCGATCCCCCAGCGCAGCTGCTCGATAGCCTCAGCACCATCGCCACCGACCCCAAGCCGCTTTACCACCAGTACTCCATCACCTGGGGCTCCCAGGCCATGCGTGAGGCGCTTGCCGCCAAGCAGGAGCATTTTATGGGCATGTCGGTAAACCCCAACGAGAATATCGTAGTCACCTGCGGCTCCACCGAGGCCATGATGGCCGCCATGATGACGGTTACGAACCCCGGAGACAAGGTCGTCATCTTCTCGCCGTTCTACGAGAACTACGGCGCCGACACGATCCTTTCGGGTGCCGAGCCTATCTACGTGCCGCTCAACCCGCCCACATTCGACTTTGACCGCGAGACACTCGAGGCGGCCTTCCGCGACAACGACCCCAAGGCCATCGTCCTGTGCAACCCTTCCAACCCTTGCGGCAAGGTCTTTGCGCGCGAGGAGCTCACCTTTATCGCCGACCTCTGCAAAAAGTACGACACCTACTGCATCACCGACGAGGTGTACGAGCACATCGTCTACGCGCCCCACGAGCACGTCTATATGGCCACGCTGCCCGGCATGTTCGAGCGAACCATCAGCTGCAGCTCGCTGTCCAAAACGTACTCCATCACCGGCTGGCGTCTGGGCTACACCATTGACACAGCCCAGCTCAACGCGCGCATCAAGAAGGTCCACAACTTCCAAACCGTGGGTGCCACCTCACCCCAGCAGGAAGCTGTCGTCACCGCCCTCAACTTCGACGACAGCTATTACCAGGAGGTCCTCGACCTCTACACCGCCAAGCGCGACCTGTTCTGTCAGGGACTCGGCAGCATCGGCCTCACGCACAACGTGCCGCAGGGCGCCTACTACGTCATGATGGACATCTCTGAGTTTGGCTATGACAGCGACCTCGAATTCTGCGAGGACCTCGCGTCTAAGGTGGGCGTGGGCGCCGTGCCCGGCTCGAGCTTCTTCCGCGAGCCCGTCAACCATCTGATTCGTTTCCACTTTGCCAAGCGAGACGAGACGCTTAACGCGGCGCTGGAGAACCTCAAGTCGCTACGTGATAAAATCAAGCCGCGCGGGTAAGGACGGCCCGGCAACTAAAGCAACCAAAGAAGCCCCGCACCGCCCGCCGCGTTGCGAGGCTTCTTTCTATAGCGCTTTCTTAAATAGTTTAGAGCTCTATACTTTAGTCACGGAGCAACTCGTCCCAGAGAGAGGAATACTATGGCAGAGCAGCAGCTTATCGGAGCGCTCGAGGCCGGTGGCACCAAGATGGTCTGCGCCACGGGCTATGCGGACGGTACGGTCCTAGAGCGCGAGCAGATCGCGACCACGACCCCGCAGGAGACCGTTGAGGCCGTCAACGCATGGTTTGCCGACAAGGGCATCGCCGCGCTGGGCATCGGCGCCTTTGGCCCCACCGCAGTCAACCCTGCCTCGCCCCAATACGGCAAGATCCTGGAGACGCCCAAAACGGCATGGCGCTACTTTGACCTGCTGGGCACTATCCAAAACGAGCTCAATATCCCCTGCGGCTACGATACCGACGTCAACGTCGCCTGCCTGGGCGAGGTCACGTTTGGTTGCGCCAAGGGCCTCACCGACGTGGTCTACCTGACCATCGGCACCGGCGTGGGCGCCGGCGTGCTCTCGGGCGGTAAGCTCGTGCACGGCATGATGCATCCCGAGGCCGGCCACATCCTGGTCACGCGCGACCCGCGCGACACCATTGGCGAGCACAGCGCCTGCCCCTTCCACGACAACTGTCTCGAGGGCCTCATCGCCGGCCCCGGCGTTAAAAAGCGCTGGGATGGCAAGAGCGCCGGAGACATGGCCGATGACCCGGAGGCCATGGACCTGCTCGCCGGCTATCTGGCACAGGCGCTCATGACCTACACGCTGTGCTACGCGCCGCAAAAGATCATCATCGGCGGCGGCGTGGCCGACCACACCCCCATCGTGCCGCTCGCACGCAAGAAATGTGCCGAAATGCTCAACGGCTATATCGTCACGCCCGAGGTCAACGACATCGATACCTACATTGTCAACAACAGCCTCGAGGGCAAGCAGGGCATCATGGGTTGCCTTGCCCTGGGCGCACAGGCGCTTCAGTAACAGACGCACCCACGGGGCGTGGCGCGCCCAGCAAATCCGACCAATGGAACGACGCCACCACGCCTCATATAAGCCCTCAAATAAAAAAGGCCGCCTAGGACCAAACAATACGTCCTAGGCGGCCTTTTTGGCGTACATCAGCGACCGTAAGAGATATCGGAGCACAACGCCCATTGCCGCTCCACAGCAGTCGATCATCACATCGGTGATCATGCCGGCGCGTCCCGGCACAAAGAGCTGAATCGTCTCGTCGATCGAGGGAATCAGCAGCAGGAACACCGCCGTGGGCAGCAGCACGTCAAAGGTGTGCCGGCCCTCAAAATCAAAAGCGTGCGTTGCCAGGATGCCGAGCACCATATACTCGGTAAAATGCGCGCACTTGCGAACAACAAAGTTGGTCACCCATTCATATGGAAGTCCCACGCCGTGCAGGAAACCGCGGATAGCTTCCATGACCGTTAGGCTCAGCGAGCCCGACCCCGAGCCGGGAACCAGCGAATTGCCCCAGATCAAGAGCGCCATCAGGCAGGTCACGACCGCCCATTTTCGATTGATCTTAACCATGCAGAAGTTATGCCTCCGCGCGGAGCGGCGCGAAGCTGGCGGTACCGCCCTCGATAACGCTCAGATAGGCACGGCCCGTACGCTTGGCGGTAGAGGACTGCAGGCGCTCGATCTCTTCCTCGAGGATCTGATTGACGCGCTCGTGACGACGATTTTCCATAATGCCGGCGGCAATAGCCTCGGCCCGCTCGATGCTCTCGCGCGAGATACGGGCGGTATCCTCGGGGAACACAGCGCTGTGACGGCCGACATAGGCGGGAGCAGCAGGCTGAGGGGCAGCGACGGGAGTGGGGACTGCAACAGGAGCGGGCTCGTCAATCTCATCCAGAATCGCGGTGGCGGCGGCCCACATGTCCTCGTGGCCCGAGTAATCGGCCATGGGGACATCGACCTCGAGCGAGGCGTCCGGAAGGTCGCCGGTGTCGATGCGATCTTGGGCATCAATCGATGCGGTGATGGCTGCAGGTTCATCGAGGTCGTCAAGATCGATGTCCGCGGCACCGGAGATGATAGGCATGCTGGCGAGGTTTGCGTTGTACGGCGCAGCCTCAGCCGCCTGCTGCTGAGCAGGAGCGCCCCAAAGCGAGCTCTCGGCGGCACGGCGGGCGGCAACGGCCTCCTCGTCCGCGGTAATGGCTTCATCAACGTACGAATAATCGGCAGAAGCGTTCGCGTCGCCCGAGGTAGCGTTGTAGGCGTTATTGGCTGCCGCGTTGGCAACGAGTGCCACGAAAGCCGCCGTGCTGCCCGCAGGGGCGGCCTGGGAGCCCGACACGGCGCGCGCCGCGGCGGCGATGTCGTCACGATTGAAGGAGCCGGTCTGCCCGCCGTTGGTAAGCTCGTCGATGGCGACTTGATAGACGTCGCGCGAGTGTGCAGGGTCGCAGCTCACCGGCGAATCGTCGTCGAGCATACTGTCGATCATGGACCAAGCCTCGGCCTCGTCCATAGCATCTGCGGCTCGAGCGATGGTAGGGACACCATCATCGGCATGACGGCGCTGGAACGCACCAGTCAGGCCGGAAAGGTATGCCGAGGTAGACTGCTCCGCCTGAGCCTGAGAAGCAGAAGCCGCAGCGTAAGGAGTCGCATCCTGCTGCTGAGCCGGAATCGAGGCGGTCTTGAACTCACTTTGATGTTGATTGAGATTGGCAGCACCGCCCATGGCATCGGGCTGGAACAGACGCTCTTCACGCTGCGCACGGTACTCGGAGATGCCCAGCGAGGCGGCATAGATACCCACGCCCGCCACCGCGCCCACGGCGAAGGGAACCGCACCCGCCACGACCGTCTCGTTCACCGACGAAAACGGCAGCGTCGCGGCATACATAACCACGGGGGCGGCCAGGCCGATCCCGCACGAAAGTCCGGCAAGGACTGCTCGTTGTGTTGCATCAGAAGAAGCCATGAGCTCTCCCCATCTTCCAGCACCCAAATCGCATCATTCAGTTGGCTGCGCGAGAGAAGATGAAGCGGGGCTATGCCCCAAAGCAACGGTATATGGTTCGTTTCATCTGCGTTTTCCGTCGCGAAGCTTAAAAGCTATTATGCGAAACCGCCCTGTCGATTGCAAGCGACGATGTCGGATTGAAACGGGAAACCTGCTGCTTGCCAGTCTTATGGTCGATAACTGGCGCCGAGTGGCGATATAAAAAGGGCCGAGGCGCAAGCCCCGACCCTTCATCGCGCCGGCAATAACGCCGCGTGCGGTTGACGACTTAGAACGTCTGCTCGTAGTCGCTATGCTTTTTGGCCGAACGCACCAGGAACTCCTGGTTGGTGTTGGTGCCCTTGAGGCCCTTGATAAACGATGCGGCCGCGCGCTCGGTATTGTTCATGCCGGCGAGGATGCGACGCAGACCAAAGACAAACGGGCGCATCTGCTCGTCGACCAGCAGGTCCTCGTTGCGCGTACCCGAGGCAACAGGGTCGATGGCCGGGAAAATGCGGCGATCGGCCAGGTCGCGGTCGAGCTTGAGCTCCATGTTGCCGGTACCCTTGAACTCCTCAAAGATGACCTCGTCCATCTTGGAACCGGTATCGATGAGTGCGGAGGCCAGGATGGTGAGCGAGCCACCGTTCTCGATATTGCGGGCTGCACCCAGAAAACGCTTGGGCGGATACAGTGCCGCCGAATCAACGCCGCCCGAAAGGATGCGGCCTGAGGCGGGCGCCGCCAAGTTGTAGGCGCGGGCAAGACGCGTGATGGAGTCGAGCACAACTACAACATCGCCGCCCAGTTCCACGATGCGCTTGGCGCGCTCGATGACGAGCTCTGCCACGCGAGTGTGGTTGTCGGCGGGCATATCGAAGGTCGACGCCACAACCTCGCCCTTGATGGAACGCTGCATATCGGTGACCTCTTCGGGGCGCTCGTCGACGAGCAGGCAGATGAGGTGCACCTCGGGGTTGTTAATCGAGATAGACTGGCAGATTTTCTTGAGGATCGTCGTCTTGCCGGCCTTAGGCGGGGACACAATCAGGCCACGCTGACCCTTGCCGATCGGCGACACGATGTCGATGGCACGACCGGTAATGGAATCCTTGCCATGCTCCATGCGCAGCGGCTCGTTGGGATAGACCGGGGTGAGGTCGCCGAACTTGGGGCGATTGCGAATCTGCTCAGGATCCATGCCGTTGACGGTCGTGATCTTGGCGAGGCCGGCGCGCTTGTCGCCGCCGCGCGAAGGACGCAGCGAGCCCTCGATGACATCGCCCGTGCGCAGACGCGCGGAACGGATGAGGTATGCGGGCACGAAGGCGTCGTCGTTGGACTTCATGTAGCCATGGGCGTGGATGATGCCGGAGCTGTCTGGGCGAATCTGCAGAATGCCCTTGATATCGCGGAAACCCTCGGCCTTTGCGGCGGTAGTGTAGATCTCCTAGAACACCTAAACATTCAAAAAACCGGTCGTCTCGATCTCGAACTCCTTGGCCTTCTCGCGCAGCTCGGCGACCTTCATGGCCGCGAGCTCCTCGCGCGAAAGCGTGGGCTCAGTCGGAGCGGCATTGCGCTCCTTATTGCGCTGCTTGCGGTCGCGCTGACGGTTGCGGCGATCGTTGTTACGCTCGTCCTTGCGCTCGTTGCGGTCATTACGCTCGTCGTTGCGCTTGTGCTGACGGCGGTTGGGGCGAGCGCTCTCTTCGGTCTCGACGGGGGCGGTGCCATCGGTTGCGGAGGCGTCTTCGTTAGCCGAAGCATCATCGCTGGCCTCGGCATTGGAATCGCCCTGCGGCTCGGCCTCGGCATGCTGCTCGACGGCCTTGGCCTTAGCGGACTTCTTGCGACCGCGCTTGGGCTTCTCGGACGCAGACTGTTCGACGTCTTGGGGCTCGGCGGCATCAGTCGATGCATCGGCGGTCGTCTCGGCGGAAACCTCGGACGCACCCTTCTTGGCAGCCTTGGCCTTGGACGTGCGCTTAGCAGCAGTACGATGGCTGCGACCAGGACGGACGTCGGCGGGCTCGACATCGGCAGAAACGGCCTCGGAAGTCGTAGCATCCTGGACGGGCGCGTCGGCAGCGGTTGCAGGCTCGGCGGTCGCCGCAGCATCCCGAGCGGCGGCGGCTGCGGCTGCGGCCTTCTCGGCCTCGACGAAAGCCTTGGGCTTGCGACCGCGACGGTGCGGGCGCAAAGCCGGATCGACAACGGGAACTTCGCTGGCCTCGACAGGCGCAGCGGGCTCAACAGGCGATGTGCCCTCCCCTGCCGCGGAACGGACCGAAGCCTCAGTGAGCTCGGGGGTTACCTGATCGGCAACCTGCTCGGCCTTAGCAGCCGTGCGACGGCGTGTGCGCGGTACCGGCTTCTCGGTCGGCTGGTCGGCGACAGGGGTCTCGGTGGCGGCAGGCGTCTCGGGCACAGACGGAGCTGCAAGCTCGGTCAGAGCCGCGGCCTCGCGCTCGGCAGCACGACGGCGGGCGCGCACCACCTGAGCCTCGCTAATCTGCGCCAACGCACGTGCCTGCGCGACCTCATCGGAAATCGGCGCCGAGGAGTCAGCTGCAACGGTGCGCTTGACGCGCGTCGTGCGCGTGGTACGGCGCTTGGGCTTGGTGACCTCCTCGCCGTCAGCAGCAGGCTTGGCCGTGCGGCGCGTACGCTTGGGCTTTGCCGGAGCAGCCTCCTCACCAGTTGCAGGCACGGCCCTCTCAGCCGTTGCAGCCTTAGGCGTCTCAGGAGCCGACGTTTGCGCGGGCGCCGCGACTTGGTCCGACGCAACCGGTGCAGCGGGAGCGGCTTGCGTCGTCGTTATTTCGTTTTCTTGCTGTTGATCAGACACAGTGTTTGCTCAACTTTCTTTTCAAGCCCTGTGATCACATGCTCCCTGCATAAACCTTCAGGGCGGCTAAACAGTCTAGTTCCGTTCAAAACGACGGACATCATTGATCTGTATCGAGATGATTGCGCCATATACGCAGCGTTAGTGTAACACAACCGCCGCCACCTGCAACTTAGTCATTGGGAACGCTCTTAAACGACTAGTCAAAAGGGACACTCTTTGGTTTAACACCCACAAATCTGACTGCCTCCGCCAAAACTATGGCGGTTTACTACGATGATTCGCTCTACCGCGACCACTCCGATACTTGTTGAACTAATACCGCAGGTAGATGCCTTGCACTTTTTGCGTAAAGCCGGCGTGGTTGGAATTTCTCATTTCATCGTAGTAAACCGGCATAGTTTCGTATTTCCAGCAGTTCCAAATTCGTCAATACGTCGGCGTTTGCAAAAAGCCCGACCTCCGTGGGAGATCGGGCTTTCAAGGCTTAGTTAAACCAAGTCTGTACGGTCAAATGACTCGCAGATTACATCTGCTCGGGCGCGGAAACGCCAACAAGGGTGAGCACCAGGGCGAGCGTCACGCGGACGGCGTCGCAAGCGGCCAGACGGGCACGCGAAAGCTCGGGGTCGACGGGACGGCCCTCGCTCGGCAGAACCTGGCAGGCAGCGTAGAAGCTGTGGAAGTCGCCGGCGAGTTCCTCAGCAAAGTGCGTCAGACGGAACGGGGCGCGGTCGCGAGCGCAGCTGGCGATGAGGTCGGTGAGCTCGTTGAGCTTACGCGAAAGGGCGAGCTCGGTCGGGTCGGTCAGCAGCGAGTAATCGACGTTCTCACCGATGGCCTTGGCGGCGACGGCCTTCATGTCCATCTCGTCAGCCT
The DNA here is from genome assembly GCA_905213725.1 of Collinsella aerofaciens. Lineage (GTDB taxonomy): Bacteria > Actinomycetota > Coriobacteriia > Coriobacteriales > Coriobacteriaceae > Collinsella > Collinsella aerofaciens_BZ. Next base: position 21,305 of record CAJMJM010000007.1, read on the forward strand.
GCTCGGGCGTAACGTCAGCGGCACGGCGCAGGATGGAGCACACACGGGCGTGAGCGTACTGCACGTAGTACACCGGGTTGGAGTTGTCGCGTTTCTTAACGGCCTCAATATCGAAGTCGACCATCTGGTTGGAGCTCTTGGAGATGAGCGTGTAGCGAGCGGCATCGGAGCCGACCTCGTCGACGAGCTCCTGCAGGGTCACCATGGTGCCCTTGCGCTTGGACATACGGACGGGCTTGCCGTTGCGCAGCAGGTTGACGAGCTGGCCCAGCAGAACCTCGAACTTGCCGGGATAGCCAAGAGCGTCGCAGACGCAGCGGACGCGCTCGATGTAGCCGTGGTGGTCGGCGCCCCAGATGTCGATGACGTGGTCGACGCGCTGGAACTTATCCCAGTGATAGGCAACGTCGGAGGCGAAGTAGGTGTACTCGCCGTCGGACTTGATCAGGACGCGGTCCTTGTCATCGCCCAGGTCGGTGGAGCGGAACCACAGGGCGCCGTCCTTGGTGTAGAGGTAGCCCATCTTGTCGAGCTTCTCAAAAGCGCGGTCGACGGCGGAGGTGCCGGCGGTCTCGCCCTCGGTGTCCTTCACATACAGCGAGCGCTCGGAGAACCAACGATCGAAGTCGCAGTTAACGGCATGGCAAAGGTCGCGCATGTTGTCGACCATCTTTACATAGCCGCGCTCGCGGAAGCCCTCCATGCGCTCCTGCGGATCGGCGTTGACCCACTTGTCGCCGTCGGTGCGCCAGAACTCGGCAGCCTCGTCGATGATGTAGTCGCCGCCGTAGGAGTCCTTGCCCTGCGTCTCGGCAAAGTTGTCCTGATACGGATGGGTCTCGGGGTGCTCGTCGTTCTCGTCGGCAACAAAGGCGTCGCGGTCGGCGATCAGCAGCTTGTGAGCCTCGTCGATATCAACGCCCTGCTTGGCGATGATGTCGGCAAGCTGCATATAGCGCGTGCTGATGGAGTTGCCGAAGGTGTTCATCTGAGAGCCGTGGTCGTTGATGTAGAACTCACGCTGGATGTCGTAACCGGCGTGGTCCATGACGCGGCAGAGCGAGTCGCCCAGAGCGGCCCAGCGGCCGTGGCCAATGTGCATGGGGCCGACGGGGTTGGCGGAGACGAACTCGACCTGGGTCTTCAAGCCACCACCGACGTTGGACTTAGCGAAGTCCATACCCTTCTCGCGAGCCTCGCCAAAGATGGCATTCTTGACGGCAACGGAGAGGTAGAAGTTGATGAAGCCAGGGCCTGCGATCTCGACCTTCTCGATCGCGGGGTCCTCGGGCATATGGGCAACGATGGCCTCGGCGATCTTGCGCGGGGCGCAGTGGGCCAGCTTGGCGGACTTCAGGGCCATGGTAGAGGTCCACTCGCCATGAGAAGTGTCAGCCGGTCGCTCGATAGCGCAATCGTCAAGTTCAAATGCGGAAAGGTCGCCGGCCTCCTGGGCCGCAGCAAGCGCAGCGCGTACCAGCTCTTCAATCTTCTCGGGCATAGATCCTCCTTGTGTTAAAGCCCCCGAGCTCTTGGTCACTCGTAGGGCAAAAGCCAGAGTTTGTAGCACTCTATCACAAGCGACGGGCACTGTCGCAGGGTAAAGCCAATCGATATTGCATATGCACAAAATTGACTACAGCTTGTATGGAGTCACTCAAAGATGCCGGTCTGCCTGCAGATTATGCAGGCGTTGAAAATGCATAAAGGTGTGAATGAGCTGTGTCTGTTATCGAATACTCTTACCTATCGGAGTTGTGTGCTTTTCCTGCATAACGTGAGAATTTGCGCACGTCAGCGTGTTATTCTAGACATACGTAAATTCGTATAAGTTGGAGGTAGCATGTTCTCAATCGGTCAACACGTCATTCATCCGGGTCAGGGAGTCTGCACCGTCGTCGGTTTTAGGGACGACACGCCGCAGCCCATGCTGCTGCTCGAGACCAAGCAGGGACATGCGCAGACGATCCTCATGTACCCCGTGGCGCAGGCCGATCGTTTGCACGCCGCCATCTCTCAGCAAGATGCCGAGCACCTGCTGAGCCACTATGACGAGCTGGAGTGCGACACCTTCACCGAGCGCAACAGCTCACTTGAGGAGACACACTTTAAGCAGCAGCTCAAGCTGGGTGCGCCCGAGACGGTCCGCGTGGCAAAAACCATGATGCACCGCATTCGCCAGGCCGAGGAAGCCGATAAAAAGCCCAGCTCCTACTACATGCGCGTACTCAAGGAAGCCAAGCGCCGCTCCATCGAGGAGTTCGCCGTGGCCCTTGGCGTCACCGAGGAGGACGCCGAAGCCCGCCTAGCCCAAGCCGCCCTCAACTAACCCATCCGCGCCAAAAACCACCACAAAGGGGACAGGCACCTTTGTGGTGGTTTTCTTGTTCTAGTAGTATTCATTCTCATCGATACCCACGAGCACAAGGAGTCTCTTATGGCAGAGCCGCTTACCGCCGGAATCACCCGCGACCGCGCGTTCGAACTGCTCAACGAGCATAACAAGGACCCGTTCCACATCACCCATGGCGAGACGGTCGAGGGCACTATGCGCTACTTTGCGCGCGAGTTCGACCCCGAGAACGAGGAGTTTTGGGGCATCGTCGGTCTGCTGCACGACCTGGATTGGGAGGAGCATGAGGACGACCCCATGAACCACACCATCTATGCTGCCGAGATTCTTGAGGACGAAGGTGCGTCTCCCGAGCTCATTCGCGCCATCCAGACGCACACGTCCGACTTCAACACCTCGCTGCCCAAACCCGAGCTGCAGATGGAAAAGATCCTGTTTGCCTGCGATGAGCTCACCGGCCTGATCGGCGCTGCAGTCATCATGCGTCCGAGCAAGAGCGTCATGGACTTTACGACCAAGTCGCTCAAGAAGAAGTTCAAGGACAAGCGCTTTGCCGCTGGCTGTTCGCGCGACGTGATTACGCAGGGCGCCGAGATGTTGGGCTGGGAGCTCCCCGAGCTCTTTGACCGCACCATCGCGGCCATGCAGTCCTTCGCCCCCGACCGCGATACCTTCCAGGCCTAACCGCCCACGCCACCTAAAACCACCACAAAGGGGAAAGGCACCTTTGTGGTGGTTTTTCTTGCGCGGGCGCTAGGGGCGGACCTGGCCGGTGCCGCGGAGCTTGTATTTGTAGGTGGTGAGGGCCTCGGCGGCAAAGGGGCCACGGGCGTGGAGTTTTTGGGTCGAGATGCCGATCTCGGCGCCCAGGCCAAACTCGCCGCCGTCAGTGAAGCGAGTGCTGGCGTTGGAGTACACGGCCGAGGCATCGACCGCATCAAGGAAGCGCTCGCAAGCATCCGTGTCCTCGGCAACGACGGCCTCGGAGTGCATGGTGCCGTAGCGGTTGATGTGCGCGATGGCCTCGTCCTCGCTAGCCACGACCTTCACACTCATCTCGAGCGCCAGGTACTCGCGACCCCAGTCCTCCTCAGTCGCGGCGACGTAGTCATCGCCCTCTACAAAGCCGGCGTCGGCGCACGCGGCGCACGTGGCCTCGTCGCCGTGAATGAGCACGCCGTGGTCGTGTAGCACGGCAACGACCGCAGGCAAAAACGCATCGGCCACAGCACGGTCGACCAGCAGCGACTCGGCGGCATTGCACACGCCTACGCGCTGGGTCTTGGCATTAACGATAATGTTGAGCGCCTTATCAAAGTCGGCGGATTCATGCACGTAGATGTGGCAGTTGCCCGTGCCCGTCTCGATCACCGGCACAAGCGACTCGCGCACGCAGCGCTGGATCAGGCCTGCACCTCCGCGCGGAATGAGTACGTCGACAATACCGCGGAGCTTCATGAGCTCGCCGGTGGCCTCGCGGTCGGTGGACTCGATCATCGACACGGCCTCGCGCGGGAAGCCCTTGGCCTCGAGCGCATCGGCCAGCAGCTCGGCGATCATGGCACACGAGTGATAGGCCAGCGAGCCGCCGCGTAGAATGCAGGCGTTGCCGGTACGGATGCAGATGCCTGCGGCGTCGGCCGTCACGTTGGGGCGCGCCTCGTAGACCATGGCGACCAGGCCCAACGGCACGCTCACGCGGGTCAGGTCCACACCGCTCGCAAGCACGCGGTGGTCGAGCACGCGGCCGACGGGATCGGGCAGCTCGGCGAGCTTCTCCAAACCGGCGGCCATGCCCTCGACGCGCTCGGGCGTCAGCAGCAGGCGATCGAGCAGTCCGGCCGAGGTACCCGCATCGCGCGCGGCGGACATATCGAGCTCGTTAGCGGCAACGATGGAGTCGACACCGTTGCGCAGTGCTGCGGCCATGGCGCGCACGGCCTCCTGACGCTGCTCATCGCTCGCCGTGGCAAGCGAGGCCGACGCTGCCTTGGCGGCAACGGCAAGATCGTGGACATACGTGGCTATATCGACCGACATGGGCGGCCCTTTCTCCTAGAAGTTTGCAACCATGGTAGCCGATTTGCGCATGGCCTCGCCCGCGGCGGTAGAATTGGTCAACCCGAAACACCGCAACGAACGGAAGACTCACATGGCCCTCATCACTTCGTACCACGTCCCCGGCCTTTACGTCGAGGACCACAGCATCGACGTCCCCCTTGACTGGCGCGGCCTGGAGCCGATGCTCCTGGCCGTCGGCAGTACCATGCGCCGCGGCGCCATGCCGGCACCCATCGCCGGCGCGCCCGAGAGCATCAAGCTCTTCTACCGCGTGGTTAGCGCGCCCGACCGCATCAACGACGATCTGCCGCTGCTCCTGTTTTTGCAGGGCGGCCCCGGCGGCGAGAGCCCACGTCCGCTGTCGCCCACAAGCGACGGCTGGATCGAGGAGGCCGTCAAGCACTTCCGCGTGGTCCTTCCCGACCAGCGCGGCACCGGACGCAGTAGCTGCGTGGACGGACGCACGATCAAGGCACTGGGTGATCGCGCAACGGCCGCCGGCGCCGATACAGCACGCTCGCAGGCGGACTTCCTCAAGCGCCACCTCGCCAGCTCCATCGTGCGCGATTTTGAGTACCTGCGCCTAGTGGGCTTTGGCGGCAAGCCGTGGGTCACGCTCGGCCAAAGCTACGGCGGTTTTTTGACGCTGAGCTACCTGTCGCTCTTCCCCGAGGGCGTGGCGGCGAGCTTTACCTGCGGCGGAATCCCCCACGTGCCGGCGAGCGCAAGCGAGGTCTACGCGCACACCTTCCCGCGCATGGCCGCCAAGACGCAGCAGTATTATGACCGCTATCCCGCTGACGTCGAGCGCGTGGCAGCCCTGGCCGATGCGCTCGAGGCTCAGAAGCCCGTGCTGCCCGACGGCTCGCCGATGACGGTCGAGCGCCTACAGCTCATGGGCAGCGACTTTGGCATGAAGCCGAGCTTTGAGCGCATGCATTGGATTATCGATCACGCTTTTGTTGACGGCAACGGCACGCTGACCTGCGGCGCCTCGGTATCTGACAGCTTTTTGATGCGCGCCTTCGAGCGCACCAACACACGCACGAACCCGCTGTACTGGACACTGCAGGAGTTTATCTACGCCGACGGCGACACCATGCCCATTCGCTGGGCCGCAGCAGAGGAGAAGGCCCATCGTGCCGAGTTCGACACACTCGCGCGCCCGCTCATGTTTACCGGCGAGGCCATGTTCCCGTGGATGTTCGAGCAGATGCCCGAGCTCAAGCCCTTCAAGCCCGCCATGGACCTGCTGATGGAAGACACCAGCTGGGACAAGATCTACGACCCGCAGCGACTGGCGTGCAACGAGGTGCCCCTGCAGGCCGCGGTGTATTTCGACGACATGTACGTGGATTCGGGCCTGCAGCTTGATACGCTCAGCCGCGTGGGCAACTCGCATGCCTGGGTGACCAACGAGTTCGAGCACGACGGCCTGCACGGTAGCGTGGTATTCAAGCACCTCTTCGACGAAGCCCTCAACCGCGGAGACCTGCGCCAGATCTTCTAGCAAAGGAGTGTCCCAAAGTGCCGGCACATAAGGAACGTCCCCAAGTGCCGGCACGAGAAAGACAGCGCTGCGGGAAACGATCCGCAGCGCTGTCTTTCTTTATGCAAATACGATCAAGTTATCCCTGTGTATCGCCGGCTTCTCGGCCAGGTCTGCCAGCAGGCGGTTGCTGGCGATCTGGTCCTGGCGGCGGCCGGCGGCAAGTTCCAGCACGTCCGAATCGGCCTCGGCGATACCGCGGGCGACGACCATACCTCTCGGATCGCACACATCGAGCACATCGCCCTCGGCAAACTGGCCATCAACCTCGCGAATACCCACCGCAAGCAGGGAAGAGCCACGGCTGACCAGCGCCTTCGCAGCACCGTCATCAACCGCCACCGAGCCGTGGGCCTTGTCGCCCAGCGCGATCCACAGTTTGCGGGGTGCGATGTCCAGGCGCTCCGCCGGCGGATCGAACAGGGTTCCCACGCTCTCGCCGCGGGCGAGACGCACGAGGGCATCGGGCTCCTCGCCCGAGCAAATCACGCTCTGAATGCCCGCCGTCATCAGGATGCGGCTCGCGCGAATCTTGGTGATCATGCCGCCCGTGCCCACCGATGTGGAAGAATCGCCCGCCGAGGCAATGATCTTGGCATCGATCTTATGCACGACCGGGACAAACTCGGCCGTCGGATCCTCATGCGGATTGGCGGTGTAGAGGCCGTCGATGTCCGAAAGCGTCACGCACAGATCGGCAGAAACCAGGCAGCTCACGAGCGCCGCCAGCGTGTCGTTGTCGCCAAACTTGATCTCGTCGACGGTGACGGTATCGTTCTCGTTGACGACCGGCACCACGCCCAGCTCAACCAGGCGCAGCAGGGCGTCGCGCGCGTGCAGGTAGGACGTGCGGCGGGCCGTATCGTGGCGCGTGAGCAGCACGAGCGAGGTGAGCAGGTCGCGCGCATGGAACTCCTCGTCGTAGGCCGACGAGATGATGCACTGGCCGGCCGAGGCGCAGGCCTGCAGGCTCGGCAGGTCGCCGACCGGCTTGCGGTCGAAACCCAACACGGGATAGCCACAGGCGATAGCGCCCGAGCTCACCACGACCAGACGCCAGCCGAGCTTGCGCAGCGCTGCGGCCTGATCGGCAAGTCCGCCGATAAAGGCGCGGTTGACCTTGCCATCGGCACCCACCACCGTGGACGAACCGATCTTTACCACCATCGTTTTATAAGAAGTCGTCATACGTCAAACCAATCAACTGTTCAGCGAACGGCCGAGCTGGCGGCCAAGGGAGCATGACTCGCCCCTACCGCCCAAGGAATTAGTGAGCCCAGGGAAAGGCAGAGGCCGCGGCCATGTTCTTGCGCACGAGCTCGTCGCGCACCTGAGCCAGGCCCTGCTCCATGCCCACCACATAGGTCTGCGGGTACAGGAAGCGCTTGAAAGCTGCGTCCAGATGATCGAGTGCCCAAGCACAGCGCTCGCGCGCGTCCTGGATGCTCTCACGCGGAGCCACCGCACTGCCATCGCGCACGATCGGCACCAGCAGCTCGCGATACTCAAGTTCGGACACGTCAGTCACCAGGGCGGCATCATTCACGGCCACGAGGGTATTGCCGCGCGCGGCGCCCTCCCCCGCCAGATGGTCCTCGTCGTAGATCATGTCGCAGACCGGGCCGCCAAAGCCGTCGTAATAACGGCGCACGCGTTGCACACCCGGGATCGTGCGCTTGTAGGGCTGCTCGGAGAGCTTGACCACCGGCGTCCATGGATCTGCCTCGCTCGCACGGCGGGCGGAAAGCTTGTACACGCCGCCCAGCGCCGGCTGGTCATAGCAGGTCGCGAGCTTGGTACCCACGCCAAAGCTGTCGATGGGCGCGCCCTGGTCGAGCAGCGACTGAATCGTGTACTCATCAAGATCGTTGGAAACCGAGATCCCCACATAGGGCAGGCCCTCAGCATCAAAACGGCCGCGGACATACTTGGACAGCTTGGCGAGGTCGCCCGAGTCGATGCGAATAGCCGACAGGCGCTCGCCCACCGCCTCCATCTCCTTGGCAACCGTAATGGCATGCTCGCAGCCCTCGCGTACATCGTAGGTGTCGATGAGCAGCGTACAGTTCTTGGGGCTCGACTTGGCAAATGCGCGGAAGGCCTCGAGCTCGGAATCGAAGCTCATCACCCAGCTGTGCGCATGCGTGCCAAAGACGGGAATACCGTAGCGGCGGCCGGCGAGCACATTGGACGTAGAGGAGCAGCCGGCAACGTAGCTCGCGCGCGCAACGGCCAGGCCGCCATCGGGACCCTGGGCTCGGCGCAGGCCAAACTCCGCCACGGGGCGACCGTCGGCGGCGAGCACCACGCGCGCCGTCTTGGAGGCGACAAGCGTCTGGAACCCGACGATGTTGAGCAGCGCCGTCTCGAGCAGCTGGCACTCCAGCGCGGGGCCGGTGACGCGCACCATGGGCTCGCGCGGAAAGACGAGCTCGCCCTCGGGCACGGCGTCGATGTTTACATGCGCACGAAAATCGCGCAGGTAGTCGAGGAATCCAGGTTTGAACATCGCGCCGCCGGCAGGGGCCTGGAGCGAGGCGAGGTAGTCGATGTCCTCGGGCGTAAAGCGCAGATTCTCGACCAGCTCGGGCAGTTCGGCGGTGCCGCACATGACGGCATAGGCGCTGCCAAAGGGATGGTCGCGGTAAAACGCGGTAAAACAACCCTGCTCATTGGCCTTGCCGCTCTCCCACAGGCCCTGGGCCATAGTGAGCTCGTACAGATCGGTGAGCATTGCAATGTCGGTGGGATGCGAGATGTCGGTCAAAGCCATGGGGCGACCTTTCGGATGTGTGGTACAGAATTTGAGGGTTAGACGAGAGCAGAGGATGCGGACATGACGCCCGATGCAAATCGGTTAGAGCAGGCCCATGCTGGTCAGGATCGTGTAGCCCATAAAGATGACAAACGCGATGAGGGCAAGGACAATGATGATTTTTTGAGCCGGCGCCATGCCAGGGATCTCGTTCTCGCCCGTAGGCTCCTTGGAGGTAACCATGCGCTGGGCAAAGGTCATCTCGTCACGGCTCGACTTGGGCTCGTCGGACTTGGGACGAGCGGCCTTTTTAGGCTGAGGTTTGGGCGCGGCAGGTGCAGGCTTCGCAGCAGCGGGCTTGGGTGCAGGCGCGGGCGCCGATGCGGATGCGGCGTTCGCGGCGACCTCCTCGGCCTTCGCACGCTCGGCACGCAGGGCAGCCAGCTCCTCACGCTCGCGACGGGCCTCTTCCCGAGCCTCGCGGCGGGCCTTCTCGGCGCGGAGCTCATCCAACTCAGCGCGCTCCTCGTCGGACAATGGTAGGGACTCAAGCTCGGC